>QHRX01000245.1 GCA_003221455.1 Candidatus Rokuibacteriota bacterium
CGAAACTTGGCGCATCGCCGACGAGTTGGGTCAGACCTCGAACGTCGCGCAGGCGGCGGACGACGGCGTCGCTTGCACCCTGACCCAATGCCGATCTCTATCCTGGGCCGTCGGCGGGATGGCTGCCGCTGACCCACGTCTCGGGGCTCGTCGAGGAAGCCAGATAGGGAGTTGTGCCGCACGCGCTTCAAGAAGACTTGTGCGCAGCGACCAGTGTGACAGACGGGGACCTCCGTGTTCCCCCAGAGTCAGTACGATTCGAATTAAAAGACTTGGAAAGTCTACGCCACTTGTTAGGTTTTGTGTCAAGAGGAAGCAGTATGTAAAGAGGCGGCGTCATTAATATGTAGGGGCACAATATGTAGGGGCACATGATCTGTCCCCTCCCGAGAACACGTGACATGTCCGCTTTTCGAGCGGTCCGCGTCCCCTCCAGCTGATCCGGAACCAGTGGCCGGACCATGCGGGAAAGATCTTGGTCTTGGACGTGCCCGACCTCTACGAACCGAGTGAAGTCGAGCCTCGCTCTCCTCGTCCCAAAGATCCAGCTGCTCATCAAGAAACTGACCGGCTGAATCCACGTTGTCCCGTGCCTCTGGGATTCTGTGGGATGCGTGCTCGGGTCGCGGTGAAATCTCAGTGCGTGGGCGCTGATCATGCTATCGTCACGCCCTGGCGTGGGGAACGTACGGAAGTTTTCCGCGTCAATGCTCCAGACTGCGGGGGTGGCGCTCGTGGCGAGCGGGTGCCGCTGGGTGGTCGAAACCGTTCGTGCGCACTGAGCAGGGGCGAATTACCGCGTGGCGACGAACGTGGGCCCCAGGCGCGTTAGGTCCCGCTGGGCGACAATGACACTCGAAGGCAGGCGCCGCCGCGCCAACAGAAGCGCCTGGGCGAGGGCGAGGGAAGGCGGAACCGATAACGCGACGCGACGGACGATACAGAGCGATGACGTGAGGTCGTGCAGCGGGACGGAGGTTGTCCAGAAGGTGCGTGACGCGCGCCCGTACCGCCATTCGCGGCCTAAGCCGACGAGGAGACCCGGACCCAGGCGTTCGATCCTGCCCGCGGGTGCTGCGCTTGCGGTCGACGCTGTCGAAGCGGCCGGCGCGCGCGTGTCGCCGCTATGGCACCATCGTGGTGTGGGCGGTCTTGAAAGCGGTCAGCCGGGCGATCAGCCCGCTGGAGCTCTCGCGTTCCGTGACAAGGATGATCGACTCATGCCCCGACGGAAGGAGATCCGGACTGCCCTGGGCAACTACCAAACTGACAAGCACTCGAGCGTGAAGACGTCGCTGGCGGGCCGGCTGGCAGTTACTAACAGTTCACTCCCACGCACGCCTCCTGGCTCAACCACATTGCTTGCTGGTCCGCGGGCATCAGCCTCGTTTCGAGGCGTCCCAGCGCTGAGTGCCGGGTGTTGCGCCGGGGTGCGGGGACACACTCAGGCGCACCGCCATTCATCCCGGTCGTTTCAGTGGAGACGGTCTTGCATAACGTGTGAAACACGCGCCAGGGGCAGAACGCGAACACTGGCCACCGGACTCTTCGGATGATGGATATCGCGATCGTTGGCGGCGGGCCGGCAGGCTTGCTGGTCGCCGCCCGGTGTGCGGAGGCGGGCCTTGACGTGATCCTGCTCGAGGAGCATCCAGTCATCGGCGAGCCCACTCACTGCACCGGCATCATCTCGCTCGAGACTGCGGAGCTCACTAAAATTCCTGACGATGTCGTGCTCAAGCGGCTCAGCCGCGCTCGCCTGCACTCGCCGGGTGGCGAGTCGTGTGACATCGAGTGGGATGCGAATGGGCGCGAGCAGGTTCTGGCCATCGACCGCGGTGACTTCGACAAGGGACTCGCGGCGCAGGCCAGCGAGGCGGGTGCGCTGATCTGCACCGGAGTCCGGGTGAGCGAGGTTTCCATCGACGAGGACGGCGTTCGTCTAGCCGCTGGGAACCACGTGTTGCGCACAAAGGCCTGCGTCCTCGCCTGCGGTGTGTCGTATCGCTTCCAGCGCCAGCTCGGGCTTGGGCTCCCCGGCCGGGTGGCCCACTCGGCGCAACTCGAGCTCGATGCCGCAGCGTCCGATTGGGTCGAACTGCATTTCGGCCGAAGCGTGGCGCGGGACGGATTCGCGTGGGTCGTGCCTGTCGCCCGCGGTCGCCGAGACCGGTTGAAGGTCGGCGTCATGGCGGCGGGTGACGCGCGGGTCTACCTCGACCGGCTGTTGGGGAGGCCGGAGCTGCGGCGACGGTTCGAAGCGGAGCCCGGGCCTCCCATCCGGCGGCTCCTCCCGCTCAGATCGATCGGCAAGACCTATGCGCCCCGGACGCTCGCGGTCGGCGACGCGGGCGGTTTCACGAAGCCGACGACGGGTGGCGGCATCTTCTACAGTCTCCTGAGCGCGTCGTTGGCCGCCGAGACCTTGATCGAAGGCTTCCACGAGGGGCGGCTCGACGAGATCTTTCTCAGCCGCTACGAGCAGCGGTGGCGCGAACGCCTGGCACCGGAGCTGAGAGCGGCGATCTGGTTCCGACGCCTCCTCACGCGGCTCAGCGACGGTGAGTTCGACGCGATCGTGCGGATGCTCGCCACGGATGACATGCAAGCCCTGATCCGCCGCACGGCCCGCTTCAATTGGCACGGGGAGCTGATCCGTGCGGTTCTCCGCCAGCGCCCAATGAATCGCCTGCTGCTCAGAGTGCTGTTTCGCTGACCTGCGCCGTTTCACAGGCCCGCTGACAGCGCGGAAGCCTCCACGGCCAGAAGCGCCGACGCAATCGACTCAGCTGCACGACCGTCGGGCCCCCGCGCTCGGCGATCTCGACGCCCGCCATCCCCTGGGACCATCAGCAGGGTGAACCTGAATACGCCGGGATTGGAGAACCGCTCATGGCGAGCTCAGTCAAACCCCGGAGCGCACTGTCGGGCGATCGACGGCGCGAGGGTCGTAAGGGACGATAATCCCGTTCCTGGGTGTTGCCGTGACTCTCGCGCGCTGCGTCTCTCACCGCGCAGGGGTCCAAGGGGATTCCCAAATCTTCTCAATATCCTCTGCGAGTTGCGCGCGCCGCCGAGTTCGCCCGGCAGCTACCTAAACAAGGACAGTCGGCCACTGAACCGGGTGGCACGGCAAATGCCTCCGCTCTTGAAGGGAATGCCAGGGCCGACGGCAGAAGTAGCTTGCCATCATGACGCGGGGGCGCTCTCGGCCATCACCGCCCCCTTTTTTCAGGTGTGTAGGGGGCTTGGTCATATTGATTAGTAGTATCAGATACTTACGACCTGGACTGGCTGTCCCCTCGTCAGGGGATGCCTCGTCCGGGTCCCGACGGGGCCCGCTCTACTGCCCAGCCGTCTGGCTGAGAGGCCCCCTCGTCCTGCCCCTGGCACGGCTGGAAGGCTCCTAAGTTTTAATTCTTGACTTGTGCGAAGGGGGCGACTTATAGATTTAGTAGTAAATCTAGGGGCTTCGACGACAGGAGTCACACGAGTAAACGTCTCTGGGTCGGCCTCAGAGTGGGGGTGGAACTATAGGATCTTCCAGTCTGGTCTGTCATAGGCTCCTTGCTTTGGTCCTGATTCTTACTCTGACGGCGCCGATCTCCGTCTGGAGCGCCGTCGCGCCGCTCGGCACTGCCCGAGGCTTTGGGCCGGCCAGACTCTCCGTCGACGCCAGCAAGAGCTGGCTCCCGATCGGGGCG
>QHRX01000246.1 GCA_003221455.1 Candidatus Rokuibacteriota bacterium
CGACCTCGACGAACACCGTCGGGCGGTAGAAGAACCCCCGGGCGAGCGCGCCCTCGGTCGCGGGCTCGCCGCCCGTGAGGACGCGCGCGCCCTCCCCGCGGCCGACCTCCGTGTACTGGTGGATGCGCTCGAGCTGCCGGGCGTTGATCACGGGGCCGACGTCGGTCGTCGGCTCGAGCCCGGGGCCCAGGCGGAGCCGGCGCACCCGCTCGACGAACCGGTCGGTGAAGGCGCCGGCCACCGCCTCGTGGACGATCACGCGGCTGGCGGCGGTGCAGCGCTGGCCGGAGGTGCCGAACCCGCCCCACACGGCGCCGTCGACCGCAAGGTCGAGCTGGGCGTCGTCCATGACGAGGATCGCGTTCTTCCCGCCCATCTCGAGCGAGACCTTCTTGCCCTCTTGGGCACAGACGGTCGCGACCCGGCGACCGACCTCCGTCGACCCCGTGAACGAGACGAGGCTGACCCCAGGGTGCCGGACGAGGGCGGCGCCCGCCTCCTCGCCCACCCCGTGGACCAGGTTCAGCACGTCGCCCGGGAGCCCCGCCTCGGCCAGGATCTCGACGAGCCGGGTCGCCAGGAGCGGCGTGTCCTCGGCCGGCTTGAAGACGACGGCGTTGCCGCAGACGAGCGCGGGCAGGATCTTCCACGTGGGAATCGCCAGCGGGAAGTTCCAGGGGGTGATCGCCGCGACGACGCCGACCGGCACGCGGATCGCCACGCCGAACTTCTGCGGGAGCTCGCACGGCGCCTGGACGCCGAAGAGCCGCCGGCCCTCGCCCGCCATATACTCGGCCGTGTCGATGCCCTCCTGGACGTCGCCGAGGGCCTCCGCCAACACCTTGCCCATCTCGCGCGACATCAACTGGCCGAGCTCCTCCTTCCGCTGGCGGAGAATCTGACCCGCCCGGAGCACGACCTCGGCCCGGCGCGGCGCGGGAACGCGGCGCCACCGGGCGAACCCCTCCTGCGCGGCCTGGACGGCCCGGTCCACGTCGGTCGAGTCCGAGCGCGGAAACCCGCCGAGCACGTCGCCGCGGTCGGCCGGGTTCACGTCGTCGAAGGTCCGACCGGAGGCGGCGGCGATCCATTCTCCGCCGACGTAGTTCTGGTAGACGTGTGCCATGCCCTCTCCCTCCCCGAGCGCTACGGGCGCGCGTCCGGCGCCGACCGGTCGCAAGGGCTCTCTCCCGGGGGCCGCCGCGCCCGCCGATCCCGCCGGTGGCCCTCACGGAGCCATACCGCCTGCGGCGGGTACGCTGCCGGCTTCGCCGCCACCCAGGTCTGGCCCTCCCGGCCCGGAAACCGCCCGCGCGTGTACTCGACCCGGCGGACGGGCGCGCGGAGCGGCAGGGCGGTGTCGCGGTCGCTGGCGCTGGCGAAGGGATCGAGCCGCCGGTCGCCGGAGACGACGTCGTGACGGCGCCGGTCCCCCGCGCCGATTAGGCGCTCCGGGCCGTCGCACGTCGCGTCCCCGGTGACGTCGGGGGTGACGAACCGGCGATCCCGCGTCGTGGCCACCACCGCGTCTCCGGTGGCGGCCGGGACCGTGAGAGCAGATTCAGTGCCCGTGCGCTCACGCTGCCTAGAGTGGACCACATCATCCCGCCAGGTACCAGGTGTTATGCTCAGGCAGCGTGAAGATCGCCACCTGGAACGTCAACTCGGTTCGCACGCGCCTGCCCCGGCTCCTGCCCTGGCTCGAGCGCCGGCAGCCCGACGTCGTCTGCCTGCAGGAGACCAAGGTCCAGGACGAGCACTTCCCGCTGGCAGAGCTGGAAGCGCTCGGCTACCAAGCGCTCGTCTCCGGCGAGCGGACCTACAACGGTGTCGCCATCCTCTCCCGGTCACCGGGCGCGAAGGTGATCCGCGCGCTCCCTGGCGACGGACCGGACGCCCCGCGCCGGCTCCTCGTCACCTCGAGCGGCGGCGCGCGCATCGTGAACGTCTACGCGCCCAACGGCGGCGAGCTGGGCTCGCCCGGGTACACCTACAAGCTCGGCTGGTACCGCCGGCTCCTGGCCTTCCTTGAGAGCGAGGTCGACGCCGGCGAGGACGTCGTCGTCTGCGGCGACTTCAATATCGCGCCCGAGGATCGCGACGTCTGGGATCCCGAGCAGTGGCGCGGTCACGTCATGGCGAGCGAGCCCGAGCGGAGCTCCTTCCGCGCGCTCCTCGCCTGGGGGCTGGCCGACGCGCTCCGGATCCACCGGCCCCAGGAGGGAGGTCTCTACACGTGGTGGGACTACCGGGCCGGCGCGTTTCACCGGAACCGGGGGCTCCGGATCGACCACATCCTGCTGAGCCCGTCGCTGGCCAAGCGCTGCGCCGCGGTCGAGATCGACCGGAACGAACGCAAGGGCGCCCGGCCCTCGGACCACGCGCCCGTGGTCGCCACGTTCGAGTAGGCGGCGCCGGGGGGCGGCGGAGTCCCGAGCCGACGGGAGGATGCGCGATGCGACGGAGCACCTTGGCGGTGTCGGTGGCCGCCGCCGTGCTGGCGCTCGGGGCCGGGGCGAGCGCCGCGGACGGATTGCAGTCGATGACGATGGTGACGCTCGACGAACTCTTGCCCACCCGGATCCTCGAGATCGAGGCGGGGACCGAGGTCGTCTTCGCGGACCCGCGCTTCCTCTCGATCGAGGTGGTCCCTGACGACGGCGCCCCGGAGGCGCGGCGGATCGCCGGCGGCTTCACCGCCCTCTTCCGCGAGGCGGGGACGTTCCGGTTCATCTGTATCGTCAGCGGCTACGAGCGCGCGGAGCGGGTGCCGGGCGAGGTGATCGTCCGGCCCCGGCCCGGCGGGGCGGCGCTCCTGGACTTCCGCGCGGCCCGGCCCGGCGTGACGGAGCAGGAGTTCGAGCTCGCCCAGGCGGAATGTCTCAGGGATCCCCGCGCCGCCGGGTCGATCGTCCTCTTCCGCATGTGCATGCAGGCGCGCGGCATCATCCCGTTTTGAGCGGCGGGTGAGCGCGTACCCGGGAGCCGAGCGGGAGCGACGGATCCCGCCTGACCGGCTGCACGCGGTCGTCACGGGCATCTTCGCCGCGTGCGGGATGTCAGCCGACGACGCCGCCTTGCTCGGCGAGACGCTGGTGACGGCGGACCTCCAGGGCGTCCACTCCCATGGCGTGCTGCGGGTCCCCGAGTACGCCGACCGGCTCCTCGACGGCAAGATCGATCCCCGCGGCCGGCCACGGGTCGCCCGGGAGGCGGCGGCCGCCATCCTCGTCGACGGCGGCAACAGCATGGGGCAGATCGGCGCGACGTTCGCGATGCGG
>QHRX01000247.1 GCA_003221455.1 Candidatus Rokuibacteriota bacterium
GACACTCTCCAGTTCACGTTTTTGGCATTTGGACGTGGTGGAGAGTGGAATGGCATAAACGTGAACTGGAGAGTGTCCCGTGCCGGCGCGAGCCGGCATCACTGTGAGCGGTCGTATTGTCTGAATCGAACTGGTCTTGGCAATTGTCCCGTCAGATATGGCTGACGAGAAGGGGCGAGGCACAAGAGTGCCGGTTTATAGATTTGATCCCCTGCAGGATCCCCGCTGGCCGGAATTCCTTGAGAGGCATCCTAGCGCGAGCATGTTTCACTCGCGTGGTTGGCTGGACGCCTTGCGTCGCACTTACGGCTATGAACCAATCGCATATACCACCTCACCGCCGAGAGGGGAGCTAGCGAATGGTCTGGTCTTCTGCCGGATCACCAGTTGGCTGACTGGGCGCCGGCTGGTATCGCTGCCTTTTTCTGACCATACCGAACCGCTGACCAATGGAGAAGACGAACTGCCGTACTTCCTCGATTTCCTGGAGCAAGATCGACGAAGAGAGAACTGGAAATACATCGAGATCAGACCGTTGCGCAAGACGGTGCAGCGTTCAGGCGGATTTGAGAAGAGCACCAGCTTCTATTTTCACCGCATCGATCTTCGTCCTACAATCGAGGTCCTCTTTCGCAGTTTTCACAAGGACTGCGTCCAAAGGAAGATTCGTCGCGCAGAGCGAGAGGGGTTGGTCTATGAGGAAGGAAGATCTGAAGCGCTCCTGACCAAATTCTATCAGCTTCTGTTGTTGACATGTCGTCGGAAGCAGTTGCCGCCGCAACCACTCGCCTGGTTTCGTCATTTGATATCATGCATGGGCGATAGCCTCACGATACATGTGTGCTCGAAGGATGATCGGCCGGTCGCGAGCGTTCTCACTCTAGGCTTCAAGGGTTCTCTCGTGTATAAGTACGGCTGTAGCGATCCGCGAGTCCGCAACCTTGGTGGCACGCACTTGTTACTGTGGAGGGCAATTCACGAGGCCAAGCGCTGTGGCCGTCACGAATTTGACCTGGGCCGTTCGGACTTGAATACGCCCGGATTGGTGATTTTCAAAGACAGATGGGGAGCGACACGATCCGTGATTGATTACCTGCGATGCTCCGCCTCTCCGATCCCGGACGCCCGCCCGGGGTGGTCGGCACGAATTGAGGAGCAGTTCTGCGCCCGCGTGCCCGATAGGTTCCTGATCGCCGCCGGCAAGATGCTCTATCGGCACTTTGGCTAGAGAGGGCGCATGTGCAGCGTGTCCTGCGAGGTGCGTGGGTCACCCAGCGTCGGGGTCATTGACCTGATCATGATTGTTCAGTCGCCGGATCTAGCTTATTAGAAGAATCTTCCGCCCTCGCGCCGCTCGGCGGGAAGATTGAGGGATTGAGGACTACAACCGCCAAGCGCGCCTATTTGGCGCTCGGCATGGGGAGTCCGACCGCGTAAGGGGCGGCGCTTGGACTCGTGCCCCCGTCGAGGGAATCTGCTGCGAATGTACCTTGCGCGAGATGTGGGTGTATGGCTGTACGCATCGATTTGAGGTCGGACCCGAGACCTCGGAGTCGTCGCCCCGGCGGCGTCTATGCCCAGCCAACACGGGTGTTCCTGGCTGGGTGCTTCTCGACCGGCCTCAGCGGGTGGCTATGAAGCCACCGCTGAGGCCAATGTCAACCGCAATCATCGGTGCCGGAGCGCCAGCGGTTGGTCGCCAACAGCTCCCCACGTGACTTGGTGGAGCTTACCGTCGCTGGAGCGGAGGATGTACCAGATGCCGGTGCTCGGGCGATAAGTGGCGACGTCGGTCTTGCCGTCGCCATCGAAGTCGCCGGTGACGGGCACGTCGCCGGGCGCTCCCCACGTGACTTGCTGGAGCTTACCGTCGCTGGAGCGGAGGATGTACCAGATGCCGGTGCTCGGGCGGAAGGTGGCGACGTCGGTCTTGCCGTCGCCATCGAAGTCGCCGGTGACGGGCACGTCGCCGGACGCTCCCCACGTGACCAGCTGCGGCGTGCCGTCGCTGGAGCGAAGGACGTACCAGATGCCGGTGCTCGGGCGGTAGACTCCGATATCGGCCTTGGCGTCACCGTCGAAATCCGGGTGGGCCGCGGGCGCTGGATTGGCGAACTCGAGCCTCGCGATGTAGGTTCGCCAAGGCGCCGACGCGGTCGACCCCATGTACTCCCCACTCACCCAGACAGAGAGGGGGGCCGTGGGGTCAACGGCTGCACCGGCGTAGTCTCCCATCCGGCCCGAGAGGGAGGTCTGGGCTCCAAGGCCGGCGCGAATTTCGATCGAAGGTCGGAGCGTGTTGAGCGGGTCGGTGGCCAGCCTGCCGGCCACCCGCACGCTGGCGAAGCTATTGGCCGACGAACTCGTAAAGACGACATGTAGGTTCCTTGCGGCATCGGGACGGAGCGCGGGAAAGGAGTAGTACTGGCCCGTGACTCCAAAGGACATGTCCTGACGCACGCTCGACGTGTCCGTGCGAACCTCGATCAGCCGGAGACAGCTTCGAGCCGCCGTGTCACCAGGCGGGGTGCACGCCTCGGTGCCCGCGACCCAGAGGGAGTTCTGCTGCCACGAGACGCTCAGGACCCGGTCATCGTTCGTGTCGAGGACGACGCTGGAGCTGGCCTGGAGCGCCTGAGGGGGCGAAGCCCACGCGCGGATCGGGAGCGAAACCGGAGTCTCCGTGACTGAAGTCACTCCCGGAATCCCGCTGATCCTGAAGAGGATGAGGGTACTGCTGTCCCGGGAATGCATCGCCAGGAAGAGGTCGCTGGTGCTTCCGAGGGACTGGGCCGGCTGCAGGGTGAATCTCGAGGAATCAGGCGGCAGCCGGACGAGCCCCACCTGCGACGCGCAACCCCCCGCGAGCAAGTCGGCCTTCTTCAGGACGTAGGCTCCGCCGCCAATGAACCCCCCGATGCTGGTGGCGAGGAAGGCGAACCCGTTGTACGTGACGACGATCTTATCGTCACTCGTCCCGACCATCGGGAAGTCCTGCAGGAATATCTCGGAGGTTGGATTCCCCAGTCGATAGCGGCAGAAGGTTCCGCGCGGGTCGCCTGTCGTCGAAACAGCCAAGATGATCGAAGACGACGCCCGGGGGATCGAGAATTGCAAGTACGTCGCGAACCAGCGGCCGCTCGCGACATCGTACAAGACTCGAGGATCTGACTCGCCGCTGAAACTCGCATCGACCCCGAAGAAGCTGCGCAGACTGAACGACGAGATATTCCCACCGAGCTTGTCCGTGAGACGGCCGACGATATTGACCATTTCGAAGACGTCGTTCTTACCCACCGCGACGCCGTTGTCCGGCGGGAGCAAAGAGGAGCCGGTGATGGCCACGTTGTCGCTGTTGGAGAGCCCGTCGAACTGGGCCAACAGGTTGGCCGCGGAAGTGGACAACGGCTGTCCGAGAATCGCAACAACTACGAGCAACCAGAACAGGGTCGTGGCTCGCCGCGTCGTCATGCTTTGCGAACACAACGAGGAGCACACGACGCGCGCTCGATTACCTCTTCCTGTCTTCGACGAACCCAGGAGCTGGCGGGACCGCTGAAGGAGACCGCTCGAGGTGTCCTTTCCACCGTCTGAGCCTCGCCGGATCGGGGACGCGAAACGGTCTGATCTCGGTTGATCCCGTCCCTGGACCTGTCCCACGCGGCACCAGTGGAAGAGTAGAGACGTCAACCGTCGAGTGAGGGAGGACCAA
>QHRX01000248.1 GCA_003221455.1 Candidatus Rokuibacteriota bacterium
CGCCGACTCTCGTTCCGAACACGAACCACTTGTTCGCATCGTTGGGGTCCTGGCCGGCCCAATAGACATAACTCCCGTCGGTGGCCACGTAGAATACCGCCGCCCCCTTGCCGAGGATCGTGGCCTTGGATTGGGGACTGGCCGTCCTGAACTTGTGCGTGCTCGCCAGGCCTTCGTTGTATCCAACGCAGAAGTAGGCGTTCGCCCCCGAGATCGCCATGCCATAGATGAACTCCAGCGCGTGGTGCACGGTCGGCCCCGAGAGCGCATCAGACGTGTTCCCAACAAGGCCTTCCCATGCGTACTGGACATTGTTTGAAAGCACCCTGACCTGATACGAGCCGTCCGGGGCAATCCGGCCGTCGTCATCGGTGCCGTCCCAGCTGCTTGTGTAGGGTCCAGGTGTGGAGGGAATGCCGCTCCAGAGTGTTTTCACCAGGGCGCCGTCGCTCATGAATACGCCGGCACTCGTAGTCGCGGCAGAGTCAACGGTGAATGAAAATCTGGTCGCCGCAGGCGACTGCGCAGGCCAGAGAACTGCGAGAGACAGCGCCACGATTGCGTAGGCACAAAAACGCGACGACACGGCAAGCCCCCTCAGAGCTTCGAGCCGCGACGCTCCCACGTGCCGTGGAGGGTGATCCAAACGGAAAGGAGAATCAGTCGGAGATCGAGCCCGAAGCTCTGCTTCCTTATGTAGAGGAGGTCGTACCTGAACTTCTGCCGGCGCGGGATGTCGCGGTCGGCGTAGATCTGGGCCAGCCCCGTCAGCCCCGGGGTCACCCGGTGGCGCTCCTCGTAGCCGGGGATCCTCTCGATCGGCACGACCTCGCCCCCGCCGTTGACCTCGATCTCCTCAGGCCGGAGAGCCCGCGGACCGACGAAGCTCATGTCGCCTCGGAAGATGCTCCAGAGCTGGGGCAGCTCGTCCATGGCCGTCGCCCTGAGCCACCGCCCCACCGGTGTGATCCGCGCGTCGGCGTCGCGCGCCTGGAGCGGGCCGAACCTCCGGTCGGCGTCCGGGACCATCGACCGGAACTTCAAGCTCTTGCAGCGCCGGCCGTCCTTGCCCACCCGCTCCTGGACGTAGAAGACGCAGCCCCCATCATCCAGCTTGATGAGCAGCGCGACCAGCGCCCAGATCGGCGCCGAATGCACGAGGGCCACTCCCGAGAGGAGAAGATCGAAGACGCGCTTGGCCCGCCGCGGGCGCGCCGCCAAAGGACGCGAAGTAACCGCCGGGCGGTCGTCGCACCGCTCGAGCAGGGCGCGGATCCTCGGCTCCAGCGTCTCCCGCAGGTGGCGGTCATTGGGAGCGAAGTCGTCGGATACCCCGAGCACCACGACCTTGCGCGCCTGGTGCGGCCAGTAGTGGCGGATCAGCTCACGGTGCCTGTCCTCCATGACCGCCACCAGGTCGGCGCAGGCGACCTCCCGAGTCGTGAGCGGCCGCGGCGCGTGTGTCGCCGTCCCGACCGTGTGCGCTCGGTGACGGCCCTCGGAGCCCTGCAGCTCGTGAAAGAGCGCTTCCGCCATCGGGCTCCGGGCGATGTTCTCGGTGCAGACGAAGAGGACGTTCATCGGCTCGTCACCAGATCGCGGAACAGCTCGTAGTACGCCGTCACCTGCTTTGAGCGATCGAACTCGAGCGCCGCGCGTCGCGCATTGGCGCCCAGCCGCTCGGCGAGCGGACGGTCGCGGTAGAGCGCGAGAATCTTGTCCGCCAGGTCCCGCGGCTTGCCCGGCTCGGCCAGGAGCCCGCAGTCGTAGCGGCGCGTGATCGCGGCGACCTCGGAGACCTCCTCCACCGCGGCCACGTAGGGCCGGCCGGCGGCGAGGATGCCGTAGAGCTTGCTCGGCACGATGTAGCCGGCCATCCCGGCCTTGAGGGAGATCACGAAGACGTCGGCGCTCGCGA
>QHRX01000249.1:0-4261 GCA_003221455.1 Candidatus Rokuibacteriota bacterium
AGCGCGAGGAGCGTCATTTCGTGCGGGTTGCCGATGTTCACCGGGACCGTAATCGGTGCCTGCATGAGCCGCCAGACGCCGGCGACCAGGTCTGAGATGTACTGGAACGAGCGCGTCTGTGAGCCATCGCCGTAAACGGTGATCGGCTTGGCAGCAAGTGCCTGCGTGATAAACGCGGGGATTGCGCGACCGTCGTTGAAACGCATGCGCTCGCCATAGGTGTTGAAGATCCGTACGATGCGCGTGTCGAGGCCGTGGTACCGGTGGTAGGCCATCGTCATCGCCTCGGCAAAGCGCTTCGCTTCGTCATAGACGCCCCGCGGGCCGATCGGGTTCACGTTGCCCCAGTAGTCCTCCCGCTGAGGGTGGATGAGCGGATCGCCGTAGACCTCGGACGTCGAGGCAAGCAGGAAGGTCGCCCCCTTAGACTTGGCGAGCCCGAGGGCCTTGTGGGTGCCGAGCGCCCCAACCTTCAGGGTCTGGATTGGCATGTCGAGGTAGTCGTGCGGGGAGGCGGGGCTCGCGAAGTGGAGGACCCAGTCAAGCGGCCCGTCCACGGCGATGGTCTCAGTCACGTTGTGCTTCACAAATGAGAACCGCGGATGGGCGGAGAGCTGGGAGACGTTTTCGATCGCCCCCGTGAGCAGGTTGTCCATGCAGACGACCTCGTGCCCGCGCACCAGGAGGAACTCGCAGAGGTGCGAGCCGATGAAGCCGGCGCCGCCGGTGACAAGGATCCGCATAGGGAGTGCTAGGAGGGCAGGACCGGCTTACGGCCGATCGAGTAGTACTCGAACCCAAGACGGCGCATTCGCTCAGGCTCCCAGAGGTTGCGTCCATCAAAGACAAGGGGCCGGCGCATCACAGCCCGCAGGCGCTCGAGGTTGATGAATTTGAACGCGTTCCACTCGGTGACGAGGGCGACAGCATCCGCCCCTTGGGCCGCCTCGTAGGCGGAGACCGCGTAGCGGACGGTCGCCGGCAGGACGGCGCGCGCGTTTTCGATGGCGACGGGATCGTAGGCGCGCACGGTGGCGCCGGCGGCGAGGAGCTGCGCGACCACCTCAAGGCTGCGTGCCTCCCGTAAGTCATCGGTATTGGGCTTGAAGGCGAGGCCCAGCACGCCGATCACCTTGTCGTCGAGGGGGGCAAGGACTTTCAAAATGGTGTCCAAGAAGTGGGTGACGCGCTCTCGATTCACGTCGACCACGGCGCGGAGAAGCTTGAAGTCGTAGCCGAGGCTAGCGGCGGTATGAATTAGCGAGTCCGTGTCCTTGGGAAAGCAAGACCCCCCATAACCGAGTCCGGCTTGGAGAAACGCGGGACCGATCCGGGAGTCCAGGCCTACACCCTTCATCACCTGGGCGACGTCGGCCCCGGCCAGCTCGCAGACGTTGGCGACGCCGTTGATAAATGAGATCTTGGTGGCGAGAAAGGCGTTCGAGGCGTATTTGATCATCTCCGCCGACGGAACGTCAGTGATGATCATCGGTCGCTCGAGCGGGGCGTAGAGCTCGAGCAAAGTCATCGCCACCTGCTGGGTCGGCGCCCCGATTACGATCCGGTCCGGCCGGAGCGTGTCCTCGATCGCCGACCCTTCGCGGAGGAACTCTGGGTTCGACACCACATCGAACGGCACCGGCTTTGACTGATGCCGCGTAATTACGTCGCGCACGAACTCGCCGGTCCCGACGGGCACCGTGGACTTGTTGGCGATGACCGTGTACCGTTCCATGGCCTGGCCGATGCCTTTGGCGACCGCCTCGACGGCCCCGAGATCCGTCTCACCGTCCGTTTTGGGCGGCGTGCCGACCGCGATGAAGACTATGTCGGACCGCCGGACGCCGACCGTGAGATCCGTCCTGAAAGCCAGGCGGCCGTCGGCGACGTTGCGCGCCACCATCTCCTCGAGCCCCGGCTCATAGATGGGCATACGGCCCGCGCGGAGGACGGCAATCTTCTCAACGTCCTTGTCGATGCAGACCACGTCGTTGCCGAGGTCGGCGAAGACCGCCCCCGTGACAAGCCCGACGTATCCGGTCCCAACCACGCAGATGTTCATGACAAGCGCAGTAGACTCAACGCAAGGCTCGGGATCCGAAATACCGTGAACTCAAAGCCGAGTCCACCGGAATCAGATTTCACCGAAGGTGGGCATCTAATAGTTCCTTGATGTACTTCCAATCAGAATGGTTTGCCTAGATTCGTCCGTCGCACTCATTCCCTGTCAGCCCCTGACGCTCGTCTGTGCGCCGGCAACGCAATGCCTCACGCCCACCAGCAGCAGGCGCCGCGGCCGTAAGGAGTCCCAAGCCGTCACGTCTGGTATTGACTTGTTTGCAGCTAAAGGCTCCGATTTTCATGTTGTCACTCACCTCGCAGCCATAGAGATTGATGAATGTCGACAGCTTGACGCCCGTGCCAAACTTCACGTCCGGCGAGATGGAGAGCAACTCGTTCATAGCCGGACGGCCCGTCCTCTCTCCCTCAGCGATTGGTCAGCCGCTTCGAGCATCTTCACAACACGGGAGCCCGCCACCCCGTCATTGAAGGGGGTCTGGCCTGTCGTGACGCATTCGAGGAAATAGCCGAGCTCGGCTTTGAGCGCCTCCGTCTGCTCAACGCGCGGGGCCCACATGTCTCCCGAGCGGTAGCTCACGAGCAGCTCGTAGAGGCCCGGCCCGTTGTTCATCTGGACGCCCTTGTCGTAGACTTTGATCTTCTCGTCCGCTTCGAGATCGTTCCAGACCAGCATCTTCTTTTCTCCGCCGATCAGAGTCGTCCTGACCTTGACCGGGGAAAGCCAGTTGACGTTGACGTGCGCGATCACGTTGCGCGGGAAATAGACGGTGATGAAGGCGACGTCCACGAGACCGTTCAAGTGCGCTTCGCCGGTCGCAATTACGGCTTCGGGCTTCGCTTGGATGAGGAAATCCATTATGGACAGATCATGCGGGGCCAGGTCCCAGAGGACGCTCACATCGTGCTGGAAGAGCCCCAGGTTGACTCGCGTGGAATCGTAGTAGTAGAGATCGCCGAGGGCGCCCTCTTCGATGAGTTCGCGGATCTTGCGCACGGCGCCGGTGAAGAGGAAGGTGTGGTCCACCATGATCGTGAGATTCTTCCGCTCGGCTAACTCGATCAGCTCCTCCGCCTGGCGGGTGGTGGAGGTGAACGGCTTCTCGATGAAGACATGCTTTCCGTTTTCCAGGGCGGCCTTGGCCAACTCGAAGTGCGTGCAGACGGGTGTCACAACAGCGACGGCGTCGATCTCTGCGGAGCTCAAGAGCTCGGACGGGTTCGCGGTGACAGGGAGGTCGGGATACGTCTGGGCGACCCGGCGGAGCGCCGCCGGACTCTGGTCACACACCGCGGCGACCTGACACTCGTCGAGACCGCGCAGGTTGCGTACGATGTTCGGACCCCAATAGCCGTAGCCGATGACGCCGATGCTGATCATGGGTAACCCCAATGTTTTCTGGATCGCGAGCGCCTGGGCGTGGAAACAGCGCGGAGTTGCGCCAATGCGTTCTCCGTGCGGGCTGACCGTAACTCTAGGGCGTGTCGGCGGGCGGGTCAGTACGCGCCGTCACCGGAGAACACGGCCCGGGGCGTCTGCAGAAGGATCTTAAGATCGAGCCAGGGCGACCACCCCTTCGCATACCTGAGATCGAGGCGCACCATGTCGTCAAAGCGGAGCCGGCTGCGCCCATTGACCTGCCAGAGGCCGGTGATGCCAGGCTTTACTTCGAGCAAGGCCTCGAGCTCGTAGGGAATCGGGGGGCGGGGCCCGACCATCGACATCTCCCCCCGCAAGACGTTGAGAAACTGTGGGAGCTCGTCCAGGCTCGTCTTCCGCAGGAACCGCCCGACGCGAGTTACCCGGGGATCGTCGGTGATCTTGTACACGCCGTTGGTGTCGTTGGCGGAGACCTTTGAATCGACGTTGCCCGCGATGAGCCGTGTGACGTACTCCCGGTGGATCTGTGGGTCGTTGGTGGAATGCATGGAGCGGAACTTCAGGAACGTAAAGGGCACTCCATAATGGCCGACCCTCTTCTGCCGGAACAGGACGGGCCCAGGCGAGGACATTTTGATCGCAACGGCGATGGCTAGAAAGATCGGTGACAGGATGATCAATGCCAGGGCGCTGCCCCCGACATCCATGGCTCGCTTGATCAGGCGGGAAACCTTCGTCGATTCGTCGCGCTGCACGAGATCCGGGTACAGGGTGGCGACCGACGGGCCCCCCGCTTCATGG
>QHRX01000249.1:4445-6859 GCA_003221455.1 Candidatus Rokuibacteriota bacterium
AGCAAATGGCGGCCACGGTCCTGTTGAGTGCGTTGTCGCCGTTGCCGTCTTGGGGCGTCACCGGATCGAGCAGCATCAAGACAAAGGGCTTTCTCGATCGCTCGGCCCGTTTTCGCTCCAGGCAGAGTGCCCGAAGGAATATGGGCTCGCGCAAGAGACCGTGCGGCTCATTCGCCGAGCCGTTCCCCGACGAGGGCCAGTCCAGCGGTTCGTATGAACCGGGTTTGGGCTTCGAGGAGAAGAGCTTCATAGCGAAAAGACGACAGCGAGCAAGAGAGGTGCCATCCCGCAGAATTACCTACTTTCCTTGCAACCCACTGACAAGAAGACGATTAGAGGCAAGTGCGGCGACAGGAGACGGTTACCGTCTAGCACACGCTGGGTTCAAGTGATGACACTTGCTGCGCAATTGTTGAAATCATTTTCCGGCCAGAGCCTCACGTCCCCTAGACCGCGGCAATCCTCGGCGAGTCATAGCCGCGGTGCTCCAGCCGGCGAAGGCCAGGGAGAATGAGGGAAACCGCGTCTCGATGGCTGACGTAGCCGACGATCCCACACATCGCCGCGCAGTCCCTACGCGGCCTCTAAGACGGTGCAATCCAGCTGAACGGCGATACTCCTTCGGAGAAGGTTCACCGAAACCACCAGGAGACCTTTCTTGGGGTTCCCTCGGACTATGATTCCCTCCACGTCGGCCAGCGGCCCGCGAGTGATCCGCACCCGCTGCCCTTCCCGGAGATAGGAATAGGGAAGGATCGGGAGGCCGGAGTGAAGGAGTTTCTGGATCGCCTCGATTTCGCAATCGGGGACGACGTCGAGTCGGTCCCAGCGCTCTCCGAGTATGCGCACCAGCCCGCGCGCCTTGTAGACCTCGAGGTAACTCGCCTTGTCCATCGCGTGGCTCAGGAAGAGGTATCCTCGGAACAGAGGAGTGCGCGAGAGATGCCGGACCCCGCCACGTCTGGACCATGCCTCGACAGTGGGGAGGAACGGGTCAAAGCCCCTCGCCGCGAGCTGGTCAGAGACGAGCTGCTCGCAATTGCTGTGGGTCCAAAGGACGCGCCAGCGTGGGATCACCGATTCCGTAACGATTTCTGGCAAGGCTTCGCCCCCTTTGGTCTCTAGCCCCTTCTCGGGTGGGAGACCAACCACTAACCACCAGTGCCGCGCAGCCGGATTCTCCCGGCCGCGACGCATCCGCCCCGCCGTCACGGTCACCTCACGTGACGTCAGTGGTCTGAGGCGGTCTGTCTCCTGTGCGTTCTGGAGCTGCTCGAAACCAGGCGGCGCCATCCGCCTCCGCCTAGGTCGACGGACCTCGTCGAGGCGTAGGTACCGTAGCTGTCCCTCGAGAGGTGGCGATCATCGCCGTTGAAAACAAAGCCCACAATCTTGGCTCGCTCGGTGACGTTCAGCGCTTCCTCGAGAAGCTTGCGGGACGTCTTGTGAGCCGCGACCGCAATGAGAAAGCCGTCCACGCACTTCTCGATCACCCGACAATCGGGGAAAGACACGAGTGGCGGGGTGTCGAGGACGATGTAGTCATACCGCCGACGAGCCTCCGCGAGGAGTTCCTCGACTCGGGGTGACTTCAGCACCTCGAAGGGGGCACGCGGAAGGCGGCCCGCCGGCAAGATAGTTAGGTTCAGGTCTGGACGCACTTCCACCACGGCCTCCAAGGTGAGCTCCGCGTTCAAGATCGCGTCCACGAGGCCGCGACCCGCGCGCTCGTCGATCCCGAGGCGGGCGGCCAAGGCCCCCCCCCGTAAATCGACATCGACCAGAAGAACCCGTGCGTCGGAGGCCTGGGCGAGAGCACCCGCGAGGTTGATAGCGGTTGTCGTTTTGCCGTCAGCGACACCAGGACTCGAGATCGCGACGACCGAGAGACCGGTCGATTTGTGAAGCTGTTCAATCAGGTGACGAAGGGTCCGATACTGTTCGGCTTCAAACGATCTCGGCGCAAGCAGGCTCACCAGATGTTCCTCGAGTCCGTTTGGGACCTCTCTCGCAAGCTCGTGAGAGGCCCGCGGGGGCCTGGGCGGGGCCGTCTCGGGAACGGCTAGGCCTCGTTCACTCGCCGCCTCCGACGGTGCTGGGTGGCGACCAAGGGCTCGTTGCTGCTCGGCGCGCTCGAGCGCCTTCAAGAACTTGCTCACTGGGCTACCCTCCCGTGAGAGGTGACAGAAAACCTCGTTCGAGGGTCGTTCGTCCTGGAGGCGATGCGCGATCGTAGTTCTTGGGCGCCGCCCTCGAGACCGCTCAACCTGGGGATCTACGCTGCCGGGCGCCCGCGGGAGCACGATCCCGCCCCGACGAGCCGCATCCTGCCCCGCACGTGAGGTCGCGTCCTGTGGCGCCGCTGCCAAGACTGTCGTCTCGACGACGTCCGGTTTCACCGTAGTGCCCAACGT
>QHRX01000250.1 GCA_003221455.1 Candidatus Rokuibacteriota bacterium
GGCCTGGGCGGCGCTCCGGCTTGCTCGGCCCCGGCCGGCCTGACAGAATAGGAGCGCACATGGCCCCGAGTTCACCCCGTTAGCCGGTCGAGGACACCACGAGCGAGAGGTACCGTCCGAGCAAGCCGAGCCCGCGAGCCGGGCAGATCATCCGGGCAGCGAGGCGGGCCGGCCCGAGGGAGGCCGCCCGACGGGGCGTCATGGCTCCGTGAGACACGCCGGCCGTCGGGCGACCGTGGGGGCGGGGTGCCACGGCGTGGACCCGGGGCCACAACGTCAAAGGGGTGCGAGAGTGCGTCGAGCCGCGTGCCGCGAACGCGTGCGGGGATAGCGCGCATGGCCAGCGATCGGATCCTCGTCAAGGGCGCCCGCGAGCACAACCTGAAGAAGATCGACCTCGAGATCCCGCGCGACCAGCTCGTCGTGATCACGGGCCTCTCGGGTTCGGGCAAGTCGTCGCTCGCCTTCGATACGATCTACGCCGAGGGCCAGCGGCGGTACGTCGAGTCCCTGTCCGCCTACGCCCGGCAGTTCCTCGAGCAGATGGAAAAGCCCGACGTCGACTCGATCGAGGGGCTGTCGCCCGCGATCTCGATCGAGCAGAAGACGACCTCGAAGAATCCGCGCTCCACCGTCGGGACCGTCACCGAGATCTACGACTACCTCCGCGTGCTGTTCGCGCGGATCGGCATCCCGCACTGCCCGAGCTGTGGACGGGTCATTGCCGCCCAGACGGTGCAGCAGATGGTCGACCGCGTCCTCACGCTCCCGGCCGGCACGCGGCTCCTCGTCCTCGGCCCCGTCGTCCGCGGCCGGAAGGGCGAGTACCGGAAGCTCTTCTTCGACCTCCGGCGCCAGGGCTTTTCGCGAGCGCGCGTGAACGGCGTCGTGCACGAGCTGACCGAGGACATCGAGCTCGACCGGAACCGCAAGCACACGATCGAGGTCGTCGTCGACCGCCTGGTCGTGCGCGACAACCTGGGCCGCCGCCTCGCCGACTCGCTCGAGACCGCGCTGCGGCTGGCTGACGGCGTGGTGCAGGTGGAGCCGGTCGAGGCGGGCGTCGAGCCCTTCGTCTTCTCGGAGCGCCTGGCGTGCGCCGAGTGCGGCGTCTCGTTCCCGGAGGTCTCGCCCCGCATGTTCTCGTTCAACAACCCCTACGGCGCGTGCCCGGCCTGCGGGGGTATCGGCACCCGGTACGAAGTCGATCCCGAGCTGCTCGTGCCGAACCCGAACCGGTCGCTGAAGGACGGCGCGCTGGCGGCGTGGGCCGGGCGCGAGTCGGTCTACTTCAAGCAGACGCTCCAGGCGCTGGCCCGGCGCTACCGGTTCCCGCTCGACCTGCCGTGGTCGAAGCTTCCCAAGAAGACCCGCGAGGTGATCCTCCACGGCGACCAGGACGGCGGCTTCGAGGGCGTGGTCAAAGTGCTGGACCGGCGGTACCGGGAGACGCTCTCTGAGGAGACCCGGCAGGAGGTCGAGCACTTCATGCGGGAGCGCGCCTGCCCGGCCTGCCGGGGCGCGCGCCTGCGGCCGGAATCGCTGGCCGTGGTGGTCGGGGGCCGGTCGATCGCCGACCTCGCGCGGCTCACGATCAAGGAGGCTGCCCGATTCTTCGCCGAGCTCCACCTCTCGGAGCGCGACACCCAGATTGCGCGGCGGGTGCTCAAGGAGATCCGAGAGCGCCTGGGCTTCCTCGGCAACGTCGGCCTCGACTACCTGACCCTCGACCGCGCCGCCGGCACGCTCTCGGGCGGCGAGGGGCAACGGATCCGGCTCGCGACCCAGATCGGTTCGAGCCTGGTCGGGGTCCTCTACATCCTGGACGAGCCGAGCATCGGGCTCCACCAGCGGGACAACCGGAAGCTCCTCGACACGCTCCGGCGGCTCCGGGACCTCGGCAACACCGTGCTCGTGGTCGAGCACGACGAGGAGACGATCCGCTCCGCCGACTACGTGGTCGACCTCGGGCCGGGCGCGGGCGAGCTCGGCGGGCACCTGGTCGCGGTGGGGACGCCGGATGAGATCATGGCCAACCCGGCCTCCCTGACGGGGCAGTACCTGTCCCGGGCGCGGGTGATCCCGGTGCCGGCCGTCCGGCGGAAGCCGTCGGGCAAGTTCGTCACGATCCACAACCCGCGCGAGCATAACCTGAAGGGGGGGGCGGTGAAGATCCCCCTCGGCACCTTCACGTGCATCACCGGCGTCTCCGGCTCGGGAAAGTCGACGCTCGTCAACGACATCCTCTACCGGGCGCTCGCCCAGATGCTCTACCGCGCCCAGGAGCGGCCGGGCGCGCACGACCGGATCGAGGGCGCGCAGCACGTGGACAAGGTCATCGACATCGACCAGTCGCCGATCGGGCGCACGCCGCGGTCGAACCCCGCCACCTACACGGGCGTCTTCACGTTCATCCGCACGCTGTTCGCGCGGACCGCGGACGCCCGCATGCGGGGCTACCGGCCCGGACGCTTCTCGTTCAACGTCAAGGGCGGGCGCTGCGAGGCCTGCCAGGGCGACGGCCTCGTCAAGATCGAGATGCACTTCCTCCCCGACGTCTACGTCACCTGCGAGGTGTGCAAGGGTCGGCGCTACAACCGGGAGACGCTCGACATCCACTACAAGGCCAAGAATATCGCCGACGTGCTCGAGATGACGGTGCACGAGGCGCTCGGCTTCTTCGACGCGGTGCCGGTGATCAAGCAGAAGCTGCAGACGCTGCACGACGTCGGCCTCGACTACATCCGGCTCGGCCAGTCGGCGACGACCCTGTCCGGCGGCGAGGCCCAACGCGTCAAGCTCGCCACCGAACTCGCCCGGCGGGCCACCGGGCGGACGCTCTACATCCTGGACGAGCCGACGACCGGCCTCCACTTCGCCGACATCCAGCGGCTCATCGACGTGCTGAACCAGCTCGTCGACCAGGGCAACACCGTCGTGATCATCGAGCACAACCTGGATGTCATCAAGACCGCGGACTGGATCATCGACCTCGGGCCCGCGGGCGGCGACGAGGGCGGGCGTGTCGTCGCTACGGGCACCCCCGAGGACGTCGCGCGGATCGAGACGTCCTACACCGGCCAGTTCCTCCGGGCGGTCGTGGCCTGACCGCCGGCCGATGCGCCGCACGAAGGTCATCTGCACGATCGGCCCGGCGAGCTCGAGCGCCCAGATGCTCGACCGCCTCGTGGCGGCCGGGATGGACGTCGCGCGGCTCAACTTCTCGCACGGCAGCCACGCCGAGCACGCCGCCGTCATAGAGCGACTCCGCGCGGGCGAGGCGCGCTGGGGTCGGCCGGTGACGATCCTCCAGGACCTGCAGGGTCCGAAGGTGCGCCTGGGAACCTTCGAGGCGGGGCGGGTTGACCTCCGGACGGGGGCGCCGTTCGCGCTCTGCAGCCGGCCGCAGATCGGCGACGCCTCGCGCGCGTCGGTCAACCATCCGGACTACCTGCGGGCCGCCAAGCCCGGCGACGAGATCTGGATGGACGACGGCATGATCCGGCTGCGCGTGGAGTCGGTCGTGACGGACGAGGTGCGCTGCCGGGTGACCGCGGGCGGGATCGTCAGCGACCACAAGGGGATCTTCCTGGCCGGTGTGCCGATCTCGGAGTCCTGTCTGACGGCGAAGGACAAGGCCGACCTGCGGTTCGGCATCGAGGCCGGCGTCGACTTCGTCGCGATCTCCTACGTCCGCTCGGGGGCCGACATCGAGCAGGTCCAGGCCTTTCTCCGGGACGAGGGTGCGAGCGTCCCGATCGTGGCCAAGCTCGAGCGGGCCGAGATGGTCGCGAACCTCCCGGGCATCCTCTCCCGCGTCGACGCGGCCATGGTGGCCCGGGGCGACCTCGGTCTCGAGGTGCCGCTCGAGGAGGTGCCGCTCATCCAGAAAGAGGTGATCCGGGAGGCCCGGCTGGCGCGGGTGCCCGTGATCATCGCCACCCAGATGCTCGAGTCGATGATCGGCCACGTGCGCCCGACGCGGGCGGAGGTGTCGGACGTCGCCAACGCGATCTTCGACGGCGCCGACGCGATCATGCTGTCGGCGGAGACCGCGACCGGCGGCTACCCGGCCGAGGCGGTCCAGACGATGGCGCGCATCGCC
>QHRX01000079.1 GCA_003221455.1 Candidatus Rokuibacteriota bacterium
CTCATCGTCGGCAGCCGTGACGGGGCCGCCGTCTACGTCCGCGACGTGGCTACGGTGCGAGATTCCGTCCAGGATGAGCGGATGACCATGCGGTTCTGGGTCCGGGGATATCCGCCGCCGTCGGCCACCGTCGTCGTCGCGGTCAACCGCCGCGCCGGCGCCAACGCCGTGGAGGTGGCCAAGAGCGTCCGGGACCTGCTGCCGCTGATCAGCGCCGAGCTCCCCGGATCCGTGCGCATCACCCCGATCTACGATCGCTCGCGGACGATCGTCACCTCGGTCGCCGACGTCGAACAGACGCTCGTCATCGCCTTTGTCCTGGTCGTGGTCGTGATCTTCCTCTTCCTCGGGCGCGCGGCGGACACCCTGATCCCGGCCGTGGCCCTGCCGTTGTCGCTCCTCCTGACCTTCGTGGCGATGCAGCTGTTCGGGTACAGCCTCGACAACCTCTCGCTGATGGCGCTCACGCTCGCCATCGGGTTCCTGGTGGATGACGCGATCGTGTTCCTGGAGAATACGGTGCGCCGCATGGAGCGGGGCGAGCGGGCCCTCGCGGCGACGCTCAACAGCGCGACCGAGATCAGCTTCACCATCCTGTCGATGACGGTGTCGCTGGCGGCGGTCTTCATCCCGCTGGTCTTCATGCCCGGGCTGGTCGGCCGCATCTTTCGCGAGTTCGCCATCACGATCGTCGTCGCGATCTTCGCCTCCGGGCTGGTGTCGCTGACGCTCACGCCGCTCATGTGCGCGCGGATGCTCGCCGACCGCGGCCCCGGCTCGACGCGAACGTGGATGGAGCGGGCGGTCGGCGGCGCGGAGAAGCGGGTGCTCGCCGCGTACGGCGCCTCGCTCTGGTGGTTCCTGCGGCACCGGTGGGTCTCCGCCCTGACCTGGGTCGTCTGCCTCGTCGGCACGGGCTGGCTCTTCATGGCGGTCCCCAAGGCCTTCCTCCCCACCGGCGACAGTAGCTTCGTCTGGGGCGTCATGATCGCCCGCGAGGGGTCCTCGCCCGCGCAGATGCGCGCCCTCCAGGACCAGGCCGACGAGGTGCTGCGGCAGGACCCCGCCGTCGGCGCGACCTTCACGATGACGGGCGCCAGCCAGTTCCTCGCCTCGAACCAGGGCTTCTTGCTCGCCTTCCTGAATCCGCCGGCGGAGCGGGCCCCCATCCAGCAGGTGGTCGGCCGGCTGATGGGCAAGCTCCGGACGATTCCGGGCGTGTTCCCGTTCCTCCGACCGTTCCCGGTACTGGAGATCAGCACGGGGGCGACGAACCAGAACCAGGGGCAGTACGCCTTCGCCTTGTCCGGCGTGAACCCCGATCAGGTGTACGACGTCGCCACGCGGCTCACGGCGCGGCTCCGGGAGTACCCCGGGTTCGCGACCCTCTCGTCGGACTACTTCAACAACACGCCGAGCCTCGACATCGACCTGCGCCGGGCGGAAGCGCGGACGCGCGGGGTGTCCGAGACGCGGATCCTGACGCTCCTCCGCAACGCGTACTCGCAGAACTATCTCTACCTGATCAAGAAGCCCACGGATCAGTACCAGGTGATTCTGGAGGCGGACGACGCCGCCCGCTCAAAGCCCGAGGACCTCTCGCTCCTGTACATCAAGAGCGACGACGGGCGGAACCTCGTGCCGCTCCGGGAGCTGGTCAGGACGAAGCTCTCCCTCGGCCCCCAGTCGGTGAACCACCTGAACCAGTTCACGAGCGTCACCCTCTTCTTCAACCTCAAGCCCGAGGTGGCGATCGGCGACGCGACCGACCTCATCGCCAAGACGGCCGCGCAGATCGTGCCGCCGACCGTGCGCGCGAGCCTCCAGGGCGAGGCCCTGACGTTCCGGGACACGGTGCGGAACCTCACGATCCTGATGGCGCTCGCGGTGTTCGTGATGTACGTGATCCTCGCCATGCTCTACGAGAGCTACGTGCATCCGCTGACGGTGCTGTCGACCCTCCCCACCGCGCTCGTGGGGGGGCTCCTGACGCTCTACCTCGTCGGCGACCAGGCGTCGCTCTACGCCTTCGTCGGCATGTTCATGCTGATGGGGATCGTGAAGAAGAACGGGATCATGATCGTCGACTTCGCGCGGCAGCGCGTCGACGCCGGCGAGTCGGCGGTCCAGGCGATCCACGACGCGAGCATGGACCGCTTCCGTCCCATCATCATGACGACCCTCGCCGCCGTCATCGGGGCGGTGCCGATCGCCGCGGGCTACGGGGCCGACGGGGCCTCGCGCCGGCCGCTCGGGCTCGTCATCGTCGGCGGCCTGGTCGCCTCCCAGTTCATCACGCTCTACGTCACGCCCGTGATCTACCTGTACCTCGAGGACTTCCAGGAGCGAGTCCTGGACCGCACGTCCTTCTTCCGCTCGGGACGGGTCCGCCGCCCCGCCGCCGGCGACGACGGCGTCGCGGCCCTGGCGCCGATGCCGGCGCCGACCGCCGTCGGGGGCACGGACGGTGTGGGCGCGGTCGCCGAGGCGAGTCCCCACGGGAGCGCCGAGCCGCGCGGATGAGCGCGCCGGCTCGTGACGACCCCCGGGCGCGCGTCCGTCTGCCTGCGCTGGGGGCGCTGGTCCTCAGCCTCGCCGGGTGCGCGGTCGGCCCGAACTACACGCGGCCGGGCGCGGCGGTCCCGGACGCCTATCGGGGGACGCCCGCGGGCGACGCGACCACGGGCGGAGCCGCCGCGCTCGGCGAGCAGAAATGGTGGGAGGTCTTCCAGGACGAGCAGCTGCGGCAACTCATCGCGGCCGCCCTCCAGCAGAACTGGGACGCGCGCATCGCGGCCACCCGCGTGTTCCAGGCCCGGGCGCAGCTCGGCGTGACGCGCGCGGACCAGTTCCCGAGGCTCACGGGCGCCGCCCAGGCCGCGCGGCAGCGCACAGCGCAATCGCCGGGCGGCCCCGGCGGCGTGTCCTTTCCGGCGTTCGAGACCAACCTTTTCGAGGGGAGTCTGTCGCTGGCGTGGGAACTCGACTTCTGGGGCCGGTTCCGCCGGGCGACCGAAGGCGCCCGCGCGAGCCTGCTGGCGAGCGAGTGGGGCCGGCAGGCGGTCCTGACCACGCTCGTCGCCGACGTGGCCGGCGCGTATTTTCAGCTTCGGGAGCTCGACCTGGAGCTCGAGATCTCCGAGCGCACGCTCCGCTCGCGTCGG
Source organism: Candidatus Rokuibacteriota bacterium (assembly GCA_003221455.1). Classification (GTDB taxonomy): domain Bacteria; phylum Methylomirabilota; class Methylomirabilia; order Rokubacteriales; family CSP1-6; genus AR9. The sequence continues at coordinate 3,165 of QHRX01000079.1, forward strand.
GAGTCCCTCGAACTCGTGAAGAGCCAGGAGGAGCAGGGGGCCGCCTCCATGCTCGACGTGCGGCAGTCGGAGGAGCTCGTCTTCACCGCCGCCGCCGCGATTCCCGACCTCGAGCGGCGGATCGAGCAGCAGGAGAATTTCGTGAGCATCCTGCTGGGGCAGAACCCGGCCCCGGTGCCGCGGGGGCGGCCCGTGACGGCGCAGCCGCATCCGCCGGTGGTCCCCGCCGGCCTTCCCGCGTCGCTGCTCGAGCGCCGACCCGACATCCGTCAGGCCGAGCAGCGGCTGGTCGCTGCGAACGCGCAGATCGGCGTGGCCAAGGCCGCGTACTTCCCGCAGATCACCCTCACCGCCACCGGCGGGTACCAGAGCACGGCGCTGAGCAGCCTGTTCACCGGACCGGCGGGCATGTGGGCCGTGGCGGGGGGCCTCACCGAACCCATCTTCGACGCGGGAAGGATTCGGTCCACGGTCAGGTTGGCGGAGGCGCAGCAGCAGGAGGCCGTGCTCGTCTACCAGCAGACGATTCAGCAGGCGTTTCGCGAGGTCTCCGACGGGCTCGTCGCGTATCGCAAGACGCGGGAGTTCCGGCTCCAGCAGGAGCTCCTGACCCAATCGGCCCAGGACGCGGCGCGGCTCTCGGAGTCGCGCTACCGGGGCGGCGCGACGAGCTACCTCGAGGTGCTGGACAGCGACACGCGATACTTGTCCGCCGAGCTCAGCCTCGCCCAGGCCGAGCTCGGTGAGCTCGAGGCGCTCGTGCAGCTCTACCGGGCGCTCGGCGGCGGGTGGCAATTGTGAGTCGGCGCCGGACTGGCCCCGAGCGATGCCGAGTCCGATCGGCTCGGCGTGGCCCCGGTGCGCCTGCTCAGCTCGAGCGGGCGCCGGCGCGGGCGGAGCGCGCGGCGGGGAGGCGGGCGGGATCGTAGACCCAGATCTTGGCGGCGGCGACGAGCCCGATCGTGACCGGGTGCCCCCCGATCCGAAAGCTCAGGGTGCCGGCGTAGGGAGCAACCTCGGTCACCGTCACCCCCATGCCCGGGCGCACGCGGTTGTCCCAGAGGAACTTCAGGAGCTGGCGGTCCGCCTCGCCCTCCTCGGTGATCCGATCGATCGCGAGCGTCTGACCCACCGTCGCCTCCGCGAGCGACACGTGCTCGTGCGGCGGCAGCGCGGGCGCCATGCCGGGGATCGGGTTGCCGTGCGGGCAGGTGCTCGGCATCCCGAGGAGCGTCGCCAGCTTCTCCTCGACGACCGGCGAAATCGCGTGCTCGAGCCGGTGCGCCTCGTCGTGGGCCCCCGCCCAGTCGAGGCCGAGGACGTCCGTGAGCCACCGCTCGATGAGCCGGTGCCGGCGCGCCATCGTTTCCGCGATCGAGCGCCCTCTCGACGTCAGACGGACCTCGTGCTTGGGAGTGAGCTTGACGTAACCCTCCCGCTGCATCCGGCGGAGCGCCTCGGTCACGGTGGGCGGCGCGAGCTTCATGTGCCGCGCCAAGCGAGCGCCGATCACCGGCTTGCCGCCGCTGCTCTGAAGGTCGTAGATCGCGGCGAGGTAGTCCTGGACCGCGGGCGTTTCCATGCCGCCACTATACTGGCGCCGCGTCGCGGGTTCAATCTCGCCACGCGGCCTGACCCCGGGGGCGCACGCATCGCCGCCGTCGAGCCCTGTCGGTCGAGAGAACCTGAGCGCAGTCCGCCGCGCGTGGGTTCGAGCTGACGATCCGGTGCCGGTGAGTGGCGGGCAGCGCCAGAGACAAGCCGACCACGAGAGAGCGGGGTCCGGAGCACCGCCCACACCGTGCCCTTGACTAAAACGGACACCCCCCGGCGCCGGAGAGACGCTCGCTAGTCGTCCTCGCGCTCGGCGTCGCGCCCCTCGCCACGCCGGTGGCAGTGCCCCCCCTCGTCGCCCTCCCGAGCCTCCCGCTCGACTCGTGGGCCGGCCTCGACCTCATCATCGGCGCGGGCACCGCGGCGCGGGGTCGCGCTCGCCCGCCACAGGACGGCATGCACGGGTGAGGGGTGATCACCGGCGACGGTCGTGCTGTCGCCGACGATGTCGCCGCGGGCGTTCACGGCATAGGCGTAGCTGAAGTTGCCGCCGAGGGTGCCGAGATCGATCATCCCTCCCGCCGGCGTCCAGGCGAACGCATGGTCCGCAGCACTGCCGGTGCTGTAGCCGACGACCTGGCCGAGGGTGTTCACCGCCGCGGCGAAGGTGGAGCTGTCGCGGCCGCCGAGATCGATCATCCCGCCCTCCGGCGTCCACGAGAGCGCGTGGTCCGTGAAATTGCCGGCGGGGGTACTGTAGCCGACGATGTGGCCGCGGCTGCTCAGCGCCACGGCGAAGCTCGGGCCACCGAGGCTACCGAGGTCTATCATCCCGCCCTCCGGCGTCCACGAGAAGGCATGGTCCACGGTATAGCGGGGGGTGAAACTGTTGCCGACGACCTGGCCGCGGGCGTTCACGGCGTAGGCGATGCTGGTGGCGCCGCCGAGGGTGCCGAGATCGATCATCCCTCCCGCCCGCGTCCACGAGAACGCATGGAACACGAAGGGGACGGCCGTGTAACTGTAGCCGACCACCTGGCCGTGGACGTTTACCGCACGGGCCACGCTGCGGGTGCCACCGAGGGTGCCGAGATCGATCATCCCGCCCGCCGGCGTCCACAAGAACGCATGTACGGTGTGGCCATGGGGATCTGTGGCGCTGTAGCCGGCAACCTGGCCCCGCGCGTTCACCGCCATGGCGATGCTGTCCATGCCGCCGAGGGTGCCGAGATCGATCATCCCGCCCGCCGGCGTCCACGAGAACGCATGCGCGTGCTCCTCCTGCGGGGTCGTGTAGCTGTGCCCGACGACCTGGCCGCACGCGCTCACCGCCACGGCGAAGCTGGAGCCGCCGAGGGTACCGAGATCGATCATCCCGCCCGTCGGCGTCCAGGAGAACGCATGGTCTGCGACATTGCCGGTGGTGAAACTGTCGCCGACGACCTGGCCGCGTGCGTTCACGTCATAGGCGAAGCTGAAGTCGCCACCGAGGGTGCCAAGATCGACCGCGACGAAGGGGGAGGGTGTGGCCGCGCCGGTGTGTCTGGCGACCGCGGCCCCGACGAGGATTGCACCCAGGATGAGCACGAACTGGCCCGCCCGCAGGACACGACGGGAGGCTCCCCCGCCGGGTGCGGAGGAGTTCGAGGAGACGTGCCGTGGCGTCATCGAGCCTCGAGTACGCGTGAACGTGGGCTAACCCACCGGCATCCGGCGGCCCTTCGGCTCCGAGGTGTAGTAGCCGTAGCCGTAGTATCCGCGCCGGAACCGATCGTCGCGATTGAACACCAGCCCGAGAACCTTGGTCGGATCGAGGGCCGAGAGCGCATCCTCGAGGAGCTCCCGCCGAGTCCGGTGGGCGGCCACCACGACGAGCAAGGCGTCCACGACCCTCGCGATGAGCCGACAGTCGGGTACGGGGGCAACCGGAGGTGTGTCGACGACGACGTAGTCGTTCTGCCGCCGCGCTTCTTCAAGCAACTCGTCGAGCCGAGACGAATGGAGCGTCTCGTAGGGACTCGCGGGACTCCGACCGGCGGGGAGCACCGAAAGACTCCAGCGGGGAAGCTGCCGCACCACGTCCGACAGCGCCAGACGCTCGTCCGCGATCGCGTCCGCGAGACCTCGACGGTGGGAGTCCTCGACGCGGAGGACGCCACCGATGCGGGGCTGGCGAAGGTCGGCCTCGACGAGGAGAACGCGTATTCCCGGCGCCTGGGCAAGGGCACCGGCCAGGTTGATCGCTGTCGTGGTCTTGCCGTCGCCAGGGGTCGGGCTCGTGATCCCCACCACGCGCTTTCCTGACTCTTCCACCATGTGGCGGAGCCCCCGGTACTGCTCAGCCTCGAACGAGGCTGGCGCGAAGAAGCTCACCAAGCTCTCGTCTGGCCTCTCTCGCTTCTTTGACGCGCGGAGAGAGAGCCTGTCGGAAATGCTGAGCGTCTCGGAGATCGTCATTCAACTCCCCGGTGTTGCCCTCGGGTCACGACGGCCTGATGGACCCTCCTGATTTAGCTCACCATAAGGGGCAGCAGGGGGATATGAGGTAAAGACCGGAATCGGGGAAGTGGAATCCCCTAAAAGTGCTCCCCCAAAGTGGCAGGCAGGGTCCGCGGTGTCAGCCTCGCCTGTCCCGGGCGAGCTCCCGTTCGTGCCGGGAGAGACATCCCGTGAGACCCGATCACGCGTCTGCCCGTCGGGCTCACCTCCTTAATAATTGCAAACGAGGTTGACAGAAAATGTTTTGGTACGACACCCTACGGGCCGCCCCGGCCTCCTGGCGTGGCGTCGATGGCCGCCCCCCGGGGGGGACCGGGGGGGACCCCCACAGGGCCCCGCCCGCGGGTGCCACGTGCTCGTCGAGCAGGCGCTCCCCGTCCCGGTCGCGAGCGATGCCCGCCCGATCGAGGCGGGGCGGGGCGTCCGCCGCCCGGGCTCCCGCGGAGCGTATGATCGAGGACGCACCCCTCGCCCTCGGCGGGCGAGGGGCAGGATCGCGGGCACCGGGGAGCCGCCGCGACGGCGCGTGCGGGCTCCGCTCCGAGGAGTCGCCGACTCGTCCTCACGCACACGGGAGGGACTGGTGACGCACGAACGCGATCGACGACGCTTCATCGCCGAGCTCGCGGCCGGCGCGGGCGGCATGCTGCTGACCTTGCGGTCGCCCGCGTCGGCAGCCGAGCGCGGGGCGACGCCTCCGGCGGTCCTCGGCCGCCTGATGCTCGGCACGCTCGTCGAGGGCGAGGCGTCCCACCCCGACCCGGCGGCGGCGCGGGAGGCGCTCCGCGCCGGGTTCGCCCGGATCGACGCGGTCGACCGGCTGATGAGCATCTTCCGCCCGGACAGCGAGGTGTGCGGCCTCGCCCGAGAGGCGGGGGCGGGTTCGGTCGCGGTGAGCGAGGACACCGACCGCGTCCTCCGCGAGGCGCGCCACCTCGGCGCGCGGACCGGGGGCGCGCTCGACGTCACGATGCTGCCGCTCCGTCGGCTCTGGAATCGGGCCGCCGGGCGCGGGCGACTCCCGTCTGGCGCCGAGCTCGACCGGGCCGGCCGACTCGTCGACTTTCGCGGCCTCGTGCTCGACGACGGCCGGCAGGCCCGCCTCCGGCACGCCGGCGCCGGCATCGATCTGGGCGGGATCGGCAAGGGCTACGCCGTGGACGTCGCGGTCGAAGCACTCCGGTCGCGCGGCGTCGGCCGGGCGATCGTCAACGCGGGCGGCGACCTCCGGGTCCTCGGCCCCGGGCCGGTCGACGGCCTCTGGCGGGTCGGGCTCCGCCATCCGCTGCGCCCCTCCACCGTGCTCCTGACCCTCCTCGTCGGCGGGTCGGCCGTCGCCACGTCTGGCAACTACTACCGCTACGTCACGGTGGCCGGCCGTCCGTACGGCCACGTGCTCGACCCGCGTACCGGCCTCCCCGCCGCGGCCGCGCTCAGCGCGACGGTCGTGGCCACCCACGCGATGCGCGCGGACGGGCTCACCACCGCCGCCCTCGTCGGCGGCGTGGACGGCGCGCTCGCGCTCATGCGTGCGGAGGGGGTCGAGGGGATCGTCGTGGGCAGCCGGGCGGGGCATCCCGATCGGGTCGTCGCCCACGTCACGCGGGGGCTCCGGGGCCGGGTGGAGCTGCTCGACGCCGCGGCAGTGATCGACGGATGACCACCGAACGGCCGGGGGAGCCGCGGCTCGTCGGGCGGCTGCCGCGACTCACGGGAGCGCTGCTCCTGGCCGCCCTCGCCGCGGGCCTCGCCGGGGACGCGGGGGCCAAGGTCTTCTACTCCGTGGACGAGGCGCTCCAGCTGGTCTTCCCGGACGCGTCGACGATCGAGGAGGAGACGCTCTCCCTCAGCGAGCCCGAGGCCCACCAGGTCGAGAGCCTCGCCCGGGCCCGGCTCGAGTCCCGAAGGATTCCGGTCCACGTCGGCAAGCACGACCAGAAGGTCCTTGGCTACGCGATGGTCGACGTCCACGTCGTGCGGACCCAGCCCGAGGCCGTGCTGGTCGTCCTCGGGCCGGAGGGCACGGTCGCGTCCACGATCCTACTGGCGTTCGGCGAGCCGCTGGATTATCTTCCCCCCGGTCGCTGGCTCCGGCAGTTCGACCGGAAGACGCTGACACCGGATCTCGCGCTCGGCCAGGGGATCGCCGCCATCACGGGCGCCACCCTCAGCGCGTACGGGATCACCGACAGCGTGAGGAGGGCCCTGGCCGTGTATCAGGTGATGCTGGCCGCGAAGCACCGCTGATGCGCTTCACCGTCACCGGGGAGTGGAAGCGAAACGCGCTCCTCCGGCTCGTCATCGTCGCGTTCCTCGTCTACGGCCTCGCGCTCTGGCTCACGAACGCGCTCCTCTACTTCGCGAAGATGAGCCTCACGTACCAATCAGTCGTCGACTACTACCTCGGCTCCGAGGTGCGCTTCACCCAGCCCCGGAGCTACCAGGGGCTCCTCGAGGTGACCCACTTCCACGTCTTCGCGATGGGCATCTTCATCCTGACCCTGGCGCACCTCCTGCTCTTCGTGCCGATCCGGCCGCGGGTCAAGCTCTGGGTGATCTCGCTCGCGTTCCTCGCGGGCCTCGCCGACGAGGGAGCGGGCTGGCTCGTGCGCTTCGTAAGCCCGGGCTTCGCCTACCTGAAGATCGCCGCGTTCCTCCTGCTGCAGGGCACGCTGGCGGTGCTGCTCGTGGCGGTCCTGGTCGTCGCCGTGGGCGGCGGCTATCGGAACGCCTACACCGACGACCTGGTTCAGAGCCGGTCCTGAGGCGGGCCGGCTCGCGGCCTGCCCGTCAGCGCTCGAGCCTGAAGTCGATCGGGACCTCGACCCACACCGGCACGGCCCGGCCGCCGCGCTGGGCAGGAACGAAGCGCGACTCGCGGATCGTCCGGAGCGCGGCACCGTCGAGGGCAGAGTTGCCGGCCGACCGCGCGACCAGAGCTTCCCTGACCGACCCGTCGGCGAGGATATAGGCCTTCACGAGCACCGTGCCCTCGACGCCCGCCTGGCGGGCGGCTTCCGGATAGCGTGGCCGCTTCGGAGCCGTGAGGCGGGGGGCGACGAACGCGCTGGCGTTGCCGGCGGCGGGCGGAAGCGCCGCCTGAAGCCCGTCCGCGGGCGGGAGGGTCGGCCGCGCCGAAGGCGCGGGGACGACCGGAGTCGGCTGTCGGTCTCCGTTCGGTGTCGCCGCCGCCGCGAGCTCCCGAGGCGGGGGCGCCGCGGGTGGAGCGGCCGGCACGTCGGGCTCCGCCGACCGGCTCGCGAGGAGGGCCGTCAGATGTGGCTCGTCCGTCCGCTCGACCCGGCCGAGCTCGACCGTCGGCTGGCCGGCCGGCCGGACGGCCTGAGCCGGCCCGGCCGCTGCCAGCGCCGGCTCGGAGGGTTTCGGCGGGAGACCGGTCGCGGCCGCGCCCGCCCGCCGCTCGACCCTCTCGGGCAGGGCTGTCGTCTCGGCGGTCAGGGTTTGCAGCGCCATCGCCACCGAGCGCTCGGCCAGCGGCCGTTCGGGTCTGGTCGGCGCCGCTGTCGAGACCGGCTCCGTCCGCTCGGCGCGCCGCACTGGCGGCGCCGGCGGCTCCTCGCTCGCCCGCCGCGGCACCGGCGGAGCGGTCAGGCGCTCGGGGAGAGTCGGTGCCGAGACCGCGACGGAGATCCGCGGCTCGACCCGATCGGCAACGACCGGAGGCTCCGGGGGCACGGGCGCCGCGAGCTCAGGCGCCGGCCGGGCCTTCGTCGGCGTGAGGCTGGGGGCGGGGGTCGGGGCCGGGGCGGGCGCCGCGAGCTCGACCAGCTCGACTTGGATCGGCGACGCGGCGACGTCGAAGCGGACGAGGGCGATCGCGCCGATCGCGGCGGCGTGGCAGACGAGCGAGCCCAGGAGACCCACCGCGAGTCCCCGGTCGAGCCAGCGGCTAGAACGCATACTGGAGACCGGCGATCGCGCTGATCGGCGCGGCGGGGGTGAGAAACCGCTCAATCGGGGTGCCGGCAACGCGGCCGTTCGGCGCGAAGGTGCCGAAGGTCTCGTACGCCTGGTCGAGCACGTTCTGGAGGCGGACGAACCCGGTCAGCTTTCGCCAGGTGGCCGACGCCCCGAGGTTGACGAAGGTGTAGCCGGCGAGCGGCGGCTGGCGGTTCGCCTCGTCGCCGCGGAGGAACTGGCGACCGACCCAGCCGAAGTCGAGCGAGAGCGTCGCCCAGCGCCGCGGGTGGTAGGCGAGGCCCGCATTCACCCGGTGCTCCGGCGAGAGGGAAAAGAGGTTTCCCGGCCTCACCGTCTCCGAGCCGCCGAGCGGCGTGGCGAGCTCGGCGCGCTGCTCGAAGGTCGCCTGGGTGAAGGCGTAGTTCGTGTAGGCCTCGACCCGGTCGCCCGCCCAGCCGCGGAGCCCGACCTCGACCCCCCGGCGCCGCGTCCGTCCGACGTTCTGGAAGAAGAGCCCCAGGATGCCGGTCGGCGAGACGGAGAAGATGTCGTCCTCGACGTCCGTCCAGAAGCCCGACACGTTCGCCTCGAGCCAGTCGAGCGGGCGTGTCCGGGCGCCCACCTCCCACGTGCGGGCCACGACGGGGCGAAGGGTCGGGTCGGGGGCGGTGCCCACTTGAAGGCCGGGGCAGACCGCCCCCGGCCCGGCACAGGTGAGCTCGAGGAAGGCGGGGGCGCGGAAATTCTCCGAGTAGCTCCCGTAGAAGCCGACCCGATCGCTCAGGTTCACGTTGAGCCCGGCCCGCGGGTTGAAGCGCTGGAACGCGTCGACGCCGGCGCTCGGCCCGCCCAAGCGGTCGTCGATCGTGTGCTGGAGCCAGTCCCAGCGGCCGGCGAGCGTGAGGACGACCGTCGAGCCCCGGACGAGGAGGTCGCGGGCGAGGATGACCGAGTCCTGGACGAAGGCGCCCACGGCGTGCTGGGTGTCTCCGAGGTCGGCCTGGAGCGTGCGCAGCCCGTCCGCCTCGAGGAAGGTGCGGCTGCCGACGTCGTGGTGGGAGTACTCCGCGCCGACGATGAGGACGTTGTCGTGCCCGCCGAAGGTCGCGCGGTGGGTCGCCTGGAAGGTCCCCCCCGTGGAGAGGACGTCGTTGAAGAGGCGGCTATTCGCGCCGATCAGGTTCACGTTGAACTGCTCGCTCTGGAGGGAGCGTACGAAGGCGTTCGCATCGAGCGTCCAGTGCTCCCCGAGCGGCTGCCGCGCGTTCAGGATCGCCAGGTGGAGTCCGGGGGCGAAGAAGTCGCCGGGCGTGAAGTTGAGGGACCGGTCGACGCGGAGCAGGCGCTCCGGCAGCGACCCCGCCTGGTGGATCCGGTCGTCGCTGTACTGGTAGGAGAGGGTCACGTCCGTCCCGCCGAGGCGGAAGCCGAGCTTGCCGAAGACGTGCGACACGCGGGAGGCGCTGAAGTCCCGCCACCCGTCCTCGAGCGACTCGCCGAGCGAGAGGTAGTAGTCGAAGGGGCGCCGGGCGCCGCCCAGGCGGAGCGTGTAGTCCCGCCGCCCGAAGCTCCCGGCCGAGACCTCGGGCGTGAGCTCGAAGACCTCCTGCCCGCGCCGGGTGATCAGGTTGATGGCGCCGCCGAGCGTATTGCGCCCGAAGAGCACCGACGCGCCGCGGATCACCTCGACCCGGTCGATGTCGCCGAGGGGAATCAGGTCGAAGTTCACCTCCTCGACCGTCGGCTCGTTGAGCCGGACTCCGTCGAGGAACACGCTGATCCCCTGCGGGACGCCGCTGACGGGCGAGACCGTGAAGCCCCTCAGCGTGAGGTCGGGCTGGCGCGGGCTGCCTTGCTCGTCCTGGAGCGTGACGCCCGGGAGGCGGCGCAGCAGCTCTGGCAGCTCGGTCGGCTGGGTCCTGCCGATCTCGACGCCGGGCACGATGTCGACGCTGTTCGGCACCCACGACCGGGGCAGCGCCTCGGGCAGCCGGGCCGGGCCCGTGACCGAGATCTCCGGCAGCCGCACCGCCGGCGCCTCGGGCTTCTCCTCCTCGCTCGTCTGCTGGGCGGACGTGGCGGACGCGAGGAGGAGGAGCCCGACCGGCAGGAGGGCGCGCGCGGCGGCGCGGCCCGGCCGCAGCCGTCCTCCGGCGCCGGGTGACGCGCCGAGGAACGGCCAGGCCCTGGTCGAATGGGCGACGGTTGTCATGGTGTCGGCGGGTGGTCCAGGGGACGGAGCCTACACGAACGAGAGGGGCGTGCCTATGTCCGGGTGGCCACCTTCTTCTTGGCCACCTGGTCATTGACCCACTGGGGGCCCGTGCCTAGAGTGAGCCGAAAAAGGAAGGAGTTCGTCTGTGCTCAACACGTCTGGCTGGGCAGTGGTGCAGCTGATCGCCGAAGCGGGGCCGGTGGCCAAGGGCGTCCTGGTGGTCCTCGGGGTGTTCTCGGTCCTGTGCTGGGCGCTGATCATCGAGAAGTGGTGGCAATTCCGGCAGGTGCGGCAGCAGACGGCGGCCTTTCAGCGGGCGGCGCGCGAGGGGCGGCGGGCGGCGCTGGTGTACACGGCAGCGAAGAAGTTCCGCGAGAGTCCCCTGGCCCAGCTCTACGTGGCGGGCCACCAGGAGCTCGGGGGGCTGGCGGAAGTGGCCGGCCCGCTGGGCGAGGAGGGCGAGGAGGAGGGGCTGCCGCGGGAGCGGCTGGAGGCGGTGGAGCGGGCGCTGCGGCGGGTGGCGACGCTCGAGGTCGCGCGGCTCGAGCGCTACCTGCCGTTTCTGGCCACGACGGCGAGTGCCTGTCCGTTCATCGGGCTGTTCGGCACGGTGTGGGGGATCATCTCGGCCTTCCAGGGGATCGGCCAGCAGGGCTCGGCGAGCCTGGCGGTGGTGGCGCCGGGCATCTCCGAGGCGCTGATCGCGACGGCGGCGGGGCTCGGGGCGGCGATCCCGGCGGTCATGGCCTACAACTACTTCGTCAACCGGGTCAAG
>QHRX01000268.1 GCA_003221455.1 Candidatus Rokuibacteriota bacterium
CCACGCGGCCGCTGGCCGGCCGCGTGGGTGCGACGCGGAATGAGGTCCGGCAGGAGAGTCCGACCGTCAGCATCCCGGCGCCGCGCCTCGTCCCCACGGCGAGGACGGCTCAGCCGGCAACCGAGACCGCTCGGCCGCCGTTCGGCACCGGCCCGGCCGAGCGTCAACGCCCGGCACTGCCCCCCCGCTTCGGGACGCCTCGCGCCGAGGCCGCGCCGGGCGGACCTCGCGAGCTCGCGCCGAGCACTCGGCCCGCGCCGTCCGTGGAGCATCGCGGAACCGTGGGGGAGTCGGCCCCGCAGGCGCCGAGCCCCGGCCGGCCGGCCGCCGCGCCGACGCCTGAGCGGGCCCAGGCCGCGCGTCAGCTCCCGGGTGAGCCGGCGAACCGGCTCTTTCCGGGTCGGGCCGAGGCCGAGCGTGGCCGCCCTGAGACGAGACCTGTTGGCGGTCACCCGGAGCCCACGCCGGGCCCGTCCCGCGAGCGTGATCAGCGGTAGGCACCGACGCCGTGGACACCAACGGTCTGGGGCCCCCCTCTGACCGATCTGCAAACAGCGAGGTGGGGGTGGCGACCCGGCCACGCGTGACGCGCTCGAGCCCGGCAGGACGTCCATCCCACTCTTGATGGGGCTGCCGACGCTTCGCACGGAGAATCGTCCTTCCTCGTCGGCCGAGGTCGCGAGCCGGCGGGCGACCCACCGGTCGGCGCCAGCACTCCGCTGGTCGGCAGAGGTGGGCACTCCCGTGGAAGCGCGGCGACCGACACCTCGATCGAGACCGCGCGGCCCGGGCGGCCGCGACGCGGAGGCGCTCATGGTGAAGGTCGGCGACAAGGCACCGGCGTTCACGCTGAAGGATCAGGAGGGTCACCCCCAGGAGGTGCGCGATTACGCGGGCCAGCCGCTCGTGCTCTACTTCTACCCGAAGGATGACACACCGGGCTGCACCAAGGAGGCCTGCTCGTTCAGGGACGCGCTGCCGAAGTTCCAGAAGAGCAACGCGGCCGTGCTCGGGATAAGCGTGCTGGACATCGCGAGTAAGGCCAAGTTCTCCGCGAAGCACGAGCTCAACTTCCCCCTCCTGGCGGACGAGGACCACGCGGTGGCCGAGAAATACGGTGTCTGGAAGAAGAAGAGCCTCTACGGGAAGTCCTTCATGGGCGTCGCCCGGACGACCTTTCTGATCGGCCCGGACGGGCGGGTGGTACGGCGCTGGGATGACGTGAAGGTAGACGGGCACGCGGAGGACGTGCTGGCGGCCGTAGCCGCCCGCCGGCCGGCACCCCGGCCGGGCGGGCAGGGTGACGGGCACGCTCGCCGCCGAGAGGCCGGGTAAATGTCGCGCCGTCGGCATACCTCCGCCCGGGGCATCGCGCCCTGCGACACCGCTATCGTCGCGAGATTCCAGGAATCAGTCCTTGTCTGCAATCGGGGCGTGTTGTAGGTTCGGGGCCAATCGAGGAGCTCGGAGGCGATCACGCGGGGTCCTTGACTAACGCGCGAGAGGAATTCCATGACACCTTCAACGCTCGCAGTAGTCATCGCGGGGCTCGCCATGCTGGCAGCCCTCGTGGGTTACTTCTCCAGACTGAGGGCCAAAAACCAAGGGTTCGGCCCGAACTCGATCAAAGCGCTGGGAACGATCCTCTTCATCCCGACCATTCTCATTCTCGCGGTGGCGACACCCTTCCACTCTGAAGCCCTGGCGGCACTTCTCGGCACGCTCGCCGGCTACCTGCTGTCGAGAGGGACCGACAGAGACGATTGACACGCCGTGAGGGAGGTCACGAGGCGCACGGACGCCGGAATGGTCTGCGCAAAGGCTCAGTCAAACCCAGCCGGGTCGCCTGCTCGTCACTGAGCGCGCCGCGCACGTTCCTCGTCGCGATGTGACAGGGAGCAGCGGCGCCCAACGGATTTTCGTCTCGAGGGACGGCCGACCTCGCGGTCGCTCGGCCCGAGGACGACAAACACCCGACCAAGACTGCCATACCCCCCCTGCCATACCCCCCATTGACTCGCCGCACCATCGTTCGCGGCCCTGACCTGGCGCCCTTGGGGCCACGCGCAGCCCATGAGTTCGCATGGATCATCGGGGCCGAGCGGCTTGCCGCACAGATGGTCGCTCGCGGCCCATAGGGGCTCCAGCACGGCCAACCGCTCAGGGCCGTAGCGCCGCGGCTGTCCTGGCGGCCGGACGGCGCGATGCCGCGTGTGGCTGAGCCGCCTCGGCATATTGCTGTCGCGCTCGTCCCGTCACGGCGCCTCCCTTCCGGTACCGGTCTCGGTCACATCGGTTTTGAGGCACCGGCATCAGGTTCGGTAACACTTCTTTTGAGGCAGATGGGCCCCTTGACAACCCCCGCCCAGGAGGGCAAAGTCTGGGCCCCGCAGGCGGCTTCCTCACCAGGGAGGCCGACACTAGGCGCGGGGGCGATAACCGAGGGGTACGCGGCCATGAGATCTTGGCGTGATCGCGTCGCGGCAGCCAGGCTGCCCACCGGGGGGGTATTCGTGCGAGGCTTCACCAAGCTCGACCGCCTCCATGCCGGTGATTGGAATACGTGTGCGGTCGGAGAGCAGATCCGGCTGGGACGGGTCGACAGGGCGGTGCTGCGAGACGTCCGGATGTGCCACCTCGGCATGAAGTTTCACGAGGCCGTCTGGATGTCTCGGTTCCTCGGACGGTTTTGGATCCGGCGTGCCGCGGCGATCCTCGAGAAGATCGAGAACCGCGCGCTGGACCTCGACTGGCAGCGAGCCCGGCGCTCGCCGGCTCCCAAGGAAGGGGCTGCTGCCGAGTCTCGGGACCGCGTCTTCCACTTGTGCGCCATCGCGAGGACCGTCGACGATCGCTCACGCGAAGCCCCAGGCCCGGCGCCGAGCTTTCGATGAAGTATGCGGCGTTCTGCGGTCCACATCGAAGGGACGGCGATCAGGGGGATCCACGGGCAGGCTCAGGTGGATGAGGTCGTCGATCCGGGGCAGCCCCGTCGGACGCGCGGGCGCCATGTTCGCCTTGGCCGCGGACTCGGCCGCGGACTCGGCCAGAGGACCGAACGCGCGGTCGAGGGTTCGCGTCGACAGGGGAGACTACGACCTCGTCGCTCGGCGGCGCTGGGGCTGGTGATCTGACATGCAGCGATCTCGCCGGCGGTATCCACGTGCTGAGGCGGCCTTCCCGGTGCGGGTCGTCGGGCCATCTGGAAAGGTCTGGATCGGCGAGGGGCATGACCTGAGCCCGTTCGGGGCGAAGATTCGCAACGGCCACGTCAGGCTCCACACCCTGGTGCGGCTGGAGGTCGACCTCCCCGGCGGCGGGCCGCCCCTCGCGATCAAGGCCCTGGCTGTGCGAAGCGAGCCGGACGGAGTCGCGTTCACCTTCGTCGACCTCGCGCGGGCGCAATATCATCTCGTCCGGCAGGCCGTGGACGGCCTCCTCCTCCACACGAAGCTCTGGATCAT
>QHRX01000080.1 GCA_003221455.1 Candidatus Rokuibacteriota bacterium
GAACGCGCGGCGACTGAGTGCCATGGCCTGGTCCTCCTGATCACCACGGACGGGGGATGCGACGCCGAAGATTGCAGCGGCAGAATATGTTCTACCGTCGATCATATTCTGCCGCTGCAATCTTCGGCGTCGCATCCCCCGTCCGTGGTGATCAGGAGGACCAGGCCATGGCACTCAGTCGCCGCGCGTTCCTGACGACCTCCGGCGGCGGTGTCGCCGCCGTCCTCGCCAGCCGAATCCCGCCCGCCCGAGGTCAGCAGTGGGAGATCTCGTACCTCTGCTGGAACAACTTCGCGCCGGCGTCCGATAAGAAGCTCTCGGAGATCGGCCAGCGGTTTACCAAGGACACTGGTATCAGGATCCGGATCGACCACATCGCGCATCCCCAGCAGCCGTCCAAGTACGCCTCCGAGGTGCAGACGCAGGCCGGTCACGACCTCGTCGAGATGCGGATGCACTTCCCCTGGCTCTACGAGCCCCAGCTCGTCGACGTGTCCGACCTCGTCGCCGAGCTCGAGAGGAAGCACGGCAAGGTGCTTTCCTCGGGCTACGAAGGCGCCCACGTCAACGGCATCTGGCGCGCGGTCCCGCAGTACCACGGCATGTTCCTGGCCGCTTACCGGGAGGACCTCTTCAAGAAGGCCGGCCTCAAGGTGCCGGATACCTGGGAGGATCTCTACAAGGTCGGGCGCGAGCTGAAAAAGATGGGGCACCCCATCGGCATCCCGATCAGCCAGAACTACGATTCCATCTCGACCGCCTCGGCCGTGCGCTGGTGCTACGGCAGCACGGAGGTCGACCGGGACGGCAAGACGGTCGCCATCAACTCGCCGCAGACGATCGAGGTGGTGGAGTGGTACAAGAAGGTCTACCGAGACTGCATGGAACCTGAGGTCCTGTCCTGGAGCGACGCCAGCAATAACGAGTCGCTCCAGCAGGGCAAGGCAGGATGGATCCACAACCCCGTGAGCGCCTACATCGTGGCGCGCGATAAGAAGCTGGTCACAGCGGATGGGCTCAACCACCACCGGAGCCTCGCCGGGCCCGCGGGTCGCCACGAGACCGACGTGCCGCGCTCGATCGGGATCTGGAAGTTCTCGAAGCGCATCGAGCCGGCGAAGGAGTGGATCCGCTACCTCCTCGGCAAGCGGGAAGTCTACGACGAATACATCATGTCAGGCTCCGCCTTCAACCTCCCGATCTACACGAACCTCCAGGACCATCCGGTGCTGAAGACCGATCCCAAGTACGCGGCGCTCAGGAACGAGGGCGCCCAGTACCACACCTACGGGTGGCCGGCTCCGCCGAGCGACAAGGTCCAGCTCATCACGAACTCGTTCATCCTGCCCAACATGCTGGCCAAGGCGGTGACGGGGACGCCGACCAGAGAAGCCATCGCCTGGGCCGAGAACGAGATGCAGAAGATCATCGCCGGTAGCTGACCCCGGTGGCGGTCGGGAACGTCGGCGTCGTCGCGGCCACGCGCCCGCCTCTGCGGGTGCGGGTCCGGGAGCTGCTCGACCGCGAGCGGGTCCTTGGCCCGCTCTTCATCGCGCCGGCGCTGATCCTGATCGTGCTCCTCGTCGCCTACCCGTTCTGCGTGGCCCTCTACTTTTCCGTCTCGAACGCCTTCATCGGCCGCCCGAGCCACTTCGTCGGCCTCAAGAACTTCATCAACCTCTGGGGGAGCGACGCCTTCCGGCAGACCTTTCAGAATGCGTTCGTGTTCACGGGCACGGCGGTGGCGTGCAAGCTCGTGTCGGGTATCTCGCTCGCCCTGCTCCTCAACCAGCAGCTCTGGTTCAAGCGGCTGACCCGAGGCGCCGTCCTGCTGCCGTGGGTGATCCCGACGGCGCTCTCCACACTCGGATGGTGGTGGATGTTCAACTCGCTCTACAGCGTGGTGAATTGGACTGGCATTGCGCTAGGCCTGATGGAGCCGCCCGGCCCCAACTGGCTCGGGCAGAAGTACTACGCAATGACGGCGGTGGTGGTGGTCAACGTGTGGCGCGGGCTCCCATTCTTTGCCATCACGATCCTGGCGGGGCTGGTGTCGATCCCGCGCGAGCTGTACGAGGCGGCCGAGGCCGACGGGGCGGGACCGGTGACGCGCTTCTGGTACATTACGCTGCCGCTGCTCAAGCCGGTGCTCGCCGTCGTCGTCCTCTTCTCGACGATCTTCACTTTCAGCGACTTCAACATCGTCTATGTACTCACTCACGGTGGCCCCGTCAACTCGACGCATCTCTTCGCCACGCTCTCTCGCCAGGTCGGGCTCGAGAGCGGGCGTATCGGCGAGGGCGCCGCGATCTCGCTCTACCTCTTTCCGGTGCTCGTGCTGGTGGTATATGCGCAGCTCAAGTTCGTCCGGAAGCAGACGTACTGATGTCGCGGCGGAAGCTCCGGTCGAAGATCCTGGCGCACGCGGCCCTCGTGCCGTTCCTGGTCTTCGCGCTCTTCCCCTTCTACCACATGACGCTCACCTCGTTGAAGACGGACCGCGAGCTCTACGACCGCGCGGCCGTCCCGCTCCTCATCCACCAGGGCGTCACCTTCGAGCACTATGCGAAGCTCCTCTGGGACACCTCGTTCCTGACATGGACGAAGAACAGCCTGCTCGTCACCGTGCTCTCGACCGCGATCTCGCTCGTGATCGGCACCATCGCCGCCTACGCGCTGGCGCGCCTCAAGTTCTTCGCCGTCGGCAGCTTCGGGACCGGGATCTTCGTGACCTACCTGGTGCCGACCTCGCTGCTCTTCCTGCCACTGGCCCAGGTCGTGAACTGGCTCGGCCTCGGCGATTCGAAATGGGCGCTCGTCGTGACGTACCCGACGTTCCTCGTCCCCTTCTGCACTTGGCTCCTCATGGGCTACTTCCGGACGGTGCCCAAGGAGGTCGAGGAGTGCGCGATGGTCGACGGGGCCACTCGCATCCAGGCCCTCTTGCGCATCGTGCTGCCGATCGCCGTCCCCGGCCTCGTCTGCGCCGCGCTCTTCGCGTTCACGCTGTCGTGGAACGAGTTCATCTACGCGCTGACCTTCACCTCCTCTTCGGAGGAGATCACCGCGAGCGTTGGCGTCACCACCGAGTTGATCCGTGGCGACAGCTACTTCTGGGGTTCGCTCATGGGGGGCGCCGTTCTCGGCTCCGTCCCCATCGTCGTCCTTTACGTCTTCTTCCTCGACTACTACGTCTCCGGCCTCACCGCGGGCGCGCTGAAGTAGAGTTGGCCTCACCGGTTGTTCGCGCGCCCTACCGAGGGGATGCGCAGGCGCAGACGGTCTGTACGCTTGACGGCGGCTTGCCGTAGCAGCACTGCGAGGAGGCTCCTTGTCGCTCGCCGAGCCCGCGTCGGCGGTCTTTTGGCCGACAGCTCGGGAGGGAATAGCTCGGGCCCCACAGCCAGAGGAGCAGCAAGCCGCGGGGGACTCGGACCTTCGACCCCCTACGACGAGGGAGCGGGAACCCTCACCAACCGGACCTACAGCGACCCAGAGGCCGCGGGGTCAGCACTGAGCCTCCGACGCGATCGCTGTAGATCCGCGACGTGAAACCAGGGCGGCGGCGGACCAGCGAGATCCGCTGCCGCTCGGCTTACAATCCCTTCGCCGCCTTCATCACTTCTTTCTTGGCCTTGAGCGCTAGGCGCGCCGCCTTGTGGGGCGACCCCGAATTGTTCACCACGTGAATCGCTCGGCGACTCGCCTTGACGGCGCGGCGGATCGCCGCGTCCATCCGCTTCTTCCACCGGGCTACGTGCTTTCCCGCGCCGGCCCTCTCGAATCTAATCGTCAATCCGTTCATGGTGGCGCCCTCCTAGCCTCCAGCCTCTCACGGGAGGGACCGATTACGGAAACAATTCCAGCTTACTGGCCAGGCGAGCCGGGCTCCGGCTGGGCGAGCGCTTCGGTGTCCGGTAGGGCGACCTCGATCGGCTTTACGGGCTCTCTCGTCAGCGCGAGTTGGAGTGTGTCCCTGTCACCGGGCGGCGGTTGTCGAACAACACTCGGACAGCGGGGGGGGGCGACTCCCTTCGCTGGACAGGGCTCCCCTCGCCGGGAGTGTCCGTACCGTTCGCTGGATTGCTGACGGGCCTGCGGCGCCCATAGGAGAGCCAGGCCGGCTCGCCTATGCCGACTGGGGTCTGGCCTCGATAGGGCCCTGGAACGGCCGGACTTGCTGGACATCCAGCATCGCTCGGACACCCGCTCGACCATCGTCACCAATCCGCCCAGTCTTCTGCTCCTTTTGGAGATCCGCCGCTCGGATCTGACGCGCCCATCCCCACGAGATCCGTCATCGTGGGCCTGAAGGCCCACGTGATCGCCCCTTCGGGGGCCTGGCCTGAGGAGCAGAGGGCGGTCGTGGTTCCGATGCCTGGTGAGATTACGGCCCAATCGGCCCACGTCACCGCCGCCCGCGAGGTCGTCGAGGAGCTGCTCGCACCTTTTCAACACCCGACTCAACGCTTGAGGGCGATCTCGTCAGCGCGGCAAGGCCCGGCTGACGAGGAAGACGAGGAGCATCCCAACGACGGTCGCGACCCCGATCAAGGGCGAGTCATTCTCTCGCGCCTCCGGCAGCAAATCCGAAGCCCCGACGTAGATGAAGAAGCCGGAGAAGAACGCCAGAATCCACGGCAGCAGACTCTCGGGCAACCGGAGAAATAGCGTACTCGTGGCCCCGAGGAGAGGGGTCACCATGTCAACGAGGAGCCACGCGACCGAGCGCCGAAGCGGGTTGCCATGGGCGAGGACCACAACGACCGTGTTGAGGCCGTCGCCGAAGTCGTGGGCGACGACAGCTAAGGCGATGACGACGCCGAGCCGCGTACTCGCCTGGAAGCCGATGCCGATCGCGATCCCATCGAGGTAGCTGTGCAGCGACAGGCCGGCGGCTCCGAGCACACCAAGTTCGGTCTGATGCTCCAGCACCTGATGCGGGTGTTCCCGGGCCCCGTGGAGGGCGGTGTAGCGTTCGAGGGCGAAGAAAGCGAGGAATCCGGCCGCGGCGGCGAGCATCACGTGGGTCGGCGCGCTGGGAGCGGCGAACACTTCCGGCAGAATGTCGAAGAAGACGACCGCGAGGACAGCTCCGGCGCTGAAGCCGAGCAGGGGGTGGAGCTGGTGTCGAAACCGAATTGCCGCGAGCCCCCCCAGCCCGGTCGATACGAGAGTCACAGACGCAAGCAGAATGGCGAGCATTCAGCGGCGCTGCCACGAGACGACCGCAAACGCGAGAACGGCGTGGACATCCTCTCGAACGCCCCTCATGCGCCGGTCGGTCGGAGTCCGCTACTGGGCACGGCAGAGGTAGCTTCTTCTTGTCTCGGAACGTACGGGCCATCGGAAGGCGTGTAGCATAGCCCTGTATACCCTATCGACACGGCTGAAACATGTCGGCCCCGCGCGCGGTGGGATGGCCTTGGCCTACCGCATCCTACAGGTATGCATCGGCGGGTTCCTCGATCGGCACGACACGATGGGCCTGGATGCTCACCAGCGCGGATCCTTCGCGCTCCTGGCTCGACACCACGCCCTCTACCTCCACCCACTGGCCCGACGGCACGCCGGGGTCGCCGCTCGCGATGACGAGCAAACCGACCGGCCGCGCATCCGCAGCACAATGAGTGATGGAGTACCGGAGCAAGGCAAACTCCTGGGCGGCGAGGGAGTCGCTCCGCATCACCATGCCGCGGGCGTACACTCGCCGTCCACGTGTCGGGTCGCCGCGGCGGAGTGACGCCACGAGCTGCGCCACGTCCTCGATGCGCGAGTCAGGCGTGGGCGACGCGGAGGACGCCGGGGCCGGACTCGGCGGGAAGGTGAGGAGGAGCGGTACGATGTGATCGCCCCCGAGCGCGGACGCCCCGAGCGTTCGAGGAGTGACGAGGAGCCCTAGCGCTAAAGGTACGATCACCAACAGGTAGGTCAACGCCTCATCCATAGTTTGGTCCGGCGCCGGTTCGGGCGCGTGGCCGTCGCGATGGTCCGTCCGCCGTAACAGTTCCACGGCTCCCATCCCGGCCAGCACGACTCCCGTCGCCGCGGTGAGCGGGTTGAGCGTCGGCGCCATGTACTTGCCCACCTCGCCCGTGACAAGGAGCTTGGCGATGAGCGCGGCAAAGGCGAGCAACAGCGCAGCCCGGAGGAGACGCATCCCGTTGGCGCTCATAGCGAGGGAAGGATACCGGTGATCAACACGCCCTCAACGAACACGAGCGCGTACGACACGACCACGATGAGAAACACCATACGGCGTCCCAGCGTTTGGAAGAGGAGGAGTGCGTTTCGCAGGTCGACGATCTGGCCGATCGTCATGAAGGCCAGTACCGATCCGAGGCTGAAGTTCGCCGCGAACGCCCGGGCGACGAACGCATCGGCCTCGGAGCAAATAGAGAGCAGGGTTGCGACGGGCATCAGTACGAGGACCGAAACGATTCGAGTCCCGCCGAGGGCGACCAGATCTCCGCGCGGCACGATCGCCTGAGCGGCGGCGGTAAACAAGGCACCGAGGATGATGAAGAACAAGACGTCAAAGTACTCGGAGGTCGCATGCGCGACGAGCTCTCTAGCCCGGGAGATCGGTCCCTGGTTGGAAGAAACGGCCTCGGCGCCGACGCCTGCGAGCGGCGTCGTGCCCTGTTTCGCGCCCGAAGCGACCGGCGGTAACAGGCTGGCGAGGACGCCGACGGTGATGGCGACGCTGAGCGTCATGCCGAGCCGAAGCGCCACGATCGTCCAGTTGCCTTGGAACGCGAAGGCGGTCGAGACCAGGACAACCGGGTTGACGACGGGCGCGGCGAGGATGAACGTTGTCGCCGCGTACAGGGGCACCCCTTTGGCGCGGAGACGCCGGGCGAGTGGGATCACGCCGCAGTCGCACACCGGGGCGAGAAAGCCGAAGACGCTGCTCACCAAGACAAGCGGGAGTCGTTGCCGCGGCAACCAACGGGTGAGCACCCCCTCCGAGAGATATTGCTGGACGAACGCCGAGGCGAAGACACCGACCAGCAGGAAGGGGAGCGACTGCAGGATAATGCTGACGAACACAACGCTGAAGTCGTTAAGGCGCGACGGGAGCACGAGCGCAAGAACCATGGCTCTCCACTTCGATAGCGGCTGCCCCTTTCCCTCTGGGCGCGTCCCCACCGGAGCCGCGCAGCCTTACGCGGACCGGCCTCGTAGAACTCGAACTCACGCCGAGTTCGATAGCATAGGACCGAGTGCACCGCAAGCGCGTCGTCCAGGAACAGTGGTCTCGTCGACGGCCTCGACGAAGGCGTCCGGCGTGCGGGGGCCGCGGGCCGGCTCCCCGACACCCAGGGCCGGTGATGAGCCGGCCCTCTCCCCTTTCCGCGATCTTAACGCGTAACCGCGCGATCCCAGTGTCCCGAATCTTGGCGGCGAAGCGGAGCCCGAACGTTCGCCCGGGCGTGACGTCGCCGCGGGGCCCGAAGCCCGACATCCGTGACGTTCAGCAGGGGGAAGGTCGCCGTGGCGCTCAGGCGCCCGAGCAGCTGCCACCTGGAGAATTCCGGCGGCCCGGTGTCATCGGCATACCCGACAAAGCACCGGCTAGCGCGCCGCCCTGGGCGCGACGTCGTGGACCCGCAGCTGACCGTTCATGCCGAGCTGCCCGTGGAACTTGCAGAAGAAGGCGAGCACCCCAGAGGCCGGGAAGGTGACGCCCACCTCCACTTTGCCCTTGGGCGGAATGTCCTTGTCAATTCCGAGCGCGGGAATGCTGATGTTGTGCAGCGTGCTCGCCTCGCTCTCCACGACGAGCGTCAGCGTCTGCCCGGGCGTGCCCTGCAGGAAGGTCGGCGAGAAGTAATAGTCGTCGGCCTCCAGCTCCAGTTTCGACCGGTTCCGTACGTCCTTGGTGCCGTGGTCGGCGTAGGTCACGCCGCCCTGCGTGATGGACTTGCTCCCTCCGGAGGGCGCCGCGGCGACGACTTGCACCGGCGCACGGGCCGTGATCGCCGCGCCCGAGACCGGCTGCACAGCGATCTTGCGCGGCGCGTTGCCGACGGGGATGGTCGCCGTTACCGTGCGGCTTGCCAGGTCCACGATCGAGATGTCGTTGGAGCCTTCGTTGGTCACGTAGGCCGTGCGGCCGTCGGAGCTCGCCGCGGTCCAGTGCGGGGCCTTGCCGACTGCGACGGTGCCGGCTAGAGTGCTAGCCCCGGTGTCAAGGATGCCGAGTTCGCCGGGGCCCTGGACCACGGCCAGCGCCCACCGGCCGTCAGGCGTGAACCGGGCATAGTGCGGCGAGGCGCCCACCGGAATCTGGGTCACGATCCGGCTGGTGTCCGTGTCGAGCACCTGGATCGCGTCGACGCCGGCTAGCGTGAAGAAGACCTGTCGACCGTCCGGGCTCAGCTCGAGGCCGCGCGGCGTCTTGTCCAGCGGTACCCGGGCCACTTCCTGCCACGCGGCGAGATCTAGCCGGACGAGCGCAGTAGCGCCCTGCTGCTGGGAGGCCACCCACCCCGTGCGCCCGTCCCGGCTCAGCGTGCCGTTGTGAGGTTGGGCGACAGGCAGCTCGCCGATGACGCGGTCCGTCGCCGTCTCGATGACCAGCGCGCGGTTCGAGCCCCACCCCAACACCAGCACGCGGCTGCCGTCGCCTGAGACCGCCAGCCCATGCGGATTCGGCCCCACGTCGATACTGCGGGCCACGCGGTCGGTGGCGGTGTCGATGACGCTCACCGTGGAGGCGCCGTCACTGCTGACGTAGACCTTCCGGCCGTCCGGCGTCACCACGAGCCCGTGCGGCCCCTTGGGGACCGGGATGGTGTTGAGCACCCTGTTCTGGGCGGTGTCGATGATGGCCACCGCATTGTCCTTGAAGAGGCCCACGTAGACCTTGGGCGCCCCCGCCGCCGAACGAGAGCCGGTCCCGACCGTGCACCCGCCCATCAGGGCCAGCACCGACAGCACTACCGCCACGCGCTTCAGCATCGTGTCACCTCCGGCAGTATTCGCATTGTCCGCCCGTGCGAACGCCCGGATGGGCGATTCGTTCCCGCGTCGCGCCAAGATCCCATGGGACGATTCACCAGCACCGGGTGCGCTAGGGCCCCGCGTCGCCGTACGATCCCCCCAGCGGGATAGACCGCGCGTCGGGTAGGGTCTCGCACGAGATGTCGCGATCGAACAGGGCGTTGAGCCCGAGGGTCAGTACGAGGAGGGCCTTGTTCTTGGCACCGACCAGTCGCTGCAGATACGCCATCCGATACACCCACCACCCGAGCCGGCCGTGGAACTTGATGCCGAGAAAGTTCACCAGCGCCATGCCGCCGCCGAGCCCCACGATGTTGCCGGTGAAGTCGAACTCGAAAGACTCGCCGCCGCGACCCTCCAGCGAGTTCACGATGTTCGCCGCCGCCCGAACACCCTGGCGGATCGCCACCGGAGCCACCGGGGGGTAGGGACGTTGGTGCCGGCGATCCATCACATGCGACCCGTCCCCGATCACGTAGACCTCTGGGTGACCTGGGAGCCTCAGACACTCATCCACCAGGACGGTGCCCCTGCCGGTCTTCTTGGCGGGCAGGCGGGCCAGGACTGGACTGGGTACGGTCCCGCCGGTCCAGATGAGGGTCCGTGTGGGAATGATCTCCTCGCCGGCGTTGAGTTCGACGTGCTGGTCGCCGGCGCCGGTGACCCGGGTCATGAGCTTCATTTCGATCCCGCGCTCGACTAGCTGCGTCCGACCGGCGTTAGTGAGTTCGCGCGGGAAATGGGGCAGGATGCGATCCCCGCCGTCAACGAGGAGTATCCGGACTTCGCTCGCGTCGACCGGGTAGTAGGCGAGGAGCGTCGAACGGATCAGATGGTGCAGCTCGGCCGCGATCTCGACTCCGGAGGGCCCGGCTCCGACAACGACGACCGTCAGGAGCTGGCGGCGGAGGCCTGGATCGGGCTCCACGACCGCCCGCTCGAAGAGCCGGATCACGTGGTTCCGGATGGCCAGGGCATCCGCGACCGAAGTCAATGTCAGGCCATGGGACTCGAGCTGCTGGTTGCCGAAGAAGAACGGGGTGCTTCCGAGCGCCACGACGAGGTAGTCGTAAGGAATGGCCAGGTTCTCGATCCAGACGACGTGCTCGTCCAGGTCGAACTCCCGCACCTCGCCCTGAATGAAGTGAAGCCGGCCCTTCTTGGAGAGCGAGCGGAACGGGTAGCACACGTGAGAGGCGCCTAAGGTGCCGGCCGCAACTTCAGGCAGCAGGGGCGTGAAGGTGAAGTAATTGCGCCGGTCCACGAGGGTCACCTCTGCCAGCTCGGAATCGGCAAGCTCCTTCAGAAGGGTCAGGGTGGCGTAGAGGCCGCCGAACCCGCCTCCAAGAACGACGACCCGAGCCGGCCGCGTCGTCGTGGCGCTCATTCTCTCTAGCCCCCCAGCAGGTGAGCGTAGAACACGAGCATGGTGCCGAGCGTCGTGACCGCGGCGACGAGCAGGAACCCAACCAGCTGCGTGGCGAGGCACCAGATCATGACTCGGGTGTTCTCCTGGAGATACCGCGGCTGCTTCCGGGCCTGCCACAGGAAGGCGCTGTACACGACCACGATCAGTGTCGCGAGGCTGGCCTTCACGTACAGCCACTTGCCCAACGGGGAATTGAAGGACACGACATAGCCGGCCAGCCTCACGAATCCCCGCGGCCATGGACAGGAGCACGAAGAGGAGGCCGGCGGCCGTATTGAACCGGGCCAGGTTATAGATCCGGTTTTCGAAGATAGATGTTGCGACGCCCTTGAAGAACCAGTAGTAGGTGGTCAAGAAGGCCATGAACAGGAGGGCGATGTGCAGATGAACGAACAGCGGGTGAAGGACGCCGTGCACGGTGGTCGTCCTATGCGACGACGAGGGGCCAGCGCATGATTCTATGCCGGCCGTGAGCGCAGCGTGAGCCGAACGGCGTCCCCAAAGTAGTCGATCCAGCGGTCGATCGCCCGGCGATGGTCACTCTTCAGGAAAATATCCACGGGCCTGATCGCCCCTGTCGTCCGACCCGCGGGTCTGCGTCCGAGCGTGTGCCGACACCTCGTCGAGATTCTCACGGCTTCGCGTCGTCCTTAGGACTCGGGTGGTCAAAGGCCGAGCTAACAGCACCCTCGGCGCCCCTGGGGACGACTGCCGTCAGCTTCAGGGTCCGTCCGCCACGGACGACCCCCAGGATCGCCGCATCGCCCGCCGGGGTCTCCGCCACTGCGCGTCCCAGATTGGGAAACGGCGCGAGCGGTCGGCCGTCGTACCCGATGGTCACGTCACCCGTCTGGAGCTCGGCCATCACGCCGCGATGATCTCTTCGGCCCGGGGCCTTGTGGCGGCTCTCGCACCGTGTGCACGCATCGT
Organism: Candidatus Rokuibacteriota bacterium; assembly: GCA_003221455.1. Lineage (GTDB taxonomy): Bacteria > Methylomirabilota > Methylomirabilia > Rokubacteriales > CSP1-6 > AR9. The sequence continues at coordinate 11,369 of QHRX01000080.1, forward strand.
GTCGAACTCGTCCTTCATCGTCCTGTCCTCCCTTTATCGTGAGATCTCACCTCGTGCTAACGCCCGGGGCCGCGACTCGTTCCACGAGATCGAAAGAGTGATCCCGAGGGAGGGAATCGGCGCCCCGTCGTCAAATCCAATGTCGCGACGACCGTCACCCTCATGCGTGGGCGGCGGTCTTCTCCAAGCGGCTGAGGAGGTTGACAAGGTCCATAACCAGATAGTTCGCGGCTTCGTCGAGGCGCGCTGTCGTCCCTGGGATGTCGCGCGCCTGGGTCATCACCGCTCGTGCCGTCCGCCGGTCGGCCGTCACCAGGGCGACCCGGCCGCTCGCCGCATCCACGAACCGCGTCTCCATCTGCATGGCGCCCGGGCCGAGCCATTGCCACAGCTCCGTCGCCACGAGCTGGTCCAGCTCGAGGGCTGTAACTCTGACATCCAGGCGCAGCGCATTCGCCGCAGCGTCCAGCGCGCTCGCGTCGTCCACCACCCGCTCAAGCTGGTCGACTGTCCGGAGCTTTTGTGCCAGATTCGACCGCAGATGCGCGATCACGCTCGACGCGATACGCCGATCCTCCTCGCTCCAGCTGGCCGGCATATCGACAGAGACGTTTCCGATCGCGATCGTCTGATACCGGGTGACGTCAAAGCCGTAGGCGGCCGCCACACGGCCCGCATCCCGGTCCTTCACTGAAGGCACCAGACTTCCCGCTGCCTCCGGGTGCAACGGCGTACTCCGAACCGCCGTGCAGCCGGCCGCGAGGACAAGCAACACCAGGCTCGCGCTGACCCAAACGGTCGTCGCCAATCGCTTCATCATCCGCTGCATCATCGTAGTTCCCCTTTCCGTGTTGAGCTGCTCACTCCAGCCAACGTGCGTGCTCTTTCGGAGTTCCGTTGCCGCGGAAAAGTATGGCGGGAACGATCCCGTGAATGCTGCGTTACCGCGAGCGGGGCCGAGCGACGCGAGCAAACCGACACCGTATCTTTCGGCCGCAAGGGGACCACAATCGCCAACGAATTCCGCACGACAGGGGGACAGCTCGGGGTGACTCGGATCGCGCATGGCGCGGCGAGGCGAGATCACCAGTCGCCAATCCAGCACCGTGCGGCCCTCTTCTGAGAGGTTCGGCGCATGACCGGTTGACCCGGAACCTCACTGTCAGCAACCACTTCTTGGGCCGGCGCTCAGTGCCGGGCGAGGCCGGTCCGCAGCAGCTTCGTGACCCGCGCGGCCAGTATCTGGCCTCCCGGTCGGAATCTCTTGCCAGCACGAGGCATCTTAATGGCACCACTTCGGCGAAGACTGAAGGCCAAGGTCGGGCGGAGGCACCATCGTGAAATACATGTTGCTGATTTACGGAGATGAACAGCTTCTCGACGATATCGAGCGGGAACAATGTTACTTGGAGTCTGCGCAGGTCGCGCACGACCTGCATTCGGCAGGCCAATATCTCGCTGCCGCCCCATTGCATCCCACATCGAGCGCACTGAGCGTTCGGGTGCGTGAGGGCAAGCGACTCGTGACCGACGGCCCATTCGCGGAGACTCGCGAGCAGCTAGGCGGGTACTTCCTGATCGAGGCCAACGATAGCGACGAGGCACTCGAGATCGCGGCTCGGATTCCAATGGCACGCGTGGGCACCGTCGAAGTCCGGCCGGTCATAGAGATACCGGGGCTGCCGACGTTGTAGTGCGGGGACTAACTTGTCGATTTGCGGTCGGCTTCCAAGGTTGGCCAGGCCGGAGTCCCGATGAAGGCCAACACGCTCGAAACGATCTCCGGTGGCCCCACGCTCTCACGGTTCGAGAACGCGGTGGGCTGACCGGAGTTGCCCGACATGGCGCCGAGTGATGTCGATGTCGGGCCGTCCCGTTCGACTATACCGCGAGAGAAGGTCGGCACAATCGGGGCCGAGGAGGCTTGGTCCGCTAGAGCCGCCGAGGGAGGCGACCGAGAAAAAGCCTCGTGTCCCCTTCCACGGCGAAACGTGCTCGTGAACATCGTGTAGCCGGTATTCCAGGTAACATCCTTCTCGAAGGAGGACACACTCAATGGATCACACGGTCGTGCATTTCGAAATCCCGGCTGACGACCCCGAGCGGGCGGCGAAGTTCTATCGCGAGCTGTTCGGCTGGGAGATCAGCCGTTGGGAGGGTTCGGCTGGCGGGGGCGCGGGCGCCGAATACTGGATGGTGCGGACCGTCCCGACCGACGCCGCAGGACAGCCTGCCCACCCAGGCGTCAACGGCGGACTCATGCGGCGGATGTTTCCGGGCCAGACCCCCGTCAACTACGTCGGAGTGGCAAACGTCGACGAGTTCGTCCGGCGAGCGGAGCGGCTCAGTGCCAAGGTTGTCGTACCGAAGACGCCGGTGCCGGGAATGGGGTGGTTCGCGCAGCTGAAGGACACCGAGGGGAACATCTTCGCCGTCTGGCAGAACGACGCGGCCGCGGCCTGAACTCAGCGCTGGGACGCAGCGTCAGCGACGGAGTGCCACGATGAACCCACTCTCCGACTGGTTCGTGGATGCTGAAGCGGTCGCGCAGCACCAACAACGGCTGCTCGATTCAGTCGCGTACAGACAATGCCGGCCCGATGATCCGGGCACGACTCCCTTGCTACGTGCTCCGCGGCGCTGGCGGCGCTGGTCATGCTGGCTGAACCATCGATGGAAGACCCTGTCGATGGTGGTCGCGCCCCTGCCGCGCGTCAGTTCGGCGTCCAGCGCCGCAACCATCGCTCGGATCTCGGTAGCGCCATCGCAGTCGACTGCGCGCCCGCCGTCTGGCGTGGGCTGTCGCGGCTACCGCCCGGCGCGCCGCCGATGCGTCTGATTGGCTGACCGGAATCAGGTACGCGGATCCGACTGACGAACAGGCCCACCGTTCCGAGGAGGCGTTGCTCGAACTCACCGATAACCGCGAGTCGCCGTTCGGTCGCGCCGGACCACCTGCGCGCCGCCGCGCTGGATGGCTCTTCTCTGCCTCGCAGCCTACCCAGACCGCTGCGGTTTCACCGGACGCCTCAGCGCACGAGCCTGCCGTACTGGTGGGGGCGTCTCAGAAGTCCTCGTCGTTGGTGGTGAGCCGTCCGGGGATCGAACACGCGCGCTATGGTTTTGGTAGCTCGGCCACGTCCCAGCCGCCTCCGAGCGCTTTCACCAGCAGGACGCTGGCGTCCATGCGGCGTCGGAGGACGTCGATCTCGTTGCGCTGGTTCGAGAGGGTCACAGTCTGCGCGGTGATGACCTGCAGGTAGTTGTCCACACCACCCCGATAGCGGTTGGTGAAGAGCTGGAGTGATTGCTCGGCCGACTCCACCGCCCGCCGCTGCTGCTGAGCCTCTTGCTCGAGGATGCGGATCGCCGCCAGGTTATCCTCGACCTGCTGGAAGGCGGTCAGCGTCGCCTGGCGGTAACCGGCCACCGTCGCATCGTGGGCGGCGAGCGCCGCGTCGGACGTGGCGCGGCGGCGTCCGCCATCGAAGATTGTCTGCGTGATCGACGCCCCCACCGCCCAAAGGAGGCTCGATGCGTTCAGGACGTTCCCGAACGAGCTTCCTTCGAATCCGACCGAGGCGTTCAGCATCACAGTCGGATAGTAGGCGGCCTTGGCGATGCCGATCTGCTCGTTGGCCTCGGCGACCCGACGCTCGGCGGCCGCGATGTCCGGCCGCCGCTCCAGGAGCTGGGACGGCAGACCCACCGGGATGTCCGGTGGCCGCGTGTCCAGCGCTTGGGGTGGTAGGCGGAAGGCCGCGGGCGGTTGGCCGATCAACGTCGCGATCGCGTGCTCGAGCTGCGCCCGTTGCACCGTGACGTCGGTGGCCTGCGCCCGCGTGGTGTCGAGCTGCGTCTGGGCCTGGGCGACGTCGGACTTCGGGGCGGCGCCGCCCTGGAAGCGATTCGTCGTGAGCTGCAGCGCCGCCTCGAAGGCCTTCACTGTCTGATCCAGGAGCTGCTCCTGAGCATCCGAGGCCCGCAGCTCGAAGTAGTCCATCGCTAGCTCGGCTTGCAGACTGAGCCGGGCGGTCTCGAGGTCGGCCGCGGTGGCCTGGGCCTCGTGGCGCGCCGCCGCCACCGTCCGCCGGACCCGACCCCACAGATCGATCTCGTACGACATGTCGAGCGACAGGAGCAGATCGCCGCTGCTGCCCGGGCTCACGCTCGGGGACAGGAAGGGCCGGTTCGAGGAGTCACGGATGGAGCTGGCTCCGGCACTGGCCGAGATCGTGGGAAACAGCGCGGCCCGGTTGAAGCGGACCATGGCCCGGGCTTCGCGCAACCTGGCCTCCGCGACCTTCAGATTCTGGTTGCCGGTGGCGACCTCCTCCTCCAGCGCGTGGAGCTCGGGGTCGCCGAAGACTGTCCACCACTGGCCCCGCGGCAGCTGATCGCTCGGCTGCGCGGCCTTCCAGCCCTCCGCCTCCTTGTAGGCTGGCGTCATGGGCACCGAGGGCTTCGTGTAGTCCGGACCGACCATGCAGCCGCCGAGCAGGAAGATGGCCAGCGTGACGAGGCCCGCGCCTGGCCGCCTCATCGCCCAGCCCCGGCCGGAGCGCTCGCAATCCGCACGGGGGTCCCGCTGGTGAGGGAGTCCGACGGCGCGACGATGACCTGGTCGGTCGGCCGAAGCCCGGAGAGGATCTCGACGGTCTCGCCATAATCACGCCCGATCGTCACCGGAACGAGCTGCGCCTGACCGTCCCGCACCACCGCGACCTGGAGTCCCTCAGCCCTGAAGAGCAGCGTATTGGCGGGAAGCGTCACGGACGCGATCTCGTCCGGCAGCTTCAGGTGGACGAATGCGTAGGCCCCGGGCAGCAGCTCGCCGCCGGGGTTATCGACGTCCACCTCGACGAGCAGCGTGCGCGAGGCGAGGTCGATCGCGCTGGCGTTCCTCACGAGCGTGCCGTGGAAGGAGCGACCGGGAAACTCCTCGAGGGTGAGCGTCGCGGAGCTCCCGGGGCGGGCCGCTCGCGAGTAGACCTCAGGGACCGCCACGAAGACGCGGAGCGTGTGGACGGCCGCCAGGTGGAAGAGCTCCCGACCCGGGGTATTCGCGCCGGCATTGATCAGGACCCCGATGTCGACGTTGCGCACGGTGACGACCCCGTCGAACGGTGCCGAGACCCTCTCGAACCCCTGGAGCTGTTTGAGCCGGCGGACGTTCGCGGCGTTCGAATCCACGGTGGCCTTCGTTGCGTTGAGCGCGCTCACCGCCTGGTCCGTCTCCTGCTTGGAGACCGAGTCGGTCTGGAGCAGCGCCAGCCAGCGGTCCGCGGTGATCTGGGCCTGCCGGAGGTTGGCCTGCGCCGTCTCGAGGTCGGCCCGGGCCTGCTGCAGCTGCTGGTCGACCTCCGGGCTCTCGATCTCGGCGAGCAGCTGCCCCCGCTTCACGTGGGCGCCGATGTCGAAGTACCAGCCCTTCACGTAACCGCTCGTGCGCGCAAAGATCGGCGCGTCCGTGAAGGCCTGGGTCGTGCCCGGGAGCAGGATCTCCTGGGCCGGCGCGCCCGGCTTGGGCGCCACCACCCTCACGAGCGAGACGGCCGCCTCGGCTGTGGTCTTCCTCAGCATGGTGTCGGCCGCGCTGCGAGCGCGAATCCCCGCGACGATACCGAGACCGAGGGCTCCCGCCGCGACCGCGACTCCGAGGAGCGCCAGGTAGCGCCGGCGCCATCGCGCACCGCCACGTTGGACGACCGCGGGGGACGGCCCCACGAACTCGCTCGCGGAATCGCCCGTCATCGCGGGCCACCGGTCGAGCGCCGCCCGTGCAGCAGGGCGAACACCGAGGGGACGAAGACGAGGGTGGCGACGGTGGCGCACAGCAGGCCGCCGATGACGGCGCGCCCGAGCGGAGCGTTCTGCTCGCCTCCCTCCCCGAGCCCGAGCGCCATGGGCACCATGCCGATCACCATGGCCAGCGCGGTCATCAAGACCGGGCGGAAGCGGGTGAATCCAGCCTCGACCGCGGCCCGCGCCACATCGCCGTGCTCATTGAGCCGCTCCTTGGCAAAGGCCACGACCAGGATGCTGTTGGAGGTTGCGACGCCGATGCTCATGATGGCTCCCATCAGCGCGGGTACACTGAGCGTGGTCCCGGTCAGGAACAGGAAGACGACGATCCCAGCTAGCGCCGCCGGCAGCGCCGTGATGATGATGAAGGGATCGAGCCAGGACTGGAAGTTCACGACGATCAGCAAGTAGACGAGCACGATCGAGAAGCCGAGTCCCGCCAGCAGCCCGAGGTACGCCGTCCACATGGTCGCGAGCTGCCCCCGTACGGCGAGGAAGCTGCCGCGAGGCAGAAGCGGCCGGTGGGCGTCGAGAATCCGCGTGACGTCGCGGCCGACCGCGCCGAGGTCGCGGTCCTGCACGGCGCCGTGGATGTCCACGACCCGGCGGATGTTGTAGTGCGACAGCACCGCGATCTCGCTCGAGCGCGTGATCGACGCGACGTCGGCGAGAATGCCGGGTCGCGTCGTGGTGGGGGAGCTGATCGGGATGTTCTGGAGGTCCTGCAGGGACTGGATCCGGTACTGCGGAGTCTGGGTGGCGAGGTTGTAGTTGACCCCGTTCTGCCAGTTCAGGAAGAAGGTCGGCGTGGTCTGGAAGCTCCCGCTGAGCGAGACCAGCAGGCTGCTGGCAAGGTCCCGCGTGGTGAAGCCACCCTGTCCCGCCTTCGTGCGATCCACGGTGACGTCGAACTTCGGGTAGTCGAAGCGCTGCTGGATGCGGAGGTCGACCAGCCCCGGCACGCGACGGAGCTCGTTCAGCATCTGATCGGCGACGCGCCGATTGCCCTGGACGTCCGCCCCCTCGAGCTGGATGTCGATCGGCGCCGGCAGGCCGAAGTTGATGATCTGCGTCACGATGTCGGCCGGCAAGAAGTAGAAGGTCACACCGGGGAACTCGGTCGGTAGCGTCTGCCGGAGAGCGCGGACGTGGTCGGCGGTCGGCCGATGGTCGGGCTTCAGGGAGACGAGAATGTCGGCGTCGGCGGCCCCGATGACGCCGGACGCGCCGTGCATCCAGTTGATGGCGCTGTAGGGCAGCCCGATGTTGTCGAGGATCAC
>QHRX01000269.1 GCA_003221455.1 Candidatus Rokuibacteriota bacterium
CGATGAACGTCACCCCCGCGGCCCGGCAGCGGCCGCGCAGCCGCTCGGCCAGCGGCAGCAGCCTGCCCGACGGCCACTCCTTTTCCCGAAGCTGGACCATCCGGCAGCCGGCGGCGATGGCGCCCTCGAGGACCCCGTCGAGTTCCCGGCCCCGGGCCGCCGCGCGGTCGAGGATGACGTAGAGGTCGGGGATCAGGGACGGCACCGCGGGGCGCCACCCCGGGCTACAGGGTGGTCTCGAGACGCCCGAGGCGGAACCCGCCCTCGCGGAACGCGGGGTCGCTCAGGAGCCTCTGGTGGAACGGGATCGTGGTCTTCACGCCTTCGACCACGGTCTCCGCGAGGGCCCGCCGCATTCGCTCGATCGCGGTCGCCCGATCGTCGGCGTGGACGATGATCTTCGCGAGCAGGGAATCGTAGAACGGGGGCACCGAATACGGCGCCATCAGGTGGCTATCGACGCGGACGCCGAAGCCACCCGGCGGGATCCACGTGGTGACCCGGCCGGCGCTCGGCACGAACGTGTCCGGATCCTCGGCGTTGATGCGGCATTCGATCGCGTGGCCGGCGATCCGGATCGCCGCCTGGGTATAGCCGAGCGGGTGCCCCCATGCGATCCGGATCTGTTCCCGGACGATGTCGATGCCCGTCACGGTCTCCGTCACCGGGTGCTCGACCTGGATCCGGGTGTTCATCTCGATGAAATAGAAGTCACCCGCGTCGTCGACCAGGAACTCCACGGTGCCGGCCGACTCGTAGTTCACGGCGCCGGCCACGGCGAGGGCGGCCCGCTCGAGGCCGGCGCGGGTCTCGGGCTTGAGCAGGGGTGCGGGCGACTCCTCGAGCAGCTTCTGGTGGCGGCGTTGCACCGAGCAGTCGCGCTCCCCGAGCAGGAGACGCGTGCCGTTCCGGTCGCCGAGCACCTGGACCTCGACGTGGCGCGCGTCGGGCACGAATTTCTCGCAGTAGAGCTCCGACGAGCCGAACGCCGCGCCGGCCTCCGTCTGACAGGTCTGGAACGCGCTGGCCAGCCCGTCGGCATCGCGGACGATCCGCATGCCGCGGCCGCCCCCGCCCGCCGAGGCCTTCAGGATGATCGGGTAGCCGATCTCGTCGGCCACCGCGCGCGCCTCGTCGAGATCCTTGACGGGGCCCTCGCTACCCGGGAGGACCGGCGCGCCGGCCTTCTTGGCGGCCAGCCGGGCCTGCGCCTTGTCCCCCATGAGGCGGATGGCGCCGGCGGGCGGCCCGATGAAGGTGAGCCCGCACGCCTGGCAGATGTCGGCGAAGGCCGGGTTCTCGGCGAGGAAGCCGTAGCCGGGATGGATGGCCTCGCTGTCGGTGACTTCGGCGGCCGAGATGATCCCGGGGATGTTGAGGTAGCTCTGCCGTGCCTCCGCCGGCCCGACGCAGATCGACTCGTCCGCGAGGCGGGTGGGAAGCGACTCGGCGTCTGCCGTGGAGTGGGCGACCACGGTGCGAATGCCGAGCTCCCGGCACGTCCGCACGATGCGGAGGGCGATCTCCCCGCGGTTGGCGATCAGGATCTTCTGGAACACTTATGCGAGCGCGGACGACCACACTGGGTCACTGTCGGGGCTCGCCTCGGCGGCTTCGGGGCCTCCGCGCCCCCCGCCCGGCCGCCCAGCCGGTGAATTCTCGCGGTCCATGCCGGTCACCGGGCGGCGCTGTCGCCGTCGGCAGGGCCCCCGAGCACGAGGCGCCACTGCGCCTCCAGCCGCGGGAGGGGCAGGCCGTACACGCGTTCGACGGCCGTGGTCACCGGCTCGCCGCTGCCGAGGCGGGTGAGCAGCTCGGTGATCGTGGGCATCCCGCCGCGCTCGAGGAGGTCCCGCACGAGCCAGAGCGCGGTCCGGTAGCCGGTGCGCGCCTTGGCGACGTCCCCCGACGTGAGCAGCGCCTCGACGCCCCCGAGCGTGAGGCCCTGGGGCAGCTCCAGGAGATCCTCGTCGTCGACGCCCTCGAAGTGCTGCGCGAGACCCTCCTGGAGCCAGCGGGGAGCCCGTCCGCGAGCGATCTGGTGGACGATCGCGTGGGTCCCCTCGTGAGCCAGCACGCGGGCCAGGGCCGGGTGGGGGAGGGCGACCGCGCCCGCCGGCAGGCGGATCTTGCCGTCGAAGAGGCCGCTCACCCAGTCGTGCGTGCCGGTCACCTCCTGGAAGCGCCCGGCGGGGTAGAGGACGACCAGGATCTTTTCGGCCGGATATCGTCCGAGCGCTCCGCCGATGTCGGCGTACAGGCGCTCGAGCGTCGCCAGCACCGTCCGGCGGATCTCGGCGTCGCCGTCCCCGCGAGCCTTGAGGACGAAGTGGGCGGTCTCCACCTTCCGGAAGCCGGCCTCCGCCGTGGACTCCCGGGTGAGCTTGTCCAGAAGCCGGCGTGCCTCGACGTCCGCCGGATGGACGGCGAGGAATCGGCGCAGGAGCGTCACGGCCCGCGTGCCCTCGTCGCGCTGGTCGTAGAGTCGGGCCAGCAGGATCGTCGCCTCGCCGTCAGGCTGATCGCGCACGAGGCGGGCCAGCGGCTCGACCGCGAGGTCGGCGCGGCCCGCGTGGACGGCCGCGACGCCGAGGCCCTTCAGGAGGTCCTCGCCCGCCGGAGACGCCGCCAGGCCCTGCCGGAAGAGCTGCATCGCCTCCTCGGCGCGACCGGCGCGCAGGGCCTGCCACCCCCAGTCTCCGAAGCAGCGGGCCACGTTCCCGCGCAGGGCGACGCTTTCGGGCGCGCGGGCGGCCGCCTCGCTGAAGCGCTCGCACGCCTCCGCGAACTCGCGCCCGGCGAAGCGGCGAATCCCTTCGTCGGTCAGCAGCGCGACCTCGGGCGCGGTCGCCCGCGCCGGCACGGCGCGGAGGTCGGCCGGCGCCGGGGCCCGGCCGTCAGACCGCCAGCCCCAGAGGGCGCCGAGGAGGAGGACGACCAGCGCGGCGAGTCCGATCTCGACGACGGTGGGACGCCGCATGCCCCGTCGGGTCAATGGAGCGGCTCGACCAGGAAGAGCGGCTGGCCGTACTCGACCGCCAGGCCGTTTTCCACGAGGATCTTGACG
>QHRX01000270.1 GCA_003221455.1 Candidatus Rokuibacteriota bacterium
GGACTTCTTCACGCTCGACAGCTTCGTCGACCGGATCGTCGACCCCGTCGGGGCCGGTGACGCCCTCCTGGCCTACGCCTCGCTCGCGCTGGCGACGACGGGAAACCTCGTGCTGGCCTCGATCCTTGGCTCGTTGGGCGCCGCGGTGACCTGTGAGCGGCAGGGCAATGTCCCCGTGTCGCCGGCCGAGGTCGAGGAGAAGATCAGCGCGCTCGAGCGTCGCGCCCGCTACGCATGAGGTACATGCTGGTTGGCTACGGCAACATCGGCGCGAAGCGGAAGGCGGTCCTCGGCGACCGCTGCGTCGCGACCGTCGATCCCTTCAACCGCGCCGCCGATTACGAGACGCCGGGCCAGTGCGACGAGGACCGGTACGACGCCGCGATCCTAGCGGTGCCCAACGACGTGAAGGTCGAGCTGCTCGAGTACTTCCTCGACCGCGGGAAACACGCGCTCGTCGAGAAGCCCTTGATCCTCGACCCCATGACCGCCGAGCGCCTGCGCCGGCGAGGGGCGAAGGCGGGCGCGATCTGGTACACCTCCTACAACTTCCGGTTCGAGCCCCACGTGGTCGCCCTCAAGCGCCACCTCGATGCGGGCGCGATCGGGCGCGTCTACCGCGTCCGGATGTTCTACGGCAACGGAACGGCCGGCACCATCGCGGGGACGTGGCGCGACAGCCGGTACGGCGTGCTCGAGGACATGGCGAGCCACCTCATCGACCTCACCGGCTTCGTCTTCGGCCGATCCGGCTGTGAGTTCCGTGTCTGGGAGCGGCGCGGCCACGAGCTGAAGGGGATCGATCACTGCATTCTCGCGACGAGCGATCGGAGCCTCGTCATCGAGTGTAGCTTCCTCGCCTGGAAGAACCGGTGGCGGATCGAGGTCACCGGCGAGCACGGCGCCCTTGAGATGGACGGGCTCACGAAGTGGGGGCGGAGCGAGCTCGTGCTCTGGCGGCGTCGCCTTCCGAGCGGTGTCCCGGAGGAGAGCCGGGAGACCGTCGGCGGCCCCGATCCGACGTGGGCGGCCGATCTCCGGCACTTCGAGGCGCGCGCGGCGGCCGGCGAGGGCTCCTGCGACAACGACCTCTGGCTCTCGCGGACGGTGATGGCCGCCGCCGTGGCGCCGCTCGAGGGCGGTGCGTGAGCGGCCCCACGGGGTTCCTCGGCCTGTCGCACCTCGGCATCGTCTCGAGCATCGGCTGGGCGTCGTTCGGCGAGGCGGTCGTCGCGGTGGACCTGGACCGGGGGCCGGTCGACCGGCTCGGCCGGGGCGAGCTGCCGGTCCACGAGCCGGCGCTCGACGCCCTCTTCGCGCGGGTCCGCGGGTCGATGACGTTCTCCACGGACCCCGCGGCGCTCGGCGCGTGCCCGCTCGTGATCGTCGCGCGGGACGTCCCGACGGACGCGGCGAACACGAGCGACCCCGCGGTGGTGCTCGAGGCGATCGACGCCGCCCTCCCGCACCTGCGCCAGGACGTGACCCTCGCCGTGATGAGCCAAGTGCCGCCCGGGTTCACGCGACGGCTCGCGGCGCGGATCCGCGCGCGCCGTCCGGAGCTACGCTTCCAACTCTATTACTGGATCGAGACGCTCATCTTCGGCAACGCGGTCGAGCGCTATCTCCGACCGGAACGCCTCATGCTCGGCTGCGCCGACCCGACGGCGCCGCTGGCGCCGCTCCTCGACGCGGGGCTGCGGCGCTTCGGCTGCCCGATCTTCCCGATGCGCTACGAGAGCGCGGAGCTGACGAAGACCGCCATCAACCTCTACCTGTGCGCGGCGGTGACCTACGCCAACACGCTGGCCGACCTCTGCGAGGCGGTCGGCGCCAATTGGCAGGAGATGGAGCCCGCGCTCAGGCTCGACAAGCGGATCGGCTCCGCCGCCTATATCCGACCCGGACTCGGGATCGCGGGAGGCAACCTCGAGCGCGACATGATCTCGCTCCGCGACCTCTGCCGGGCGAGCGCGGTCGATGGCGCGTTCATCGAGACGATGGTCGACTACAACGTGCGGCGGCACTGGTGGGTCCATCGCAAGCTCGAGGAACACGTGTTCCCCACGACACCGTCCCCGACGATCGCGGTGTGGGGGCTCGCCTACAAGAAGAACACGCGCTCGACGAAGAACTCGATGTCGCTGCGCGTGATCGGCGAGCTGACGGGGCGGGCCGACGTCCGCGCCTGGGATCCCGTCGTGGGGGCGTCGGACGTCAGCGTGCCCGCCAAGATCGTTGCCCACCGGGACGAGGCGCTCGCGGCCGCCGACTGCCTCCTCATCCTCACCGATTGGGACGAGTTCGCCGTGCCGCGTCCGGAGGCCCTCCGCACGATGCGGCGGCCGCTCATCATCGATTGTGTCGGCGTCGTCGACGCCGGGCGCGCGGACCTCACGGACGTGCGGTATCTGACGATGGGACGTCCCGCCTGAGCGAGGGGCGCCGGGCGGTGTTCCTCGACCGGGACGGCGTGCTGGTGGAGACGTTCGTGCGGGGCAACCGCGCGTACGCCCCCGTCTCCCTCGACGAGTTCCGGCTGATCGCGGGCGCCGGCCGGCACGTCGCGCGTCTTCGGGACGCGGGCCTGGTCCCGATCGTGTTCACGAACCAGCCCGAGGTGGGTCGCGGTCTCATCCCCCCGAGCGTCCTCGCGCAAATGCACGAGCAGCTCCGCGCCGCCGTTCCCGTCGAGGACATCTTCGTCTGCGCCCACGACTTGGATGACGCCTGCGCCTGCCGCAAACCGAAGCCCGGCATGCTCCGGGAGGCGGCAGCGAAGTGGAGGATCGACCTCGGGCGCTCCTTCGTCGTCGGCGACCGGTGGCGGGACATCGACGCCGGACGCGCCGTCGGCAGCTACACGGTCCTGCTCGATCGCCCGTACAGCGAGTGCCGGAACGCGGACGCCCGGGTCGCCGACCTCGCGGCGGCGGTTGACGTGATCC
>QHRX01000081.1 GCA_003221455.1 Candidatus Rokuibacteriota bacterium
ACGACGTTGTTGAGCACCTTCGCGATGTTGTCGTTGAGGCGCAGCGTGTTGGCCTTGAGCGGCACCGCGAGCCGCCCGTCCCGAATCACGAACGAGTCGCCGACGACGGTGCAGGTGAAGTCGCCGGCGCGGAGCCCGTTGATCGGGTACGTGTACCAGATCCGTCCGACGTAGAGCCCGTTGCGGACGGTGCGAATGAGCTCGTCGAGCGCCACCGGCTCGGTCCCCTCCACGATCACGTTGGACGGGGAGGGGCTCGGCAGCGATTCGAACTGCCGCCCTCCGCCAGCGTCGAACCGGAAGCCGTTGCGGGGGACGAGGGCGGTGCGGGCGGCCTCCGCGTCGGCGCCGAGCTTCTGGACCAGCTTCGGGTCGCGGAGCAGGCGCTGGGTCTCGTACCAGGTCGAGAGGCAGCCGACGAAGACGCCGTGCCGGAGGAGGTCGGTGCGGCCGGTCGGAAGCCCCTCGCACGTGATGCCCTTCGAGCCCATGAGGCCGGGGAGCGCCCCGTGGTCGTAGATGGTGAGGCGCGGCGAGGCCACCCGCTTCCCGAGCTTACCCGTGAACGGCGAGCTCAGCGAATAGATCGCGCCCGCCGAGAGCGCGGGGAGCACGAGGTTGTTCAGGAGATCGGTCACCGCCTGCTTGCCGAAGATGACCGTGTACTCGCCGGTCGGCACGCGCTCGCCGTCGGTCGCGCCGATCGCGTTCTGGGCGGCGTCCACCCCCGCCTCGTCCGTGAAGTGGTCGAGCCGTGTCCCCGTCGACCAACCCGAACCCTTGGCGTCCTTGGCTTCCACCATCGCGGTGAGGAAGCTCATGATGAGCGTCGACTCGTCGGTCTGGGCGCGGGGCATGCGGGTCGACGCCACCGCGATCCGCTCCTGCAGGATCGTCACGTCGCCGCCGAGGATGAGCCCGAGCCGCGGGAGCCCCGCCTCGCCGCCGGCGAGGGCCGCGAGCTTCGACGAGGCCACGAAAGTCCGGAGCGCGCCGGCGATCACCCTCCAGCCCGCCTCGACGAGATCCCGGTCTCGCAGCTCGAGCAGGCGGGGATCGTGGTAGTCCCGCAGCGTTCGCGCCTCGCCCCCGGGCGCGGGCAGGGAGACGAACTCGGGATCGAAGACGGCGCTCTCGCGCGCCTTGGCGAGCGCGCGCCGGACGCCCTCGAGCGAGAGGTCGCCGGGCTCGGCGCCGAACCCGATCCGGGGGCCGGCGGCCGACGCGAGCACCACCTGGAGCCCCAGGCCAAAGGACTCGGTCGACTTGGGCTCCTCCACGCCGTGGGAGGGGATGTGCGACGTGTAGCTGACGCGGGTGAGCAGGCTGCCGTTGACGGCGACGAAGACCTCGCACTCGCGGATGTCAGGCTCGGCGGACAGGCATTCGAGCGCGGCCTCGGCGGCCTTCGCGAGCTCCGGCGTCGTGATCATCTCAGTGTTCCGGCGGCTGGCCGGCCTTCGTGCCCGCGACCGGATAGCCCTTGGCCATCCAGCCCCCGAGCCCCTCGTCGAGGACGCGCTGGTTCCGCCACCCGCGCTCGTAGAGGATGTTGCTGGCCCCCCGGGACAGCGCGTGCGGGCACGTTCAGTAGAAGACGACCAACCCGGTGCGGCTGATCTCCGTGGCCCGCGCGGCCACCGACGCGATCGGCATCGACCGGGCCCCCTTGATGTGGGCGTGGACGTACGACGCCCAGGGCCGCACGTCGAAGATGTCGACCCGGTCCCCCCGGTCGAGGAGGGCCTTGAGCTCGTCGAGGTGGATGTAGCGCACGGGATAGTCGGGCGGCGCGGCGGGCGCCGCGCCCAGGAGCAGCACGGCGAGGGCGAGCACCGCGCCGACGGTCTGGCGCATCCGAGGCCTATCCTCCCGTGACCTTCGCGCGCGACCGCATGGTGGGCCCTCCGTTGCCGAGTCTCTTGGTCTGCATCGGCTGGCCCTTGCCGCAGTTGGCGATCGGGTAGAGGCGGAAGTCGGCGCCGACGGCATCCACGTTCATGAAGTAGTCCCGGCTGTCGGCCTGGAGGCCGCCGTCGCGGTACAGCCGCCCGAGTCGGCCGTGCTCGATCTCGTACACCCGGCGTGCCGAGATGCGGAAGTTCTCGCGGCTCTCCGCGATCGACGGGGTCCGGTGGCCGACCAGGTAGTAGCCGTGGTCGACCTCGCCCAGGATGTCGGCGGGATCCCGGCTGCCGGCGTCGAAGACTGTGGTGGACATCCGGATCAGCGGCACCAGCGAGGCGCCGGTCGCCTTCCAGTGACCGTTCGGCGCCCCGCCGAAGATTGCGGCGGTCTGCCGGCTGTTCATGAAGCCCGTGAAGACGCCGTTCTCGATGTGGACGACCCGGCGGGCGGGCGTGCCCTCGTCATCGTAGCGGTAGTGGCCGTAGCCGGGAAGCGACGGATCCGAGTAGGCGGTGACCAGGTCGGAGGCGACGCGCCGGCCGATCTGGTGGTTGTCGAGCCCGCGGAGCAGCCACGAACGGCCCGCGTACGCCGTCTCCATCTTGAGGGCGCGGTCGAGCTCGACCGGGTGCCCGACGATCTCGTGCGAGACCAGCGTGTTGTAGTGCGGATCGGTCACGACGGCAACCTCGCGGTCGAGCGTCGGGCAGGGCGGCGCCTCGCAGAGGGCCGCGCCCTCGCGCGCCAGCTCGAGCGCGAAGTCGACGAAGGTCGGGGAGCGCATCAGCGGCTCGTCGACGCCGCGGTGCAGAATCTCCCAGCCCCGCTGGTGGCCGAGCACGTCGTAGAGCTGCTGGCTCGCCTCCGGACCCACGGCGACGAGCCCGCACAGGCCCTGCGTGTGCGCGAACGACTGGTCGATGAGCGCGCCCTCTGACGAGGCGAAGAGCTCGCGCGAGAGCTGCGTCATCGCGGAGACGTAGTTGTACTGCACGCGGGCGTCGACGGCCGCCACCTGTCGCGATACGTCGGTCGTCAGGCGCACCATTGCGGCGAGGTCCACCGTGCGGGGGTCGACCTCGTAGAGGGCGGGCACCGTGTCCTCGCGCACGTCGATTGGGCAGAGGCGGGTGTCGGCGAGCGCCAGGCCGAGCGCCCCGAACTTTTCGCGGGCGTCGGCCTTGAACTCGGCGTTGGCGAGCGCCCGCCGGTAGGCGTGTTCGATGCCCTCGCGGAGGATCCGCTCAAGGCGACCGGTGTCGGCCACGCCGAGGGTGCGGCCGAAGTGGCCCGCCGCGACCATGCCGGCGCCGGCGATCACGCGGATGCCCACGGCGAAGCCGTAGTCGTCGCTCGAGAGCTTGGCCGCCCCGTTCTCGGCCGTCGCCGCCTTGCCCTCGCTCACCTCGAGGCGAATGTCGGCGTAGTGAAGGTGCGCAAGTCGCCGCGCGTGCTCGGTCGCGAGGCCGCGTACGAGCTCCCGAACGCGGTCGATGAGGTCGACGCCGAGCCGCTCGGCCATCCGGTCAGAGGTCCGCGAACGGCTCGACCCAGACGGTGTCGCCGGGCTCGACGTCGCCACGGTCTTCCTCGATGACGATCAGGCAGTTGCCGGCGACCATCGAGCTGACGATGCCCGACCCCTGGGGGCCGGTCGTCCGGACCTCCCAGCTGCCATCCTGGTAGCTGAGCACGCCCCGCTTGAACTCCCGTCGGTCGCGCCGCTTCGGCATCGCCTCGCTCGCTCGCGCGTGGAATCCGCGCGCCGAGAGCTGGCGGCGCCCGGCGAGCTTCCAGAGCACGGGCCGGACGAAGAGGGCGAACGTGAGCATCGACGCGACCGGGTTGCCCGGCAGGCCGAAGAAGTGGGCGTCGCCGACCCGGCCGGCTGCGAGCGGGCGGCCGGGCTGCATCGCGACCTGCCAAAAGTCGATCGTGCCGAGCTCCCCCAGCACCTCCTTGACGAGGTCGTAGTCGCCGACCGAGACCCCACCCGACGTAATCACGACGTCCGCGCTCCGGCTGGCCTCGAGGATCTGCGCCCGGAGGGGGTCACGGTCGTCGGGCGCGATCCCGAGATCGGTCACCTCGCCGCCGCACAGCTCGACCGCGCTGCGGAGCATGAAGCGATTCGAGTCGTAGATCTGGCCCGGCCTCCGCGGCTGTCCGGGCTCGGCGATCTCGTCACCCGTCGAGAGGATCGCCACGCGAGGCCGGCGCCGGACGAGGATCTCGGGAAGACCGAGCGACGCGATGAGCCCGAGCTCTTGCGGCCGCAGGACTGCACCCGCCTCGATCACGACCGTGCCCGAGCTCACGTCCTCGCCCCGGAGCCGCACGTTGCTTCCTTTGGCGAGCGGCGGAATGCGCACGCGCCCGTCCGCGCGCGTCACCCGCTCGAGGGGGATGACGGTGTCGGCGCCGGCCGGCATCGGCGCGCCCGTCATGATCCGGATCGCTTCACCCGGCCGGAGGGCTGCCTCGTAGACCGCGCCCGCGGGCAAGTCGGCGACGACCTCGAGCTCCCGCGCCCCGTCGACCGGGATGTCGGCGCTGGTGACCGCGTAGCCATCGACCGCCGAGTTGTCGGCGGGCGGGACGTCGAAGGGAGCGCGCAGATCCTGCGCGAGGACACGGCCGAGGCCCTGGGTGAGGGACACGACCTCGGGCGCGACCGGGGCCGCCACGCGGGACAGGACGTGAATCTGAGCGTCCCGCACGGAAATCATGGGCGATATTATACGCCGCTCAAATAGCCGCGGGTGCAGCCCAATCGTCCGGCACTCCGGACGGGGCGCACCGAATGGTGACGGGCGCCCGCGAGCAGGCGGACACCAGGGCGGTTCGATGACGACCTCGTTCCAGAGCCTGCCGGCGATCGCGGCGGGCTCGTCTGCCTGCCTGAACCTCGACCGAGACCGACTTCGAGCGGGCGTCGCGATTTTTGTGGAGGCGAGCCGCGCGCGGCCCTAGGCCGCTCCGCGAAGGTCCAGGGACACATTGCGTCGTCGGGGCGTGAGGCCGAGATCCGGCCGGGCCGCCGACGGCGGCCGACAGACAGTCGGGCGGGAACGGGGGGGCGACTCCGAGAAGGGAGACGGCTGGGTCGTTCCCCGGTTGGCGAGATCGCCGAGGGCGCGTCGGACATCGAAAGGGCCGACGCCAGGCGGGCGATCGGCCTGTAGAGGCTTGATCCGACGAGTGAGTCAAGCGGTATCATACGCCCTATGGAGACGGCCTTCGCGGAGGTGGAGCCGGCTCCGGCGGGCTTCTGGATCCGCCTCGTCGCGGTGCTGGTCGATTGGCTGGTGTTCTATGCCACCGAGTTCTCGCTCCGCATTGTGGCGGGGCTCATCTGGGGCGGTCAGATCGCGGAGCTGCCCGTGTTCAACGGCACGCTCGTCGCGTTCATGTTCGCGTTCGGGAGCGTCTACTACGTGACGCTGCACGCGCTGTTCGGGCAGACCGTGGGGAAGATGGTCGTGCGGGTCCAGGTCGTCCGCACCGACGGCGGCGGTCTCGCGGTGGGGAGGTCGATCCTGCGCTCTGTCGGCTACCTCGTGTCCGGCGCGACCCTCTTGGTCGGCTACGTGATCGCAGGACTCCGGCGCGACAAGCGCGCGCTCCATGACCTCCTCGCCGGCACGCGGGTCATCTACGTTCGCGCTCCCGCGCCGCTGTCGGAGGGGACGCCGGCCCCGACGCCCTCATGACCGTGGTCTCGTCCCGCCGCCCGCCGCCGGCCCTCCCGCTGGCGCTCCGCAACCGCTTGGCCGAGCTGATCCTCGCGTCGCTGCGGGACGCGGGCGCGCGGCGGCTCCTGGACGAGCTCGCGGACTCGCCGGAGGCCGTCCGCCAGCGGTGGCTCCCGGCGGACGCGCGCGCGCACGCAGGGGCGGTGACCGCGCGCGCGGGGCGGGCGGCGGCCGCGGTGGCGACACGCCCGCTCGATCGCGAGGCGAGGGGGCTCGAGGAGCCGCTTGGCGACGCGGCCGCGCTCTTCGACGCGGGCCTCTACTTCGAGGTCCACGAGCTGCTCGAGCCGCACTGGCGGGCGGCGGCGGGGGCCGAGCGCGAGGCGCTCCAGGGCCTGATCCAGCTCGCAGTTGGCTTGCAGCATCTCGCCAACGGCAACCTCGAGGGCGCACGGGCGCTGCTGGGCGAAAGCGCGGCGAAGCTCTCGGGCCGCCGCCTCGCGACGCTCGACCTGACGACCCTGGGGGAGGCAGCGGCAGCCACGCGCGACTCGGTCGGCGACGACTTCGACTGGACGCGGGTCCCGCGCTTCCCGCGCCTGAGATGAAGCTGGAGTGGCGTCCGTGAGGCTCCGCACTGGGGACCCGCCGCCGGAGACCCGGATCCGCCAGCTCGTGGCGGCCGCGCGCCGGAACCCCCGGGGCCGGCGCGAGCGGCTGCGGGTTCGTCGAGTAGGCTGATGGACCTGGGGCTCGGCGGCAAGGTCGCGCTCGTGACGGGCGGGAGCAAGGGCATCGGTCGCGCAGTCGCGGAGGGGCTGGCGGCGGAGGGCGCGCGGGTGGCGATCGTCGCCCGCGCCCGTGAGACGCTTGAGGCCGCGGCCTGGGAGATCGGCGCCAGGGCGGGGGCCGAGGTCCACGCGATCGCCGCCGACCTGAGCGTCCTGGACGGCGTCACGCGTGCGATCGAGGAGGCCCAGCGCCGGCTCGGGCAGATCGATATCCTCGTCAACAACGCCGGCTCAATCCGCGCCGGCGATTTTCTCGCGACCGCCGACGAGCAGTGGACGGCCGACTGGAACCTGAAGCTGCTCGGCTACATCCGCATGGCCCGGGCCGTGTTCCCGATCATGCAGGCGCAGGGAGGCGGGCGCATCATCAACGTCATCGGCGCCGCCGCCCGCAACCCGAGCTCGACCTACCTCGCCGGCGGCGCCGCCAACGCCGCGCTCGTCAACTTCACGAAGGGGCTCGCCGACCTCGGGGCGCGCTCGAACATCCTGGTCACCGCGGTGTCGCCGGCCGCCACGCGGACCGAGCGGTGGGATTCGATGCTCGCCAATCAGGCGGCAGTGACGGGGAGGACGGTGGCCGAGGTGCGCGCCGAGTCGGAGGGCGCGTACCCGCTCGGGCGGATCGGCCTGCCGAGGGACGTCGCCGACGTCGTGTGCTTCCTTGCCTCCGAGCGGGCCAGCTTTCTGACCGGGATTTGCATCACGATCGACGGGGGCTCGACCCGCGGCGTCTACCCGTGATGACCCCCGCCCGCGTGATTAGGGTAGTGAAATCAGGAACATTCGTGCAGAACGTCCTTGACACCCATTGATCACTGTCAGTAATCTGGGCTAGGCGAAAACCGAGAGATGTTGCCCCTATCGGCCGCTTGAAGCCCCGAGGGTCTGGAGACTCGGTCCTGACCGCGGCAGGAGGATCATCGCGATGCCCGCAAAGCTATTCGTAGGGAACCTGTCGTTCCAGGCAACGGAGGAGGACCTGCGCGAGCTCTTCGCCCAGTCGGGGACGGTCGAGTCGGTACGGATCGTCACCGATCAGTTCACCGGCCGGCCGCGGGGTTTTGGCTTCGTCGAGATGTCGACCAAGGAGGAGGCGACCAAGGCGATCGAGATGCTCAACGGTCGTCTCTTCCGCGACCGCAACCTCGTCGTCGACGAGGCCCGGCCGCAGGCCCAGCGCGGCGGCGGCGGCGGCGGGGGACCGCGGGGTGATCGCGGGCCGAGACCCGGCGGGCCCGGCGGCGGCGGGGGCGGCGGCTGGCGCCGCTAGACGAGGGAGACCCGGCGCAGGAAGATCGAGCCCGGGGATCGCGCGAGCCCCGGGCTTTTTTCGGCGCTGGCCGCCTCAACACGTGACGACAGGACGGAGCAGGGTCAAGCCGGGAGTTCCAGCTCCGGGGATGGCGGCGCGGCTCGGCGGAGTCATCGACGAGCGCCACAAGGCCCAATACCGGGAGCTGCGCGCGGCGGATCTCGTCAACCGCTGCACCGCCCGCCCGATGCCGTTCGGCTACACGGTCAACCCATACCGTGGCTGTTCGACCGGGTGCGTCTACTGCTACGCGCGCTACACGCACGACTTCCTCGGCCACAACGACCCACACGAGTTCGAGCGCACGATCTACGTCAAGCGCGTAGACGGCGCGACGCTCCGACGCTCGCTCGAGCGTGCGCGGCGATCGGGTATGCTCGTCGCCGTCGGCACCGCGACCGACCCCTATCAGGCCGGCGAAGGCGGCTTCGAAGTCACCCGCAGCCTGCTCGAGGCCGTCCGCACCCTGCCCGGGATCAGGCTCTCGATCACGACCAAGGGCACGCTCGTGACGCGTGACCTGGATCTCCTCCGCGCGATCGCCGAGCGGTCGGAGCTCTCCGTCAACTTTTCCGTTACCACGACCGACACTGAGCTGGCGCGGTTGCTCGAGCCCCGGGCGCCCCGCCCGGACCTCCGTCTGGCGGCGATGCAGCGGCTCGCCGAGGCGGGTGTCGCGACCCGGCTCTTCATGATGCCCGTGCTCCCTTACCTCACCGACGACGCGGCGAGCATCGGCGCCCTGCTCCGGGCCGCACGAGCCGCGGGGGCGCGGGAGGCCGAGTGCAACCTCCTGTTCCTGCGCGAGGGGGTCCGCGAGTTCTTCTTCAGGTTCCTCGGCGAACGGTTCCCCGCCCTCGTCGCGCGCTATCGAGCGCTCTACTGCTCGTCCGCGTACGTCCCGCCCGCCTTCGCTCGGACGGTCGAGGCCCGCTTTGCGCGCCTGGCCGGGGCGAATGGGCTCGCCGGGCGGCGCCGGGCCGACCGCCCAGACGAGCAGGACCCGCCCGCCCGCCAGCTGACGCTCGCCTGGTAGGCTCGAGCCGGAGGACCCTGGCCAACGCGGGCGGCGCCGCCGGGGTCGGGCGCGCTCACGACGCCGAGACTCGAGGGCTGGCCGGGACGCCTCGGGTCGGCTCAGAACAGCGAGAGTTGCTGGGGGGTGTCGGCGTCGACCGCGACCTCCTCCACCCAAGGGCGGAGAGCGTCCAGCTCGACGAACGGGCGGAAACGCGCCCACAGCTCGTCGACCTTGGCCTGGTAGTACTCGGTGTTTTCGTCGGGCGCCGCCGGATCCCAGGACACCGCCAGCTTCGCGGCGTCGCTGACGGCCACGTTCGTTCCTCGGCCGGTCAGGTAGTAGGACACCTGGTCGCCGGGCTGATAGGGGCGGCCGGCACCGAGTGCGAGCTCGTAGGCCGCCGACGGGTTCCGGAGACCGCGGGCGCGCTCGACGCGATAGAGGTCGACCGAGTCCTGGAGAGTCTCGGTCTTCATGAACAGGCGCGCGGGGACGCGGTGGGCGGCGAAGTCCGCCTTCCACCGGGAGACGAGGGGGGCGATCTCCTCCCGCCGGCCGGCGAGGAGCAGGGCGAAAAGCTCCTCCATGATCCGGCGCTGGAACAACTCGAGACCGCGCGACCGGAGCCCCGAGCCCCGGATCGTGAGCACGCCCTTGTCGTCGAGCAGGACGTAGTTCTTCATCTTGTAGCTGAGCATCGCGCGGTAGCGCCCGTCCAGCTCGACCTGGATCCCCGGCGGGAGCGCGGCGGCCAGGGACGCGAGGAGCCGCGCCTCCCCCGCCGGGTCCCGCGCGTCCGCCGGCGGCACGAAGTAGACGCCGTCCGTGTCGATCTCGACCACGGTCGCGCCGAGCGCCTGGAGGCGATCGACGATCGTGGTGACGACGACCCGGCCCTCCGCGGTCACACGGTTGGCCGCCTCGAAGTCGTTCCAGTGCCCGGGGGAGAAGCCGAGGTAGCCGTAGAACGAGTTGATCAGGATCTTGAAGGTCTGCTGGAGCGCGCCCAGGTGCCGGCGCTCGGCGTCGCTCTCCGCCACCCGCATGAGCTGCTTGGCGGCGACGCGGAAGTCCCGGAGGTCGCGGAGGAGGTGCGCGAAGGCGCCGAGCGTGTCCGCCGCGGGCGCGATCCCCCGGGTGAGCATGATCGACGGATAGAGCGAGATGACGTCGACGTGGAGCACCGGCCGGGCGACGCCCTGCTGGTAGATGGCGGTGTGGCCGCCGGCGATGCCCGCGGGAGCGGAGGGGGCGGGGATGGCACGCCGGTGCCGAAGGTACTCGCGGAGCAGCAGGGCGTCGATCTTGGTCGCGTTGCCTCGCAGGACGGCGGACTGATAGTCAAACGGCAGGAGCTGCGCCTGCGCGAAGTAGGGCGGCGAGAGCAGGTCGGAGATCGCCAGGGTCTCGGTCGCGTCGTCGAGGGCGTAGCGCACGAGGCGCTCGGGATCGGCGGCCCAGAGGCGAGGGACGTCGGCCGGGTCGATGTAGGTCCGATCGGGCGCGGCGACGCCGAGGTGCCGCGCGATGTCCTTGAGGCCGAACGACGGAAGGTCGCGCGCCCCGAGGTCGTAGAGCTGCGCGAGGATCCAGGTATCGACGATGTGGCGGCCAGCCACTTGGTAGCGCCGGTAGCCGATCGTGCGCTCCGCGATCTGCAGGCGGGACGGGTGGCCGCGGAGGGGCTCGCCCCGACGACCCCAGGCGAGCGTCGCGCCGTGCTGGCGCGCGCGGGCCTCCAGGTACTCGAGGTCGAACCGGAAGATGTTGTGCCCCTCGATCACGTCGGGGTCCCGCTCCCGGATCAGGCGCGAGCACTCCTCGAGCAGGGCGGCCTCGGAGAGCCGGTCGCCCCGGAGGACCTCGCGGAAGCCCGCCGTGTCGGCGAGCGAGATCGCGATGACCCGGTCGGACGGACGCGCCGCGTTGGGAAACTCGA
The DNA here is from genome assembly GCA_003221455.1 of Candidatus Rokuibacteriota bacterium. Taxonomy (GTDB): domain Bacteria; phylum Methylomirabilota; class Methylomirabilia; order Rokubacteriales; family CSP1-6; genus AR9. The sequence goes on from QHRX01000081.1 coordinate 10,670, forward strand.
AGCCCTCGGCGGTCAAGACCTCGATGTCGAGCGCGAGCCGGCGCAAGGCGTCGAACCCGAGCCCGAGGAAGGACGTCCGCCCGGTGAGCAGCAGGTATTGGTGCACGGGGTCGTTGAGGAAGCGGAACGGCGCGTCGGGCGCCCCCCCGCCGCGGCCCGTCCTCTCGCGGCAGTAATCGCGCGCGCGGCACGCCTCTGCCCACCCGGGGGATCGGGCACGCCAGCGGAACGCGCCGGGCCCGTCGAGCGGCGTCACCTCGATGTCGCCCTTGAACCCCGCGAGCAGATCGGGATCGGCCAGGAGCAGGAACGGCGAGAAGCGTACGGTCTCGCTGACCGCCGCCTCCGCGTCCCGGCGGTAGATGCGGATCAGGTCGTCAGCCTCCAACTCGAAGGCGAGGAGGGCGGGGGTGGGGTCGGCCCCGACCAGCAGGGGGTTGTCGTAGAGGTCGAGGCTCGGCGCTCGGGCGGGCGCAGCCACTCGCTCAGCCGCCCGTCTCTTCCGTCGCCTTACGGTATTCGGCGAGCTCGGTCAGGCCGACCAGCCGGCGAGCGCCGATGACGACCGTCGGGATTGCGCGGACGCCGTGCTGGGCGACCGCCTCCTCGTAGTCGCGCAGCACCTCGTGGCGGGCCTCGTCGCTCGCGTAGTCGGCCGCGAACCGGCGCATGTCCACGCCCGACTCGCGGACGATCGCGGTGACCTCGTCGCGATCGGCGATGTTCCGGCCGTGGGTGAAGAAGGCCTCGTAGAGGCGGACGTGCACGCGCTCGAACGCTTCCGCATCGTGGCGCGCGACGCACTTCGCGGCCTCGAGGGCGGGCAGGCTCCAGTTGGGGTACGTCGCGCCGCTCCAGCGGTTGATCGTGACACCGTCGTCGCGCGCCAGCGTCTGGCAGCGCGCCCAGGCCGCCTCGCGATACGTGCCTTCGAAGCGGGCGTTCGGATCCGGCTCGGGGCGGAGCGGGTAGGCGCGCCACTCGACGACGAACCGGTCGGGGAACTCGTCGCGCAGCTTCCGGAGGCGCACGGCCGCCGGAAAACACCACGGTCAGAGGTAGTCTGAGTACTCGACGACGCGGATCTTCGCGTCCACGCTGGATGGATTCTACTCGCCCCGCAGCGCTGTGGCAATTCGTGTATCCTCGGGTGGCGATGGATGCGGCCGTCGAGCTGGTCAAGCACCTGCTGCCGTCCGTGGTGTACATCCACGCAGAGATCCCCGCCGCCCACCCCTCGGCCACGATCCTGGGCCTCGAGCGGATGGGGACCGGCACCGTCGTCGATCCGGCTGGGCTCATCCTCACCGTGAACTACGTCGTGATGGGGAGCGAGACCATCCAGGTGTCGTTCGCGGCCGGTCGCAAGGCGCGGGCGGAGTTGGTCGGACAGGACTTCGAGGTCGGCCTGGCGTTGCTGCGGGTCAAGCGCCAGGGTCTCGCCGCCGTCGAGGTCGGCAACTCGCGGTCGCTCGAGCGTGGCGACGCCGTCTTCGCGCTCGGCGCTACGGGCGCGCAGGAGCGGCGCGTCGCCAACGGGCTCGTGACGTACGTGGGCGAGTTCGAGGCGTACTGGGAGTACCTGCTCGAGCGCGGCCTCGTGTCGAACGCGCCGAACCCGGGCTACGGCGGCGGCCCGCTCTTCACGCCGACCGGGCGGATGGTCGGCGTCGTTTCGCTGAACCTGGCCGAGATCGGCCGCACCTCCCTCGCGATCCCGGCGGAGTGCTACCTGGGCAACCGGGAGGAGTTCCTGCGCTACGGTCGGGTCGTGAGCCGGCCGCGGCGGGCGTGGCTCGGCGTGTTCGCCCATCCTCTGGAAGAGGGCGTGGTCATCGCGGGGCTCGTGCCGAACGGGCCGGCGGCGAAGTCCGGGCTCAAGGACGGTGACCTGATCCTCTCGCTCGACGCGGAGGAGGTGCAGTCGCGGCGCGACCTCTACCTCTCGCTCTGGCGCCGCGGCCCCGGCGACCGCATCACGCTCGAGGTG
>QHRX01000082.1 GCA_003221455.1 Candidatus Rokuibacteriota bacterium
GTGTCGTCGCGGACCGGCTTCGAAGTGCTGCGCCATCGCATCGAGTTCTATGGTCGCTGTGCGACCTGCAGCTCACCACGGAAGAGGAGGAGACCATGGCAGGCAAGAGCCTGAAGGGAAGCAAGAGCCACACGAACCTGAAGGAAGCCTTCGCGGGCGAGTCGCAGGCGAACCGGCGCTACCTGTACTTCGCGCGGGTCGCCGACATCGAGGGTTTCCCGGACATCGCGGGGCTGTTCAAGGACACCGCCGACGCGGAGACGGGGCACGCCTTCGGCCACCTCGACTTCCTTAAGGAAGTCGGGGACCCGGTAACGAACGTGCCGTTCGGGAAGACGGAGAATAACCTCCGGTCGGCGGTCGAGGGCGAGACCTACGAGTACACCCAGATGTACCCCGGCATGGCCAAGACCGCCCGCGACGAGGGCTACCCCGAGCTGGCCGAGTGGTTCGAGACGCTCGCGAAGGCCGAGAAGTCCCACGCCGGCCGGTTCACGAAGGGCCTCAAGCAGGTCGCCGGGAAGGAGCCGGCGGAAGCGATCTAGTCGCCGTGACGCTGGACGTCCGCGCGGCGGAGTTCTGGCAGCCTGGGAAGGTCGAGGCGGAGCTCCGCCGCGTCTACGACATCTGCGCCGGTTGCCGGCGGTGCGTGGGCCTCTGTCCCTCGTTCAAGGTGATGTTCGACCGGATCGACACCCCCGCCGTCGACGGCGACGTGGAGAAGCTCCCGGCCGCCCATCTCGCGGAAGTGGTCGATCTCTGCTACCAGTGCAAGCTCTGCTACAACCATTGTCCCTACACGCCGCCCCACCGCTGGCAGATCGATTTTCCGCGGCTGATGCTGCGCGCGCGCGCGGCCGAGGCCCGGCGGCGGGGCGTGCGCTTCCAGGACCGGATGCTCGGCGCGACCGAGCTCGTGGGCCGGCTCGGGTCCCTGACGGCGCCGCTCTCGAACTGGACCAACGAGCTCGGCGTGCACCGCGCCTTCATGCAGGCGGTGGCGGGGATCCACCGGGACCGGACGCTCCCGAAGTTCCACCGCGAGACCTTCGGGAAGTGGTTCGCTCGGCGCCGCCGGGCGGCCGGCCGCCCGGACCAGTCCCCGGGGCCGGCCCCCGCCCGGGTCGCGCTGTTCGCGACCTGCACCGTGGAATACCACGAGCCGGCGATCGGGCGCGCCGCCGTCCGGGTGCTGGAGCGCAACGGCGTCGATGTGACCCTGCCCCCGCAGCGCTGCTGCGGCATGCCGTACCTCGACGGCGGCGCCATGGACGAGGCGCGGGCGCTCATCCGCGAGAACGTCAAGCACCTCGCCGCCGCCGTCCGCGACGGGCGGGAGATCGTGGCGCTCGGGCCGACCTGCGGCTACATGCTGAAGCAGGAGTATCCGTGGCTCGACGGGTCGGAGGACGCCAAGCTGGTCGCCTCCCGCACGCGCGACGTGTTCGAGCTCCTCGCGCGGCTCCGGGCCGAGGGCACGCTCGACACGAACTTCACCCGGCCGCCGGGCCCGATCGCGTACCACGTGCCGTGCCACCTGCGGGCCCAGAACATCGGCCTCAAGTCGGCCGAGGTGCTGGGCGCCATCCCCGGCGCCGAGGTCACGGTCATCGAGAAGTGCTCGGCGGTCGACGGCACGTGGGGCTTCAAGCGGGAGTATTTCGAGCTGTCGCTGAAGGTCGCGAAGCCGCTCTTCGACGCGATCGGCGCGAGCGGAGCCGGCCGGATCGCGACCGACTGCCCGCTGGCGGCCCTGCAGATCACGCAGGGCACCCGACGGGTGCCGAGCCATCCCATCCAGATTCTCGCCGAGGCCTACGGGCTTGAAGCCGATTGACGTCTCGGACGTGCTGAACCTCTACGAGTACGAGAAGCGGCGGGCGGCGATGCGGGACCACGTGATCGAGCTCAAGCGCCGCCGCCGCGTGTCGGTCGGACGCTATCTCTCGTTCGTGTTCGAGAACCGAGAGACCGTGCAGTTCCAGATCCAGGAGATGTGCCGGATCGAGCGGATCGTGGACCCGGCGCGGATCGCCGAGGAGGTCGAGGTCTACAACGAGCTCCTCCCCAAGCCCGGGGAGCTGTCCGCCACGCTGCTGATCGAGATCGAGGACAAGGCGGAGATCCAGCCCGTGCTCGATAAGCTCCTCGGCATCGACACCCGTGACTACGTCCGCCTGCAGGTCGGCAAGGACGTCAGCGTCGGCGAGTTCGAGGCCGGCCACTCCGACGAGGAACGGGGGAAGATCAGTGCCGTCCACTTCGTGCGCTTCCCCTTGCCCGAGCGGGCGCGCCGCGCCTTTCGCACGGCGGCCGTCTGGCTGATCGTCGACCATCCCAACGAGCGCGCGCGGGCGCGGCTGGGCGAGGAGACGAAGGCGAGCCTGGCGGAAGATCTGTGAGGTGGGCGCTGGCCGCGCTGGTGACGCTCGCGCTGGCTGGCTGCGGCGAGGGCGCCGGCGGCGCCCCGGCGGCGCGGGGTCGGACCGTCTACTTCGCGCAGTGCACGACCTGCCACGCCACCGACCCCGCCCGGTCCGGCCCGGTGGGACCGCCGGTCAAGGGCGCCCCGCGGGCGCTCCTCGAGGCGCGGCTCCTGCACGCGGGGTATCCCCCCGGCTACACGCCCAAGCGAAGCTCCGCGGTCATGCCGGCGATGCCGCAGCTCGCGGCGTCGATCCCCGACCTCGCCGCCTATCTCGCGAACTGACGCGGCCCGGATGGGGCCGAGCCCGGCCGGGCCGCGGAAGGCCTGCCGACGGCGTTAGACGTTCTGCGGAAAGAGGATCACGAAAAGCAGCCACAGGATCGCCGTCAGGATGAAGCCGGCCCAGAAGGTCCCCGTCAGCGTCGAGAGCATCTTCTTCGCGGGTCCGGTCGTGCCGTAGAGCGCGTTGGCCTCGGCCAGCAGCACGATAATCCCGCCGATCAGCAGCATGCCGATCTTCCCGCCGCGGGTCGCGTGGTCGAAAAGCGTCAGGTGGCTTGCGCTCCCCATGAAGAACAGCATCGGGATCGAGAAGAGCGTGTTCGTGCGGGAGACGAAGCCGGCCCGCTGCCCGCGGGCGGCTGCCTCGGGAATCGCCTGGCCGCCCTTGGCGACCTGGGTGGCGGAGGCGATCACGACCTTCTGGGCCGGCCAGATGACGAACCAGACGTTCGCCCACATGAGCGTGCCGATCGCGCCGCCGGTGAAGATGCCCCAGCCGTAGGACGTGGCAAAGAACTCGCGGACGCCGCCGAACTGGCCGACCCGGTGGCCGATGATGATCAGCCCCGTGATGAGCGTGAACATGGCGCCCCACCGGAACCACCAGAGGGCGCGGCCCACGAGGCTGCCGACGATCATACCCATGCGGACCGGCGGCTCCGCGGTGGCGAAGAACGGGGTCTGGACGAAGTTGAAGTAGTACAGCATGCCGATCCAGGTGATGCCGGCGAGGAAGTGAAACCACCTCATGAAGAAGAGCCATCCGTCTGCGGTGAACAGCGCCATAGCTCGCTCCTCGGTGTGGGTTAACTACTTGTCTTCTTCCTCTTCGTCGTCCTCGAGATCGTCTAGGTCCTCGTCCTCGTCCTCCACTTCGTCGTCGTCGAGCTCGTCCTCCTCGAGTTCGTCGTCATCGCCCACGTCGTCGTCCTCCTCGTCGTCCTCCTCCTCGTTCTTGTCGCCGGCGACATCCTCGACCTCGTCGTCGTCCCCGACGTCGTCTATGTCGATGGGCCCGCCCTCATCCTCGTCTTTCACCCTGCGGTCCTCCCGGTGCTTTATCAGACTTATTCGTTTGGCTTGAGTTGAGTAGGAGAATAGCGAGTGTTTGGTTTGGCGGGATTATAGCAAACGGCCTTTTTCTGTCTATTTCGAAATTGGTGGTGCCGCGAGCCGCCGAAAGGGGAAATTTTCATGCGAAAGAGCGCCGCCTGCGGCCATTCCTAGAGATGAGTCCCGTGGGGGAGGCGCCATGAGGCGCGTGAGCCTCTTGGCCGTCTCTCGACACGCGAGAGCCGGCACCTCCCAGTCGGGGAGAAAGGTCGTCCGCTTCGTAACGGATCGCGACGTTCTGCTCGCTGCCCCTCATCCCGCGGTCTATGACCTTCGACTGGATCTTATAGCCGATCGCCACGAACACGATCAGACGGCCCCAGCGCACGACCGTCTCGCCCCATCGTCGCGCGCTCGGTGCGCCGGGCGGGCCCGCCACCAGTAGCACGGAGAACGCCCCCACCAGGAGCACCGAGGACGCGAGGTGAACCCACAGCGCAGCGAGGAGGAGCGCCCTTATTCGATCCTGAACGTGAACCGCCCTCCGTGACGTCGGCGTCGATCGACAGCACCCGCCACAGTACCTTGTGCGTTCCCGGAGGCAGCGGCGGGAGCGTCGCTCGGAGTAGCGCAGGATTCGCCCGATCGACGCGGCTGTCCCGGCGGTCCACCTGCACGTCGCGATCGTCCAGCACACGGAGCGAGCTGTACGCCGGCTCGAGACGTTCGGTGAAGTAGAGCTTCATCCCGTCGGGCGAGCGCTTCAGCTTGCTCTCGACGCACGACTCCGCCCGCGGCAGGACGGTGTGTCCGGCCGTGACACCAGCAAGCGGGTGATAAGCGCCAGCGCCAGACGCCTCGCGCTCACCTCTCACCGCCGTCCGCGAACCGACGGGTCGGTTAGCTGAGTCCCGCCTTCGCCTTGTAGTAGGCGACGATGTCGCTCGTCTTCAGCCAGAACAGGTCGTAGGTCGAGCCGGTGCCGGCGGCCGTGGAGACAGGACCAGGCCCGCGATCGTAGCCGGCCGACCAAATCATCTTGTCACCGCCGGCCGTGAACATCGGGCACGCGCCGTCCACATTCGGCTGGTTGAACGGTGCCTCGACGATCGGCCCCTTCCACTCCCTGGACGTCGGGTCGTAGTGCAGGAACACCAACTTGTGGAACTTGCCGAAGTCGTGAACGGAGACGACGCCGAGGACAAGTCCGTCCCTGGCGACGGCGTTGAGGCGGCACTTGAAGCCGATCGAGTCGAGCAGCTTGCTCTCGTATCGCTTGGCGGGTTGCCAGATGCCCTTCTCCATCTTGGTGGTGTAGGGGTCGGCCGAGGACGGCGCGCCCGATTCTCGAGGCCGGAGCGAGATGAAGACGGATGTGTCTTCCTCGCCCGGGAGGCCGAGCGGCATGAAGCAGTGGTCCGAGTGTTCGGAGTTGACATTCGGTCCGAGGTTCTGGGCCTGCATCCACTCGCCGTTGGGCTGCCTCTGGGTGACCCAGATGTCCGCCCCCCCACGCCCGCCCGAGCGCCGGCTCATGAAGTAGAGCGTCTTGCCGTCCGGGGTGATCCGCGGCTCTTGATCGATGGAATCGCTGTTGACGGTATCGGGCAGTCGCTCGGGCGGCGTCCAGTCCGCGCCCGTCCCGGGCCACTCACCGGTCTGGCGGATCCTGTGCGTGACGAAGATGTCGGTCGTCGTGCCGAGGACCCGCTTGTCTCCGCCGCCCGCAAAACGCGCGAAGTAGATGGTGTTCCCATCCGGCGTGATCGTCGGCTCGTAGCTGCCGAACTCGTCGTTCGGAGGGAACGGCAACTTTCTAGGGGTCAACTCCTTGTCGGCTGCCCGGGCTCGACCCGACAGGACGACCGACGGCACCATCGTCGCTGCGACGACCGTTCCCGACGTCCGAAGAAATTGCCTGCGCGACAGGGTGTTCATGATGGTCTCCTTGCTGTTTTCCTCATCGGTGGGCTGTTGGCGGGGTGCGCTTAGCCAGGATTTCCAATATCGGATCACGTTCTCTTTCCCCTTCGTGTTGGCGAGTAGGCCGTGGAGAGTTGGCCCATACCATTTATGTTCATTTGCAGGCCGTTCTCATGGCGCAAGCGCTACTAACCCGCGTTCCGAAGGCTCACCGCCGCTGTCTCCCCGCCCCAGAGACCCTCCCGCACGCGTAGCCGAGCTTGCTCCCAACAGGGCCGTCCGCTCGATCACGTCGGGTGCCACGCGAGGCGCTCGATGCGTGCCACGATCTGCCGGAACAGGGGGCCGTGTCAAGTGAGTTTCGGCGAACCGCATACCTCGATGACGAGGGCCGCCCGTCTCATGCTGGAGCACAACACCGGCTGTCTTCCGTCGTCGCCAACGGACGCCTCATTGGCATAGTGACGACGACGGATGTGATGGCGGCGCTCGCCGAACAGAGCAGCTAGCCGACTGCGGTCCGCCCGCCGGTCCCGCGGCGCTTCACGTGGGCCGCATGCGGGCTTCGCTCTGGCGCCGGCGCGCCCGGGCTCTCTCCCACGACGTCCCGCTCGGGCATCGGCAACATGGTTCGGGGCGGAAGTTTCCGAGTACACGCCGATGTCCGTCTCCGGCTACGGACGCGCAGCCCATTCGACCGCTACGACGTCGCGGAAGCGCGCGACCTCCGGGAGGCCGCAGGGCGTCTGGCGACCGCCGATGGCATATTTTCGGGCACAGTCTGTCCCGCTGCGATAGAATCCCTGTTCGTAAGCCCCTGATCTCTCGGCACTTGGCGGTGTAGCTCAGTGGCAGAGCAGGGGTCTCATAAGCCCCGTGTCGGAGGTTCAATTCCTCCCACCGCCACCAAAAAATCGACGACTTTCGAGGCAGGACCTCCGCGGTGATGCCACGCGTATGGGAGAGCGCCTCACGGGGAGGATAGGGAGAATGGGTTCTTAGGACGAGAGCCGCCGCGCCGAGCCCTCGGCCCGGCGCTCCGCCGAGCGTTCGCTCCGAATGCTACACTGTCCCATGTCATGTCCGACGAGGCCCCCAAGACGGCGTTCGAGCTTGCGATGGAGCGCCTGCGTCAGAAGGATCGAGAAGTCGGCACCGCAGAGCGTCGGCTTACCGACGAGCAAAAGGCGAGCATCGCCGAGGTGCGAAGGTCCTACCAGGCCAAGGTTGCCGAGCGGGAGATTCTCCACCGGGACGCGCTCGCCAAGGCCCGCACCCAGGAGGAGGTCGAGAAGCTCGACGAAGCATTGCGGATCGACCTGGACCGACTGGCGGGGGACCGCGACCGCAAGATCGACGAGATCAGGAAGCGCGGGTAGGCGGGGGTCTGGCGCTGTGAGGATAAGGCGCACGAGCTCGATGCCCGCCGCCGCAGCGAACTGATTCTGTCACAACGGTTCCCTGAGCATCGATGCGTCCCCGAGGGAGATCGTCGCGGCCAGGCGCGGAACCGTCGCGCGTCGTACCCGTGAACTCCGCATCACACCGGCCCCCGCTCACCGGAAGGAAGACGTTCTGGAGGGGCCGTCTCCGTGCGTCCGCTCCCCCGCCACCACGCCGTTTCGGCCGCCGCCACGCCTGTCGCGCCAGGGCCTGAGACGATGGCGGGCGAAGGCTGACGCGGCGTCGGCGCCCCCGCATGCGCATTCCCCTCGCATCCGGCGCCTGGCTCGACTACGACGCAACGTGGCTCTCGCCGGACGAGGCCGACGAGGCGCTTTCGGCACTCCGCGACGAACTCACCTGGGAGCAGCGAGAGATCGTGCTGTTCGGGCGGAGAATCCTTCAGCCGCGCTTCATCGCCTGGGCGGGTGACCTCGGCTACCGATACTCGGGGCAGACGCTCGAGCCGCGAGCGTTCACGCCGACAGCGGGCCGGCTCCTCGCGCGCGTGCGTGTCCAGGTCGGCGCGTCGTTCAACCACGTCCTCGCGAACCGCTATCGGAGCGGCGATGACAGCATGGGACTGCACGCCGATGACGAGCCGGAGTTAGGGCCGGACCCGCTGGTGGCCATCGTGTCGCTCGGCGCGGCCCGGCGCCTCGTCGTCAAGCCGCGACGGAAAGAAGGCCACGAGCGGCAGGATCTCGAGCTTGGCCACGGCGCCCTTCTCGTGATGGGCGGGACCTGCCAGCGCCATTACGTGCACGGCGTGCCCCGTCAAGCCGGTACGAAAGGGGAGCGCATCAGCCTGACCTTTCGGCGACTTCTCCGGGCGCCGTGACCAAAGCCCCGACCATTCATGGTTGAGGGCCGGTGGCCACCAGAGGCCACGAGCGGCCGGCGGGTGTCGCCGTAGCCGTGGTGCTCGAGGTGACCCATCGTGTCGACCGCCGTGTCCTCGAGGCGCCACGGCAACGCCGTCAGGAGGCCATTCATCTCCTCCATGACCCCCAGGAGGCAGCCAAAGAGCGGTTTTCGATTATCACCGGGACCACATTCGCTTCGGGTACCGGTGGCAGATCGGTTCGCACCGAGGGACCGTTTTGGACGATAATCCCGGCGATGGGCCCCACAACGTCTCGCGGCCATGCGGCAACGCTCCTGCTGTGGGCGTTCTACCTCGGGGCTCAGCTCGGGTCGGAACCGCCCGAGCGGGGATTGGTGGCCACGGCAACCCAGGCGGCGTGTGAGGCGGCGCGGACCGGTGTCGCGGAGCTGGCGCGCGCCGCCGGGACAACCGTGGAGCTCGGGACCTGCCGCGAGCTCTCGCCCGACGACTTTCGACGCCATCGCTCACACGGGGCGCGGTCGGGGACCGCGTCGCCTTCCAACCAGGATCGCGATTCTCGAGGAGCGGCTCGAGGAGCGCCTGCGGCTCGCCCTCCCTCGAACGTGAGGTGTCTTTCCCGCGACTCGTGCGCCGAGCAGTTCTGACGCCTCCCTGACGGGGCGCCGCGATGCCGGTATGAGCCAGTAACCGCCAGGCTGGCCTGGTTCCGGTGTCCTTCCAGATGAGGCGATCGCCCACTTCAGGACGCCGGGAGGCACGGGTCTCAGAGAGACTCGCCGGGAAGGCCAGGGGGTCGAGCCGCAACACCTAAGCGCGGTGGCCGGACGGGCCACTCGCCCGTGCCAACCTGGCGGCGCGCGGGGACGCGATGCCTCCGAGTCATTGGTGCCCCACGACGTGGCACCGCTCGAACCGTGTCACACGGTCAGAAGATTTCACATCCTTTTGACAACCGGTCGACCCCGCGAGCGCAGACTGGCGTCGAGAAATCACCAAGGTTCTCGAGCAAGGGAGATTGAGATGCCGATCCGACGGGCGCCGCGATTGACGGAGGCAGAGGTGACCGACGAGGCGGTCTACCTGAACCGCCGTGCGTTCCTCGCCGCGGCCGCCGCGGGCGCGGCGACGCTGGCGCTCGCCGGCTCGCAGGGCTCGGCCGGCGCGGGAGCCGTCCCGTCGACGCGCGGGCCGCTCCCGGCTCTGCGCAACCCGCGGTGGAGCACCACGGAGCCGACCAACCGGCTCGACGAGGCCACGACCTACAACAACTTTTACGAGTTCGGCGTGGACAAGGACGACCCGGCGCGGCTCGGCCACCTCCTGCACCCGCGGCCCTGGACGGTGCAGGTGGGCGGCCTCGTGCGCAAGCCCGCCCGCTTCGACGTCGACGACCTGCTGAAGCTGGCGCCCCTCGAGGAGCGCATCTATCCGCTCCGCTGTGTCGAGGCGTGGTCGATGGTCATTCCCTGGATCGGCTATCCGCTCTCCGCCCTCCTCAAACGGGTCGAGCCGCTCGGCTCGGCGACGTTCGTCGCCTTCACGACGCTCCTCGATCCCGAGCAGTTCCCGGCCCAGAAGCCACAGCTCCTGGGTTTCGCCGGCCTCGACTGGCCCTACGCGGAGGGGCTCCGCCTCGACGAGGCACTTCATCCGCTCACGCTGCTCACGTTCGGGATGTATGGCCAGGTGCTGCCGAACCAGAATGGCGCCCCGATCCGGGTGGTCATTCCATGGAAGTATGGCTTCAAGAGCGCGAAGTCGATCGTGCGGATCACCCTCATGCGCGAGCAGCCGAAGACGGCCTGGAACGCGGCCGCCCCGCAGGAGTACGGCTTTTACGCGAACGTCAACCCGACCGTCGACCACCCGCGCTGGAGCCAGGCCACCGAGCGCCGCCTGGGCGAGTTTCGGCGGCGGAAGACGGCGCCGTTCAACGGCTTCGCCGACGAGGTCGCAGCCCTCTACACGGGGATGGACCTCCGCCGAGACTATTGAGGCATGACCCGCCGGGGTCGCACCGTGCTGAAGGCCTGGGTCTGGATCGGCTGCCTGTCGCCGCTCCTGGCGCTCCTCTACCGGTACTGGACGAACGACCTGACGGCGAACCCCGTGAGCTTCCTGACCAACACCCTCGGCGACTGGACCCTCCGCCTTCTGCTGACGAGCCTCGCGCTGACGCCGCTCCGCATCATGTTCGGGATCGGCTGGCAGATGCCCCTTCGGCGGCTGGTGGGCCTCTTCGCCTTCTTTTACGCGTCGCTCCACTTCGCCGTCTGGCTGGTGATCGATCAGTTCTTCGACTGGCACGCGATGCTCGCCGATATCCTGAAGCGGCCGTTCGTCACGGCGGGCATGTGCGCGCTGACCCTCCTCCTGCCGCTCGCCGTCACCTCGACGGCGGGGATGGTGAAGCGGCTAGGGGCGCGGGCCTGGACGCGGCTGCACCGGCTCGTCTACGTCATCGGGATCCTCGGCGTCGTGCACTTCATCTGGCTCGCGAAGGTGGGCCGGGTGACGCCCTACTCCTACGCCGGAATACTGGCGCTTCTGCTGGGCATCCGCGCCGTGGACATGCTCCGCCGACTCGTGCGGCGGCGCTGGAATTCACCTTCTCACCTGAATGGAGACAGGCGTATGCGGACTTCGATGCGGGAGTGGGCGCGGGGGCTCGTGGTGCTGGCGGGGTCGGCCTTCCTCGTTGGCGGGTGCGCGCACAGCATGACAGCCGACGAGAAGATGATGGACAAGGGGATGATGTCAGATGATGGGGGGATGGCCAAGGACGCGGGCATGTCCACCGACAAGGAGATGATGCAGGATAAGGGCACGATGCAGGACCAGGGCACGGAGAAGAAATGAGCCAGGGGGCGGCGGAGACGAGGAAACCGTGATGAAGTATCACGTCACCGGCGCCGCGATGCTCGCCCTCGCCCTGGCGGCGGCCGTCTCCGCCGCGCCGCTCACGATCGGGCAGCCCGCGCCCGAGATCGCCGGGGCCCCCTGGATCAACAGCCCGCCCCTGACGCTCGCCGCCCTCAGGGGGCGGGTCGTGCTCATAGACTTCTGGACGAACGGCTGAATCAACTGCCAGCACGTGATCCCGCAGTTGCGGGGCTGGAGCGATCGCTACGGGAAGGCGGGGTTGACGGTGGTCGGGGTCCACTCGCCCGAGTTCCCCTGGGAGAAGTCCCGGGAGCGGGTGGCGGCGGCGACGAAGCGGCTCGAGGTTAGCTACCCGGTGGTGCAGGACAACGATTACGCGATCTGGAACCGCTTCGGCATCCGGGCGTGGCCGACGGCCGTCCTCGTCGACAAGAAGGGCGTCATCCGCCACCAGCACATCGGCGAGGGCGGCTACGAGGAGACCGAGGCGGTCATCCGCGAGCTCCTGGCCGAGCGCGAATGAGGGGGGACCGGGAAGCGTCCCTCGCCCGCTTCTCGGTCTTTGCGTTGTTGGCGGTGATGCTGCCGGCCGCCGTTGTCGCCGTGCTCGGGTTCGTGTCGCTCCGGCAGTGGCAAGCGTCGGCCGAGCTGCTGTTCCGGGAGCAGTCGCGAGCGATGGCGGCGATGGCCGCCGAGAAGATCCGGATGGTCCTCGGCCAGCGGGAGGACGAGGTCGTGAGCCGCCTCCGGGGGCTCGTGGAGCGCCCCGGTTTCAGGCCGGAGGGCCTCGATCGCCTGCTCGCGGCCGAGGCGCTCGTCGAGCACCTCTACCTGTTCGACCGGCGGGGCCGCCTCCTCTTTCCGACCGCCGACGCCGGGCACAGGGACGCGATGCTGACGGCGGTCCCTCAGGAGGTTTCCGATGCCTTTTGGGAGCGGGGCGGACGCCGCTCTCTCGTGGTCGACGGGCGGCCCATCCTGGCGGTCGTGCTCCGGCCGGCCCGCGGCACGCCGGTCCTCGCCGCGATCTCATGGAACCTCGACGTCCTCCGCCGGGACATCCTCCCCCGGACGGTGGGCGCCGTGGAGGGCCCGAGCATTGTGGCCGTGGTCGACGGCGACGAGCGCCCCGTGTACAGCCGGGTTCCTCTCGCGGGCGCCGACCGCGTCGTCACCGTCACGGTCGGCGACGAGTTGCCGGCCTGGCGGGTGGCCCTCTACCAGCCGGCGGGGATGTCGCCCCGGGCGGCGGCGCGTCGGCAGATCACGCTCTTCAGTGCCGCCTTCGGCCTGCTGCTGGTCGTGATCGCGGCGGGCCTCGTGGCCACGTATCGCCTCGTGAGGGGCGAGAGCCAGATGGCGCGGCTCAAGGCCGATTTCGTGGCGAACGTCTCCCATGACCTCAAGACCCCACTCTCACTGATCCGGATGTTCGCGGAGACCCTCGAGATGGGGCGTGTCGCCGACGAGGGCCAGCGCCAGGAGTACTATCGAGTGGTCACCCGCGAGAGCGAGCGCCTCTCCCGCCTGATCGACAACGTGCTCGATTTCTCCCGGATCGAGGGCGGCCGTCAGACCTACGCCGTCGCCCCGACCGCCGTGGAGCCGCTCGTCCGTGACACCGTCGAATCGTTCGACTACCTCCTCGCTCAGCAGGGGTTCGACGTGCGGGTCGAGGTGGCGGCCGACCTGGCCGATGTCCCGCTCGACGCGGCCGCGGTGGGCCAGGCGCTGGCCAACCTGATCGACAACGCCATCAAGTACTCCGGCGAGACCAAATCGCTCGGATCCCCCTCGGCGAGCAGCAGCGGATCTTCGAGAAGTTCTATCGTGTGGGGCGGAGCGATACCCAGGGCCGCCGGGGGAGCGGTGTGGGGCTGGCGCTCGTGCGCCATGTCGTCGAAGCGCACGACGGGCGGGTGACCGTCGAGAGCAGGCCCGGACACGGCAGTCGGTTCACGCTCTGGTTCCCCCTCGAGCGGCGGGCGTCGACGGCGTGAGGCACCGACGGTGCCGACGATCCTGATCGTCGACGACGAGCCGGAGATGGTGCGCGGGCTCAGCGACAACCTTCGCTTTGAAGGCTACCGGACGCTCGCGGCCGCCAACGGCGAGGACGGCCTTCGATTGGCACTCCAGGAGGTCCCCGACCTGATCCTCCTCGACGCGATGATGCCGCGGATGAGCGGGTGGGACGTCTGTCGCCAGCTCCGCCAGCGCGGCGTCGACGTGCCCGTGATCATGCTGACGGCGCGCGGGGAGGAGGTGGACCGGGTGCTCGGGCTCGAGCTGGGCGCCGACGACTATGTGACGAAGCCGTTTTCGCTCCGAGAGCTCCTGGCCCGCGTGCGCGCGGTCCTGCGTCGCCCCGGTCCCCGGCAGAAGTTTGAGGAGTTCGCCTTCGGCGACGTTCGGGTACATCTCCGCGGCCGGCAAGTTTTCCGAGCGGGCCGAGAGGTCCGGTTGACCCGCAAGGAGTTCGACCTGCTGCGCTACCTCGTCGAGCACCGGGGGGAGGTCCTCACTCGTGAGCGCCTCCTCGACGAGGTGTGGGGGTACGAGCGCTTCCCGACCACGCGCACCGTGGACGCCCACGTCCTCCGGCTCCGCCAGAAGCTCGAGCCCGACCCGGACCACCTGACATACATTCTCACCGTGCACGGCCAAGGCTACAAATTCGCCGAGTAGTTCGACTGTTCTCCAGCGCGCGGCTTCTGGGACGAGCGCCTCGCCGGTACGGGCGGACGCCCGTCCTCTCCAGGCGCTTCCTGCCGAGTGTGATCGGCCCCCGTCGACCTGCCCCGGGCAGCGACGGAGCGCCCGAAAACCGATGCACTCCAGGGCGCCTGCCGGGCACGCCCCGCGGCCCCGCCGTGCCAACCAGACCTGCGCCGAGCCCGGCCTGCACGCCTAAAGCCGTGGCTTGAGTGCCGTTTGTCCGCTGGCACGGCCGTTGCGTTGACAGGTCGGGTATGTGGCGCATCCGAACGTTCGCGTGGATTATCATCGCCCCGGGCATCGCCCTCGTCGTCGACGAGCTCGCCCAGCACTGGTTGGACCCGATGGTCGGCAGCCCGTTCCTGGCGGCCATCTTCCTCGTTTCCCGATTTCGCGGCTTCAGGTCGGCGGTCGCTGCGACGCTGGTCAGCGCCCTCCTCCTCGATTTCTTCGTGCTGCCCCCGGTCTTCAGCTTCCAATTTAGTCCAGCAGACCTCGTGCGCCTCGCGCTGTTCGGGGTGATTGCGATCGTGACGGCCGGGCTCGCCTCGCTCAGCAAGAACGTCTAGCTCGGATCCGATCGCGCGCAGCGCTGGACGGCCCTCGGGCGCCCGGAAGCCTGGCGCCGGCTAGCCCGCAGGACGAAGAGGAACCTTGAGCCTCGGCCCGGGCGCGCGGTCGACCGACTGCTCGGGGCCGTGAACGGAGTGGCCGCGACCTATCCGCTGGCGGCGGCAGGCGTCGTCCTGGCTCTGACAGCGCCTGTTCCGAGACGAGACAACCCTGACGACCAACCCACTCGGTTCCCCCGACGCCTCTGTGCCAGTCGAGACGGGCGGATACGCCGGAACGATGCCGCGGAAGGCACTTACGCTGACCCCCTCGGGATCGCGAGCCCTCCACGGCCCCCCTGGCGCCCTTGTTGCAGCTGGTTCGACGCCTCCGTCGTGAGGGGGACTGTCAGCTGCTTGACACGGGTCGCGACCGTTCGGGAGTCTCGCGGTGGCCTGGCGAGGGGGCCGTTCTTGAGCGCGCGGGCAGGCGACGATTGGTCCTTTTGGGATCGGACCGGGCAGGACCGGCGCCGGCGACCGGAGCCGCGACCGAGCTCGGACGAGGAGCGGGCGACAGATGACTAAACGGACAGAGCCGAACACGCAGTCGACCGTGGTGGGCACCGATGGCAACGGCGCCAAGTCGCACCGCGCGCTGGTCGCCGATATCATCATCGCGAACGCCCCGGACCCGGTGTTCGTCTCCGACCTCGAGGGCAAGATCCTGCAGGCCAACGACGCGGTCTCCCAGCTCCTCGGCTTCCGGCAGGATGAGCTGCTCGAGCAGTCGCTCTCGCGCTTCATCAGCCCGGAGGAGACGCGCGAGTTCACCGCCGCGCTGCGCGAGGTGGTGGCGCGCGGCGTGACGCGGAACGCGCGCTTGAATCCGCGGAGCGCCTCCGGGGAGATCATCCCGACGACGCTCAACGCCTCGGCGCTGCGGGACTCCGACGGCAAGGTGATCGGCGTCATCGGCATCCTGCGCGAGATACGCGCTTACGAGCGCGTCGTGCGCGACCTCCGGGCCTCGCAGGCGGAGCTGCAGGAGAAGATCCTCGACCTCGAGAAGTTCGAGGAGGTGGTCGTGGGTCGCGAGCTCAAGATGATCGCCTTGGAGAAGGAGGTGGAGTCCCTCCGCCAGCAGCTCGAGCGCCACAAGGGGGACAGGAGCTAGGCGTGATGGCTCCGGAGTCCACGGACGTCGCGGTTCAGGTGCATCCGGCGGAGACGGGCGTCGAGCATCTGCTCGAGAGCCACGCGCGCCTGCTCGAGCAGGTGAAGGGGCTCGAGCAACGGCTCCGCAGGGGCGAGGAGCGCCGCTGGGCGCTCCTGCACATCATGGGCGACATGAACGAGCTCAACAAGCGGCTCGGCGAGCAGCGCAAGGCCATGATGCACATCCTCGTCGACTACGAGCACGATCGCCGCCGGGTCGTCCGGCAGGCCGAGCGGCTGGACAACTCGCGGCGCGCCCTGCTGCACATCCTCCAGGACGTGCATCACTCCAACGAGCGGCTGAGCGACGGACGCAAGGCCATGATCCACATCATGGGCGACCTGCGCGAGACCACCGAGGAGGTCCAGCGCCGCGAGCAGGAGCTGCGCGACAAGCAGGAGCAGCTCGTGCAGGCGGGGAAGCTCGCCACGGTGGGCGAGCTGACGACCGGGATCGCTCACGAGCTGAACAACCCGCTCAACAACATCGGCCTGTTCGTCGGGAACGCGATCGACCACATCGAGCTCGGCGTGGGCGACCGAGAGCGCCTCCTGGACGAGCTGCGCCATGCCGTGCAGGAGGTGCGCCGGGCGACGGCGATCATCTCGCACCTCCGCACCTTCGGGCGCGTCGCGCCGGTCAGCCGCGAGCCGGTACGCATCAACGGCGTGGTGCGGCGTTCCTTCTCGCTGCTCTACGAGCAGCTCCGCATGCGTCAGATCGAGGTGCGACTGGATCTCTGCCCGGAGGATCCGGTCGTCGTCGGCAACGCGATCCAGCTCGAGCAGGTGTTCATCAACCTCCTGACCAACGCCCGGGACGCCCTGGCGGACGCGCCGCGGAAGCTCATCCACATCGAGTCCGCGGTCAGCGAAGACGTGGTCGACCTGCTCGTCCGCGACACCGGCCCGGGCATCCCGGAGGGGTTGCAGCAGCGCATCTTCGACCCGTTCTTCACCACCAAGGAGGTGGGCGCCGGCACGGGACTCGGTCTCTCCATCTCCTACGGCATCGTCAAGGAGCACGGGGGCTCGATCTCGGTCGTGAACGGCGCCGGCGACGGCGCCACCTTCCTGGTCCAGCTGCCCCTGCCCGCGCACCCGGCCGAGCCGGCGAGGTGAACATGGCCCGCATAGTCATCGTCGACGACGACCCCTCCTTGCTGAAGGCCCTTCCCGAAGCCGTGCGGCTGCGGCTGAAGGACGTGGCCGTGGACACCTGCGACTCGGCGGCGGACGCGCTCAGCAAGATCAGCGTCACCGACTACGACGCGATCGTCGCGGACATCAAGATGCCCGGGATGGACGGCCTCGCGCTGCTCGCCGAGATCCGGACGCTCCGGCCGGACACGCCGACCGTGCTCATCACGGGGCACGGCCACGACGACCTCGCGGTGCTCGCCCTGCGCGGTGGGGCCTACGATTTCGTGCAGAAGCCGATCGACCGGGACTACATCGTCGCCTCGCTGACCCGTGCCATCGAGGAGCGTGAGCGGCGGCGCCGGGTCGAGGCGCAGCAGGCGTTCCTCGAGCAACACGCCGAGCTGCTGGAGAAGATCATCGAAGAGCGCACGCGGGAGCTGCGCGAAGCCAACCGGCTGAAGGACCAGTTCATCGCGATGCTGTCGCACGAGCTGCGCTCGCCGCTCGGCGCGATTCGCATGTGGGCGAGCCTGCTGCGCGGCGGCAAGCTCGACGCGGAGCGGACCGCACGCGCGATCGAGGCGATCGAGCGGAGTGCGATGACGCAGGCGCAGCTGGTCGAGGACCTCCTGGACGTGTCGCGCATCACGGCCGGGAAGCTCGTCCTCGACGCCCGGCCGATCGATCTCGCGGCCGTCGCCGAGGCGGCGCTCGATGCGGTGCGCGCCGACGCCGAGGCGAAGGAGGTTCGGATCGAGCAGGTCTTCGAGCTCGGAGGGGGGCGGGTCCAGGGCGATCCCGCCCGCCTCCAGCAGGTCATGTGGAACCTCCTCTCGAACGCGGTCAAGTTCTCCTCCCGGGGCGGCCGCGTCGTCCTGCGGCTCGCCTGCGGCGACGGGCAGGCGATCATCTCCGTCCGCGACGAGGGCGAGGGGATCGCGCCCGAGTTCCTGCCGCACGTCTTCGAGCCCTTCCGGCAGGCCGACAGCACGGACACGCGCGCGCACGGCGGCCTGGGTCTCGGGCTCGCGATCGTCCACGACGTCGTCGAGCTGCACCGCGGCACGATCGAGGTCGAGAGCAAGGGCAAGGGGCAGGGGGCGACGTTCACGGTCAGGCTGCCGCTCGTCGGTGCGCGGTCGGAGGCGGCGCGCGGGGTCGCGCGGCAGCCGGCGCTCAGCGGCGAGGAGTTCCGCCCGAGCCCCAGCCTTCAGGGCGTGCGGGTGCTCGTGGTGGACGACGACGCGGGCGCCCGCGAGTCCGTCACGGCGGTGCTCGAGCAGTCCGGGGCGAGCGTGCGCGCGGTGGAGTCGGCGGCGGAGGCGGTCGAGACCCTGGAGCGCGAGCCACCCGACGTGCTGCTCAGCGACATCGCGATGCCGGGCATGGACGGCTACGCATTCCTCGGCCAGGCGCGAGCGCGATTGCCGGGCGCGCAGCTTCCCGCCGCGGCGCTGACCGCGTACGCCGACGCGACGGATCGCGCGCGCGCTCTGGCCGCCGGCTTCCAGGCCCATCTCGCCAAGCCGGTCGACCCGGCGGAGCTGGTGGCGGTGGTGGCCGAGCTCGCGTACCCGACCCGCGAGCCACTGACGGCAGGGCCCTAGCGTGACGTGGGGAATGGCGTGGCCGGTCGGGAGCGCCGGCGCGCGGGACCGATCGGGAGGAATCCCGACCACTCGGGCGCTTGAGCTTCCGACATCGCCCCGAGTGGCGTCGGGTCGCGCAATGGGGTAAGAGGCAGCCATGGATCCACGGGGGTACGGAGGAGGAGGGGCTATGAAGGGGTGGAGGATGCTCGTCGGGACGCTGGCGCTCGTCGCCGCGCTCACCGCCGCACGGCCGGCCGAGGCCGAATATCTCGAGGACGCCGGGTGGGGCGCGCTCACCGTGCTCACCAACGTCGCCTACATGCCGGCCAAGCTCTGCTACGCGACGCTCGGCGGCCTGACCGGCGGCTTCGCGTTCGCGCTGACGGGCGGCGATCTGCAGACGGCGGAGACGGTGTGGGTGACCAGCATGGGCGGCACCTACGTCATCACGCCGTCCATGCTCCAGGGCCAAGAGCCGATCGTCTTCACCGGCACGCCGTCCGGGAGCGGGAGCAACACCACCGCCGACACGCGCTCGGTCGAGGAGCGTCCGCTCGGCGGAAGCTGAGTCGCGTTGACCCTGGCGCGGCGGGCGTGAAATAGTCCGCCCGGTCCGTGTCCAGTCGCGCGGCGGTGATCACCGGCTGCGGAGCGGTTTCGCCGCTCGGCGTCGGCGTGCGTGCGCTCTGGGACGGGCTCCTCGCCGGCCGCACGGCCATCGCGCCGATCGCCGGCTTTCCCGCGGACGATCTCGTCCCGCGCTCGGCGGCCGAGGTGCGCCACGTCGCCCGCACCGACCCCGACCGGGCGGGGGCCTTCGCGCTCGCGGCGGCCACCGAGGCGCTGGCCGACGCCGCGCTCGAAACGCGCACGCTCGACGCCCGCCGGGTGGGCGTCGCGCTCGGCACGACCCTCGGGGGCATGCAGCTCTTCGAGCGCTGGATGGCGGGCGGCGAGCCGCTCCCGGCCGGGATGGAGGCGATCCCGTACTACGGGCCCGCCGTCCGTCTGGCGCGCACGCTCGGCTGCCGCGGGCCGGTCGCCACGGCGCAGCTCGCGTGCGCCTCTGGCACGCACGCGATCGCGCTCGCCGCGGACTGGGTACGCGCCGGGCGCGCCGACGTCGTGCTCGCAGGCGGGACGGACCTACTGTGCCGTTTCGTCGTGTCGGGCTTCAACTGCCTCAAGGCGACCGCCGACGTGGCGCGGCCCTTCGACGCGGCTCGGCGGGGTCTCGTCCTCGGCGAGGGCGCAGCGCTCGTGCTGGTGGAGGA
>QHRX01000083.1 GCA_003221455.1 Candidatus Rokuibacteriota bacterium
GAACACTTCCAGAAAGCCATCCGCTCCCCCTACGGCATGGTCCTCATCACCGGCCCCACCGGCTCGGGCAAGACCACCACCCTCTACTCCGCCGTCCATACCGTCAACTCCCCCGATATCAACATCATGACCGCCGAGGACCCCGTCGAATACAACCTCAAGGGCGTCAACCAGGTCCAGATCAACGACGAAATCGGCCGCACCTTCGCCGCCGCCCTCCGCTCCTTCCTCCGCCAGGACCCCGACGTCATCCTCGTCGGCGAAACCCGCGACCTCGAAACCGCCCAGATCGGCATCCGCGCCGCCCTCACCGGCCACCTCGTCCTCACCACCCTCCACACCAACGACTGCCCCTCCACCATCGCCCGCCTCCTCGACATGGGCATCCCCTCCTTTCTCGTCTCCTCCTCCCTCCTCCTCATCGTCGCCCAGCGCCTCGCCCGCCGCGTCTGCAAGGACTGCCGCGAACCCTACGAGGCCGACGAGGACAGCCTCGTCCCCTACGGCCACCTCCCCCAGGGCCTCGGCTCCTGCACCTTCTACCGCGGCAAGGGCTGCGCCACCTGCAACTTCACCGGCATGCGGAGCCGCGTCGCCATCTACGAGGTCATGCCCGTCTCCCCCGAAATCCGCGACCTCATCCTCCGCAACGCCCCTTCCTCGGAGATCCGCGAGGTCGCCGAGAGCCAGGGCATGAAGACCCTCCGCCAGGCCGGCCTCCTCAAGGTCATCGACGGCACCACCACCGTCGAGGAAGTCCTGCGGGTCACCCTGGCGTAGCTGGGAAAAGGAGACTCGATGGCTGCGACGATGCACGACCTTCTGCAGATCATGATCGACCGCGGGGCGTCCGATCTGCACATCGCGACCAGCACCTACCCGCAGATCCGCGTGAGCGGCAAGCTCGTCCAGCTGACGGAATTCGAGCAGCTCACGCCGCCGGACACCCAGCGGCTCGCCTACAGCGTGCTCAACGAGGCGCAGAAGCAGAAGTTCGAGGAGGAAAACGAGCTCGACCTCTCCTTCGGCATCCAGAACCTGGCCCGCTTCCGCTGCAACGTGTACCGGGAGCGCGGGGCCGTCGCCGCCGCCATCCGGGTCGTCCCCTTCAAGATTCGCTCCTTCGACGAGCTGAATCTCCCGCCGATCGTGCGGCAGCTGGCCGATCGCCCCAAGGGGCTGATCCTCGTCACCGGCCCGACGGGCTCCGGCAAGTCGACGACGCTGGCGGCGATGATCGACAAGATCAACAGCGAGCGCACCGAGCACATCCTCACGATCGAGGATCCGATCGAGTTCGTGCATCCACACAAGAAGTGCCTCGTGAACCAGCGCGAGATCTTCGCGGACACCCACTCCTTCAAGAACGCGCTGAAGTCGATCCTCCGGCAGGATCCGGATGTCGTGCTCGTGGGCGAGATGCGCGACCTCGAGACGGTCGGCGCGGCGCTGACGATCGCGGAGACCGGTCACCTCACGCTCGCGACCCTACACACGAACTCGTGCGCGCAGACGATGAACCGCATCATCGACGTGTTCCCGACAGATCAGCAGTCGCAGGTTCGCGCGCAGCTCTCCCTCGTGCTCGAAGGAGTGCTCTCCCAGCAGCTGATTCCGAAGATCGGCGGGGGCCGCGTGATGGCGCTCGAGATCATGGTCTCGACCCCGGCCGTCCGCAACCTCATCCGCGAGGAGAAGATCCACCAGATCTATTCCGCGATGCAGTCGGGCCAGAAGTTCGGCATGCAGACCATGAATCAGGCGCTCGTCGAGCTGATCAGCCGGCGCCAGATCACTCGGGAAGAGGCGATGAACCGTTCGACCAATCCCGAGGAGCTCGCGCAGCTCCTCCTGCAGGTCGAGGGCGCCGCCGCGGGGGCGGCTTCCGGCGCCGGCTCGGCGTTCAACAGGCGGTAAGGAGGCACAGGCATGGCGGTCTGGACGTACCAGGGACGAACGGTGGCGGGCTCCACCCAAGGCGAGGTGGAGGCGCCCGACCGCAACGCCGCCGTCGCGATCCTCCGGGGCAAGGGGGTCCTCACGACGGCCATCAAGGAGAAGCCGGCCGCCGCCGCCAAGGAGAGGAAGATCGGCGGGAAGGTCAAGGACCGGGAGATGGCGATCTTCACCCGCCAGTTCTCCACGATGATCGACGCCGGCCTCCCCCTCGTGCAGTGCCTGAACATCCTCGCGGAGCAGAGCGAGTCGAAGAATCTCCGCGACGTCACGACGCGCATCGCGCGCGACGTGGAAGCGGGCTCAAGCCTGGCGGACGCCTTCGGCAAGCATCCGAGGACCTTCGACGACCTCTTCACGAACATGATCGAGGTCGGCGAATCCGGCGGTATCCTCGACGTGGTCCTCCAGCGCCTGTCCGTCTACATCGAGAAGGCCGCGGCCTTGCGTCGGAAGGTCAAGGCCGCCATGATCTACCCCCTCACGATCGTCAGTGTCGCGCTCATCGTCGTCATCTTCATGTTGACCTTCGTGATTCCGACGTTCGCATCGATGTTCAAGAACCTCGGGGCCGACCTCCCCCTCCCGACGAAGATCGTGCTCTGGCTCTCCAATTTCGTGCAGAGCTACATCCTCCTTATCCTGGCGGCCCTGGCCGCCGGCATCTACGCGCTCCGGCGGTACTACAAGACGGAAGCGGGCCAGATGATGATCGACGCGCTCCTGCTCAGGCTCCCGGTGTTCGGCGTCCTGATCCGGAAGGTGGCGGTGGCCCGGTTCACCCGCACCCTCGGCACGCTCATCTCCTCGGGTGTGCCCATCCTCGAGGGCCTCCGTATCACGGCGCGCACCGCCGGCAACAAGGTGGTCGAGAAGGCGGTGCTGACCACGCGCGCGGTGGTCACCGCGGGCGGCACGATCACGGAGCCCCTGAAGACCTCGACGGTGTTCCCGCCCATGGTCATCCAGATGATCAACGTCGGCGAGCAGACCGGCGCGCTCGACGCCATGCTCGGGAAGATCGCCGACTTCTACGATGACGAGGTGGACACCGCGGTCGGCGCGCTCACGGCGCTGCTCGAGCCGTTGATGATCGTCTTCCTCGGCGTCGTGATCGGCGGCTTGGTGGTGGCGATGTATCTCCCCATCTTCCGCCTCGTCACGCTGGTCAAGTAATCGGGGCGGTGGACGCGCTCGACCAGACGCACCTGCTGCGACGGTTCGCATGGGCGCGGCTTGCCGTCGCCGGGCTCCTGCTGACCGCCGCCGCCGTGCTCTCGCTCGTCACCGTCCCGCAGATCAACCTCAACGGCTTCGGGGTCGCCGTCCTGGTCATCGCGGCGTCCTCGGCGGGCGTCCTCGGCATGCACGGGCGCCTGGTGCCGCCCCGGGGAATGGCGTCGCTGATCCTCGGGCTCGACGTCGTGACGACGACGCTCATCGTGCTGATGACCGGCGGGCCCCAATCGGTCTTCGCGTTCCTCTATGTGCTCGTCATCATCGCGTCCTGCGTCCTCCTGTCGCGGCAGGGCGCGCTGGTGGTCGCCGCGGCGGCGAGCCTGCTGTTCACCGCGGTCGTCGTCGGCCGGACGATCGTCCCCTTCGCCGCCCTCCTCGACGCCCCGAACGAGATGACCGCGCTCGAGGTGATGACGATGTTCATGAACACGGGGACATTCCTCGTCGTCGCCATCACCGCGGGCAGCCTGGCCGAGCACTACCGCTCGGCGCATCACGAGCTCGAGGACCAGCGAAAGGACTTGAGCGACCTCCAGGCCTTCAAGGATCTGGTCTTCCAGTCGGTGGGCGCGGGCCTGATCGCGTTGGATGGCGGCGGACGAATCACCGCGTATAATCGGGCCGCGGCGGACATCACCGGGGTGACCCCTGCGCGCGCGCTCGGCGCGCCGTGGCACGCGATCTTCGGCGATGGAGTGAATCTCGCGGAGACCCTGGCGGCCGTCCAGAACGACCCGCGGGCGTTCCGGCGATACGAGCTCAGCCTGCGGCCGGGGAGCGGCGGCGCTGATGTCCCGGTGGCGATCACCTTCTGGGCCCTGCGCTCGGGCAGCGGACAGACGGTGGGCTTGATCGCGGTGTGCGAGGACCTGTCGTCGATGAAGCAGATGGAGGCCCGCGTCCGTCAGGCCGACCGGCTGGCCACGGTGGGGCGCATGGCCGCCAACATCGCCCACGAGATCCGGAACCCCCTCGCGTCGCTGACGGGCGCGATCGAGGTGCTGGCCCGCGACGGAGACCTCGGCGGAACGCGCGACCGGCTCGCGCAGATCGTGGTTCGAGAATCCGAGCGCCTGGATCACATCATCAAGGACTTGCTCGACTACGCGCGGCCGGCGCCGCTGGTGCTCCAGCCGATCAACCTCGCCGACACGCTCGACGAGGTCCTGCTGCTGCTCGAGCACCGGCCGGTGCCTGACAACGTCAAGATCGTACGGGCGTACGATCGGGAGCTGGCGGTCGAGGCCGATCCGCAGCAGATCCGCCAGGTGTTCTGGAACCTCTGCCTCAACGCGCTCCAGGCGATGGTGGAGGGCGGCGAGCTGCAGGTGGCCGCGCGCCCGGAGGGCCGGGTGGTCCAGGTCCGGGTGTCCGACGCCGGGCACGGGATCCACGCCGCCGACCTGCCGCACATCTTCGAACCGTTCTTCTCGACCAAATCGGAGGGGAGCGGCATCGGGCTGGCCCTCGTCCACCGCATCGTGCAGGAACACGGCGGCGACATCGATGTTCGGAGCCACGCCGGGCAGGGAACCGTCTTCACGATCACGCTACCGGCCGGCGATGCCTGACGCCCGCATCCTCGTCGTCGACGACGAAAAGAGCATGCGCGAGTTCCTCGCGATCATGCTCAAGAAGGAAGGCTACGACGTCATCGTGGCCGACGGCGGCGACTCGGCGATCGACGTCCTCCGGCGCGAGCAGGTGGACCTCGTGGTCACCGACGTCCGCATGCCGACGACGGACGGTCTGTCGGTGCTGAAGGCCGCGAAGGACCTGTCACCCAACACGGCCGTCCTCGTCATCACCGCCTTCGCGTCCACCGAGACGGCCGTCGAGGCCATGAAGCTCGGCGCCTACGACTACATCACCAAGCCGTTCAAGCTGGACGAGATCAAGCTGATCGTCGCGAACGCGCTCGAGCGCAAGCGGCTGCGCGACGAAAACCTCTATCTGAAGCGCCAGCTCGAGACCCAGCGTCGCTTCGAAAGCATCATCGGCAAGAGCCCCAACCTCCTCGAGGTGCTCGACACCGTCCGCAAGATCGCCGAAAGCCACTCCACGGTCATGATCACGGGCGAGAGCGGCACCGGGAAGGAGCTGATCGCCCAGGCCATTCATCAGCAGAGCAACCGACGCGATAAGCCATTCATCTCGGTCAACTGCGGCGCCATTCCCGAGACGCTTATCGAGTCGGAGTTCTTCGGCCACGTCAAGGGGGCCTTCACGGGGGCGGTCGCGAACAAGGTCGGGCTCTTCTCGGCCGCCGACGCCGGGACTCTCTTCCTCGACGAGATCACCGAGGTCCCCCAGACGCTCCAGGTCAAGCTGCTCAGGGCGATCCAGGAACGCGAGATCCGCCGCGTCGGCGAGGCCAAGGACATCAAGGTCGACGTCCGCCTCATCGCCGCGTCGAATCGCGACCTCGAGCAGGCGGTGCAGGAGGGGAACCTCCGCGAGGACCTCTTCTACCGGCTCAACGTCATCCCCATCCACCTGCCGGCGCTGCGCGAGCGGCGCGAGGACATCCCCCTCCTCGTCGATCACTTCATCCACAAGTTCTCGTCCGAGCTCGACAAGGAGGTGCGCCGGGTTTCGCCCGAGGCGATGAGCCTGCTCGAGCAGCACCAGTGGCAAGGCAACATCCGCGAGCTCGAGAACGTCATCGAGCGGGCGATCGTGCTCGGATCCGGCGAGCTGCTCGGCGTCGAGGCCCTCCCTGAGAACGTCCGGCGGCCGCGAGTGGTGCGCGACGTCGAGCCGGACTTCCCCGACGACGGTCTGGACCTCGAGGCGACCCTCGATCGCATCGAGCAGCAGTACCTTCGGCTTGCGCTCGACCGCACCGGCGGCGTCCAGACGCGGGCGGCGGAGCTGCTGCACATGACCTTCCGCCAGTTCCGCTACAAGGTCCAAAAGCACGGGCTCGGACGGCGGGGTGATCGACTCGACTGACAATTTTTGCGGGGCGGCTGACCCCTGCCGTCTGGGGGACAGGCCCCCGACCCTCCACGGAAGACCCCGCTCGCTCGTCCGTCCTCGACGAATCAATATCTTGGGGATAAACCCGGAGGCCCGCTATGGTGTGGCATCAAGCGTGCATCCTGTTGCCCGAGACGCGCCTGACGTCGGACTCGCCCAGGCCCGGCGGGGCGAAGAGGGGGACCGCAATGACTGGATTCGTAGCACGGAGCCGCGCGCAGCGGGGGTTCACGCTCATCGAGCTCATGATCGTGGTGGCGATCATCGGCATCCTCGCCGCCATCGCGATCCCGCTCTACGCGAATATCCAGGCGCGCGCCCGGATCGCCAAGGCCCAGGCCGACGCCCGGACCTTGGTCAGCGCGATCAGCATGTACTCGGCGACCTTCGGGTCCTTGCCGGCAGCCCTGGCCAACCTGACCGCCGCCAACACCATCTCCGGCGTGAGCGGCGGGCCGTTCATGAAGTCGGTTCCGAACGCGCCGGCCGGCTGGTCGGCCTATAGCTACTCGTCGAACCCGTGCGGCATCTTCACCGTGACGGCCACCGGCGACAGCACGACCGTCTCGTCGCCGTAGGCGTGAGCAAGAACGGGAGCCCGTTCCCCTGGATCACACCCGAAAAGACTAAGGAGTGACTATGTTGGGGTTCTGGCACAGGAAGCACCTCGGCCTCGGTAGCCAGCGCGGCTTCACGCTCATCGAGCTCATGATCGTGGTGGCGATCATCGGCATCCTCGCCGCCATCGCGATCCCGCTCTACGCCAACATCCAGGCGCGCGCCCGGATCGCCAAGGCCCAGGCCGACGCCCGGACCCTCGTCAGCGCGATCAGCATGTACTCGGCGACCTTCGGGTCCTTGCCGGCAGCCCTGGCCAACCTGACCGCCGCCGCGACCATCTCCGGCGTGAGCGGCGGGCCGTTCATGAAGTCGGTTCCGAACGCGCCGGCCGGCTGGTCGGCCTACAGCTACTCGTCGAACCCGTGCGGCATCTTCACCGTGACGGCCACCGGCGACAGCACGACCGTCTCGTCGCCGTAACGCCGCGCGCGCTGCCCGACCCGGGCGGGGGCCGTCACGCCCCCGCCCGCCGAGTATTATGAAGCCGATCACCCCGGCGACTACGTCTCCTCCCCGGCCCCGGCTCTCCGTGCTGCTGGTCCCGCTCGCCCTCGGGGGGCTCGCCTACCTGGGCTCGCTCGGAGCTGGCTTCGTCTGGGACGACAAGCACCTGATCGTCGGCAACACGCTGCTGCGCCAGGCCTCGCCCCTCCCCGCGATCGCCTCGGACTTCTGGCAGGAAGGGGAGCGGACCGACTTCTACCGGCCGCTGGTGAGTCTCAGCTACTTCCTCGAGTTCAGGCTCTGGAGGCTCGCTCCCGCCGGCTACCACGCCGCCAACCTCGCCTATCATCTGCTGGCGACGCTCGCGGTGACGTGGGCGGCGAGGCTGCTGTTCGCGAGCCCGGGCGCCGCCGTGCTGTCCGGCGCGGTGTTCGCCGCGCACCCGATCCACACAGAGTCCGTCGCGTTCATCGCCGGGCGGCCCGACGTGCTCGCCGGGGCGCTCCTCGTCGGCGCCTTTGCGTTCTTCGTTCGCGCCCGGGCTCGTCAGCGCCGGGTCTCGGCCGCGAGCCTCGCGCTCTTCGGCGCGGCCCTCCTCAGCAAGGAGACGGCGCTCACCTTCCCCGCGATCCTGATCGCGTACGAGCTCACCGCCGGCGCCGCGCCAGCCCTCCCGTCCGCGCCCGCCGAGCCTGTCGGCCGGCAGATCCGCCGGCTCGCTGCGCTCGTCTGGCCCTACCTGGCGACGGCAGGCGCCTATCTGGCCCTTCGTCTCCTCGTGCTCGGCGCCATGCTCGGCCGTGGCGTCGATCGGACGGGGCTCGGCGCGCGCTGGGTGATCACGCTGAACGCCCTCGGCGAGTATCTCCGCCTGCTGCTGTTCCCGTACCCGGCGGCGCCGGATCGGCTGCCGGACCCGGCGGTCGGGACGCCGACGGTCGCGGCGCTGACGGCGCTCGTGCTGATCCTGAGTGCCCTCGCGGGAGGCGGAGGGTCCGCGCGGATGCCGGCGTTCCTCTTCGCCTGGTTTCTCCTGACGCTCATCCCGGCGAGCCCCCTCGTGCCCGGGCGCGCGCCCCAAGTCGCCGAACGGTTTCTCTATATTCCGTCCGTCGCGTGGGCGTGGCTGTGCGGGTGGGCCGGGGCCCGGCTCTGGAACTCGGCGTGGTGCCGCCCGCCCGTCCGGCGCGGCATCGTGGGAGCCCTGGCGGCCGGCCTCGCGGCCGGCGCCATCGGCCTCACGGCGCTGCGCGAGCGCGACTGGCAGGACGAATACCGCCTGTTCAGCCGCATGGCAGCGTCCGAGCCGCGCTCCTACCTGGCGCCGCTCAACCTCGGAACCCTCTACGTCGGCGCCGGGCGGCTGCGCGAGGCCGAGGCCCAGTTCCGCCGCGCGCTCGAGCTCCGACCGACCTCGGCGCCGGCGCTCCTGGGGCTGGCGGTCGTCGACAGTCGCCTCGGCGAGCACGAGCGGGCCATTCGGTATGCCGTGCGGGCGCGCGACCTCGCCCCCGACGGCGACCTCATCCACGTGCAGCTGGGGGCGATCTACGGGATCGCCGGGCGCTACCCGGAAGCGGCCGCGAGCTTCCGCGAGGCGATCCAGCGCAACCCGCGGCGCCTCCAGGCGCGCGGAAACCTCGTCGCGGCGCTGGCCGACGCCGGCCGACCCGCCGAGGCGCGCTCCGCGCTCGCCGAGCTGGAGCGCCGCCTCACCGCCGAGGCCTACCCGGACCCCGCGGACATCCAGATGGTCGCGGCGCTCGAGGAGCGGCTGGCCACGACAAGGAGGTCGCCATGAAACGGACGCTCTTCGGCGTCGTCTTCGTCGTCTGGGCCGGCGCCGTCACGTTTGGCAACACCCTGTCGTACGGCTTCGTGTGGGACGACCACTTCCTGATCGGCGACAGCTACTTCGTCCGCCATTGGAGCGCGATTCCCCAGATCTTCGCGTCTCACTTCTGGGCGGGCCACGCCGACTGGAAGATGTACTACCGCCCGCTCATCAACCTCACCTATCTGGTCGAGTACCACCTGTGGGGCCTCCGGCCGCTCGGGTATCACCTCACCAACGTCGTCACCCACCTCGCCGTGTGCCTGCTCGTGCTCTGGATCTGCTCGATGCTCCTCCGCGACTGGCTCCTGAGCTTCACGGCCGCGCTCGCCTTCGCGGTGCATCCCGTGCACAGCCAGTCGGTCGCGTTCATCTCGGGACGGACCGACCTCGTCAGCACCTTCTTCTTCCTGCTCGCCTTTGCGCTCTACCACCGCTGGCGCCAGTCGAGCCGGTGGCCGACCTACGCCGGGGTCGCCGGCGCCTTCCTGCTCGCCCTCCTCTCGAAGGAGGTCGCGGTCACGCTGCCGCTCGTGCTCGTGTGCTACGAGTGGGTGTTCCCGGGACCGCCGGGCGGGCGGCCCTTCCTCGCGCGAGCCGCTCGGGGCGTCGGCCCGCTCCTCGCCCTGCTCGGAGTCTTCCTGACGGTTCGCATCTTCGTGATCAGCGACGTGCTCCTGACGCGAAGCGGCCCACTCCAGGCCGAGGCGCTCCCCCGCGTCCTCACGACGCTGAGGCTCGCGAGCTGGTACGCCTGGGTCACGATCATCCCGTACCCGGTCAGCCCCTCGCAGTCGGCGCAGGTCGTGACCTCGGTCACAGATCCGGCCTTCCTCGTCGCGGCGGCCGGGCTCGTCCCGCTGATCGCCGCCGTCGTCGCGGCCGCGGTCTGGTCGCGCGTCAGCCTGTTCTTCATCGCCTGGTTCTGGATCACGCTCGCGCCCTCCGTCGCCCTCAACCTCCTCCCCGGGTCCACGCCGATCGTCGCCGACCGCTTCCTCTACCTGCCGTCGGTGGGGGTGTGCATCCTGCTCGCCCTCGGGGTCCGCCGGCTGATCGGCGAGGTTCACGACGTCGAAGCGGAGCAGGTGCGGAAGGCTCCCGCCATCGCGTTCGCGAGTCTGGTCGTGCTCTTCGCGATCTTGACCATCTGGCGCAACGAGTACTGGAAGGACGACCTCCGGCTCTACTATCGGATGGAGGACACCGACCCGCAATCACTGATGGCCGTCGTCAACCTCGGGCTCATGCACCTCAGCCGGCTCGAGGCGAAGGAAGCCACGATCGACTTTCAGAAGGCGCTCGCGCTCGCCCCCAACAACGCTCGCGTGCTGGTCGGCTACGGGTTGCTCGAGGCGGAGACCGGACATCCGGACGAGGGACTGCGGGACGCGCTCCACGGCCTCGGCTACGAGCCCAACGAGGGGAGCCTTCACGCGATCGTCGGTCGCATCTACGTGGTCAAGGGAGACTACGACCGCGCCAGCGCGCACTACCGGGAGGCCGTGCGCCTGCAGCCCCACATCCCCGGCAACTACTTCGTGCTCGCGTGGACGCTCTTTCACGCCCACCACGTCCCCCAGGCGGTCAAGGCGTTCGACCAGGGCGAGCAGGTCGCGAGCGCGATGCAGTGGCGCCACCGGCTCGTCGACCGCCTCGGCGGCGAGCTCTTCGCCGACCTCGATCCCCCGCGCGCGATCGGCTACTGGGAGCGGTATGCCGCGGACCTGCGGAGCCTGCCCCAGCCGAGCCAGTGGGAGCAGTCGGAGATCACGACGGCGCGGGCGCAGGCAGAGAAGCTTCGCGGACGGGTCAAGTGATGCTCGCGGCCGCCGCGGTGATCGGGATCTTCGGGCTCGCCGTCGGGAGCTTTCTCAACGTCTGCATCGCCCGGCTCCCGGAAGGCAAGAGCCTCTGGTGGCCGGGTTCCGCCTGCCCGCTCTGCGGCGCCGCGATTGGCTGGCGGGACAACGTCCCCGTGCTTTCCTATTTCGCACTCCGCGGCCGCTGCCGCGCGTGCGGCGGACCGATCGCCTGGAGGTACCCGCTCGTCGAGGTCGTGACGGCGGGCCTGTTCGTATTGACGTTCCTCAGACTTGGCTGGACTCCCGACCTGCCGATCGGGCTCGCGCTGGTGGCGGCCCTGATCGCGATCACCGGGATCGACCTGCTCCACCAGATCATCCCCGACGTCATCACGGTGCCAGGTATCTTATTGGGGTTCCTGGCAAATTCCCTCGCCGGCCGCGTCAGCTGGCTCGACAGCGTCCTCGGCATCCTGGCGGGAGGGGGGATATTCTTCGTCATCATTTTCGTCAGCAAGGGCGGCATGGGCGGTGGCGATATGAAGCTCGGCGCGATGCTCGGGGCGTTCCTGGGGTGGAAGGTCGCGCTGATTTCCTTGTTGATCGCCGTATTATCCGGCGGCGGGGTGGCTGCAGTCCTGCTTCTCACGCGGGCCCGGGGGCGGAAGGATCCTGTGCCCTTTGGCCCCTTCCTTGCACTTGGAGGATTAGCGGGCTTGCTCTGGGGAGAGACACTCCTGGCATGGTACGTGGGCAGTTTCGGGCGGTAGACTCGTCTCATCGCCGCGCTGACCAGACGGCGTCCCCGCGGCTATCGGTCCGACCGGCGTCCTGCCGGGAGTCCCCCTCGCATCCGAACCGGACCGCGAACGGGGCAGGGGGAACCGTCGGTGGGCTCCAGAGCCGTGCTGGGGAGCGGCCGGGGCCAGGCCCCGGGTCGGCTGCGAATCGGTCGCCGCGAGCGCCTGGCGGGCGCAGGCCACCCGCGGCAGCGACAGCCGGCGCCGGCCGACGCAAGAGTGGCGGCCCTAAGGCCATTTCCGTCAGGCGGGTAACTAGGTGTAGTCGTCCTGCCACCTTGGCATCGCTCTCTGTAGTGGTTCCGGAAAAGTTGACCGCGAATTCGCCAACCACCTATACTTTCGTCATTATTTAACGGGGACTTTTGGGACATGGGCCTGTTCAGGAAGCGGAGGGAGAGCTTCGGGCTCGACATCGGCTCGAGCGCCGTCAAGGTCGTGCAACTTGACGGCGCGGGGCGAAGCTTTGAACTCCGCGCGTACGCGATGGTCCCGTTGCCCCACAACGCGATCGCGGAAGGAATCATCAAGGATCCGCCCGCCGTGGTGGCCGCGATTAAAGAGGCGGTCGGCAAGGCCGGCATCAAAACGAAGACCGCGGCCATCTCGGTCTCCGGGCGCGAGCTCATCGTGAAGAAGGTCCAGCTCCCCCGGGCGACGTCCAGAGAGATCGCCGACGCGATCCAGCTCGAGGCCGAGCACCACATCCCGTTCGCGATCGACGAGGTCTTCCTCGACTACCAGGTGGTCGGAGAAACCTCCAACAGCATGGACCTGATCCTGGTGGCGGTGAAAAAGTCGAAGGTG
Organism: Candidatus Rokuibacteriota bacterium; assembly: GCA_003221455.1. Classification (GTDB taxonomy): domain Bacteria; phylum Methylomirabilota; class Methylomirabilia; order Rokubacteriales; family CSP1-6; genus AR9. The sequence continues at coordinate 12,489 of QHRX01000083.1, forward strand.
ACCGAATACTTCGCCGTCGCCGAGGAGGCGGGGGTCAGCCCGGTCATCGTGGACCTCGATGGGTTCGCGATGGAAAACCAGTACGAGCTGAATGCCGCCGACACGGGCGGGGACGCCGTCGCGCTCATCGACATCGGCGCCTCCGTCATGAAGACGAACGTCATCCGGGGCGGTGCCTCGATCTTCGCGCGTGACATCCCCTTCGGGGGCCACAACTACACCCAGGCCATCGCGCAGCGGCTGAACATCCCGTTCGAAAAGGCCGAAGTCGCCAAGGTGGGGCGCGCGGCCGGGGTGAACTGGGACGACATGGTCCCGGCGCTGGAGGCGGTCTCACGCGAGCTGTCGCTCGAGGTGCAGCGGACCTTCGACTACTTCGCCTCCACCGCCGAGTCCGAGCGCATCGGCAAGATCGTGCTCTCTGGACGAATTTCTGTCGTCGAGCTGGGGCATCCCCGTCGAGCTCGTGCGGCCGTTCCAGAACGTCAAATTCGACACCGCGAAGGGCGCCGAGCTCTCGGGCGCGGGGCCCGTCCTGGCGGTCGCGGTCGGCCTCGCCATGCGGCGCCCGGGGGACAAGGCCGCTGCATGATCAGGATCAACCTTGCTCCCGTCCGCGAGCGGAAGGCCTTCCGGATCTCGCTGCCGAGCTTCAACCTCGGCGTCCTCTTTGCCCTCCTCTCCGTCCTCTCGGTCATCCTCATCGGCGGATGGTGGTGGACGCTCGCCAGTGAGAAGGATCAGCTGGAGCGCGACATCGTGGTCGCGGAGAGGCAACTCGAAACCCTGAAGGCGGCGATCGCGGAGGGCAACAGGTACAAGGCGGAACGGGACGATCTCGAGCGGCGGGTCAACGCCATCGAGGAGCTCACCAAAAACCAGACGGCGCCGATCTACTTCCTGGAGGCCGTCGCCGAGGCCATTCCCCGCGACCTCTGGCTCACCAGCACGAGCGAGCGGGACAGGCAGCTTCATTTCAACGGCACGGCCTTCTCGAGCACGGCCCTCGCCGACTTCATGGCCAACCTGCGCGCCTCGGGGAAGTTCAAGGACGTCGACCTCGTGGTGGCACGGCAGGACATCGCCAAGGTGCCCCGCCTGATTACCTTCGAGGTCGTCTGCCGGTTCGAGATCTGACGATGGATCTGGCGACGACCTTCGCACCGATCATCAACCAGCCCCGGCCCACCAAGATCGCGCTCGGCGCCGTCCTGGTGGCGATCATCCTCGGCGGCGGCTACTTCCTGCTCATCTCGCCCGCTCAGGCGGTCGTCGCCGTCCTCCGCGCGAAGAACGACTCGCTCCAGGCCGAGGTGACGCAGAACCGTGCGGTGGCGGCGAACCTCGCGCGCTTCCGCGAGGAGGCGGCGACCCTGCGGCGGCGCCTCGACGCCGTGCGCGAGCGACTGCCCAACGCGAAAGAGATCCCGCCCCTCTACCGAACGGTGTCGGACCTCGCGTACCAGTCGGGCCTGGCCGTCAGCGTCTTCCAGCCGCGGGAGCCGCAGGCGAAGGACTTCTACGCCGAGGTCCCGATCACCGTGAGCGCCGAGGTCGACTACCATCAGCTCGGCTCCTTTTTCGAGCGGCTCTCCCGGCTTCCCCGGATCGTCAACGTCTCCGACCTCCGGCTGACCGGTCTCAACAAACCGAGCGGGAGCCTCCGCGCCGACATGACGCTCGTCACCTACATGTTCAAGGCGGAACCTGGGGCGCCGGCCGCGCCCGGAGCGAAACGGTGATCCGCCGCGGAGCCCTCCTGTCGGCGTTCGCGTTGACGCTCGTCGCCTGCGGGAGCGGAGCGCCGCCGCTGCCGCCGCCGATCGCGGCCCCGCCCAAGCCGGCCGCCCCGCCCGCCGAGGCCCCGGAGGCGGAGAAGCAGGAGCGGTCGCTCCCGGCGGTGACCTATGAGCCCAAGGGCAACCGCGACCCCTTCATCCCGCTCGAGACCACGGGCGGCCCGAAGGGCCTGACCGTGGCGTCGACGCGGCTGACCGGGATCGTGTGGGATCAGGCGGGCGCGCTCGCACTCCTCGAGGGAGCGGATGGCATCGGATACATCCTCCGGCCGGGCGACACCCTCGGTGACGGACGCCTCCTGGAGATCGGCGCCGACAACGCGGTCTTCAGCGTGGTCCCGCGCCTGGGCGCGCCGCCGACGCGCCTGACGCTTCGGCTCAAAACCGACTGATGACCTTCAAAGGGGGGCATTCGATGACATGGACGGGGCGGATCCTGGGGTCACTCCTGGCTCTCGTGGTTGTCTCGGGGGCCGCTCAGGGGCAGCCCGGGACCGCGCCTCCCGCTCAGGGGCAGCCCGGGACCGCGCCTTCCGCTCAGGGGCAGCCCGGGACCGCGCCCGCCGCGCAGGGGCAACCCGGGACCGCACCCCCCGTGCAGGTGAGCGAGGTCACCGTCGACTCGACCAAGATCACCACGATCCAGATCAAGACGTCCGGAGCGGCCAAGTACCACGCCAGGCTCTTCGCGAAGCCGCCGCGCCTCGTGATCGACCTCGACGACACGCTCAACGCCGTCGCCCAGACCCCGGCCACGCCCGGCGCCGATCCGATCAAGCAGATCCGCGCGAGCCAATTCAAGCCGGATGTGACACGGGTCGTCATCGAGTTCACCCGCAAAGTAGCCTACAGGATCAGAGCGACTCCCAACGGGATCACGGTCACCTTGAGTCCGCCCGCGCCGCCGGTGGCGGCCCAGGGCGCGGCTCCGGCGCCGCCCGCCCCGCTGGCGGCGGCCCAGGGCGCGGCTCCGACCCCGCCCGCCCCGCCCGGGCAGCTCCCGGCCCCCGCCGCGCCCGAGGTCGCCAAGGTCGAGAAGCCGGCGTCCCCGAAGCCGGCCGCCGCCGCGCCGAAGGTCGCCGCGGCCCAGGCCCCCAAACCAGGGGTCAAGGCTGAAGCCGCTCTGCCACCCGCCCCCGAGATCGCGCAGGCGCCGGCGCCTGCCCCCGCGCCGGGGCCGGCGCCCGCGGGCCCGAAGCTCATCTCCCTCGACTTCAAGGATGCCGATGTGGTCAACCTCCTCCGTATCCTCGCGGCCGAGAGCGGCAAGAACATCGTCATCGGCGACGACGTGAAGGGCAAGATGTCGATCACGCTCCGCAACGTCCCCTGGGAGACGGCACTCGAGACGATTCTCGAGGCTCGCGGCCTCCAGAAGATCGAGCGGGAAAACCTGATCCGCATCGTCTCGAGCGAGCAGCTCTCGCGCGAGCGCGAGGCCGCGGCCCGGCTCGAGGAGGCCAAGGCGAAGGCGGAAGCCGACGTGCGGCAGAAGATCGCCGACGCCAAGAAGGCCGAGCAGGCCGTCGCCGCCACCGAGGCGGCCCAGCAGGAGGCGCTGGCACGCGGGCCGCTCCGGGAGGAGACGATCCGGCTCTCCTACGCGGACCCGTTGGACGTCACCAAGACCCTCCAGGGGATCCTCGGCATTCCGCCCCAGGGGATCCAGGCCTCGCCGCTGACGCCGGGAATCGCCCCGGGGCCGGGCGGGCCGCCGCCGATCGCCCAGCCGCCCTTCTCGGCGCTCTACGGAACCGCGCCGCCGCCGAGTCCGGGGCCGGCTTCGAGCCCGTCGGCGGAGGTGCTCTCGAGAGGCATCACCATCCAGGCCAACCCGGCGACGAACGCGGTCTTCATCCGGCACTACGCGCGGGACCTCGAGCGGATCAAGAAGCTCATCCGGGAGACGCTCGACATCCCGCTGCCCCAGGTGAAGATCGAGGCCCGGCTCGAGGAGATCCAGCGCGCCGCGCTCGAGGCCATCGGCGTCAGCTGGGGCGGCGGGGGCGCGACGACCGTGGGCAACCGCGTCGCCTTCGTCGGGCAGGGTGTCCCGACGGACGTCGGGGGGGGGACATCGGCCGCGGGCTCGGTCACCCCCGCCAGCCCGGCGATCGGGGTACAGGGCGTCCGCCCCAGCAACAACGGGCTGAACCTGAGCTCGATCCTGCCGGTGTCGCCGACGACCGGCCTACCGACGGGGGGAAGCCTCGTCAACCTGCTGCCGCTCTCCTCACTGGGGGCGTTCGGCTCGCCCTCGCTTGGCCTCGGGTTCGGCATCATCGACAGCAAGTTCAACATCGATCTCGCCCTCCAGGCGCTGCAGACTGAGAGCAAGACCCGCACGCTCTCGCGCCCGGAAATCGTGATGGTCGAGAACAAAGAAGCCACGATCGCGCTCGGCGAGCAGATCCCGTACGCGACGGTCAGCTCGGCGGGCACCCAGATCCAGTTCGTGAGCGCCCTCCTGCAGCTGACGGTCAGGCCGCACGTCATCCTGGAAAGGGACGGGACGAAGGTTAAACTGAGGGTCGTGGTCGACAACAACCAACGCGGCGACCCGGTCAACCTGGGCGGCAGCGGTAGCCCGCCCGCGATCAACACCGAGCATGCGGAGACCGAGGTCCTGATCAAGGAAGGCGAGCGCCTGGTCATCGGCGGTGTTGGCAAGACGAGCGACATCGACTCGCTGAGGAAGGTCCCGCTCTTCGCCGACATCCCGCTGCTCGGCTGGCTTTTTAAGGCCAAGGGGACCGATCAGTCGAGCCGGGAGCTCGTCGTCTTCATCACGCCCAGCGTGCTGAGGACCACACCGCCGACGCAAGCGCCGGCCCAGTAGGAGAGCATGCCGGAAGCCTTCCGCTTCCTCACCGCGGGCGAGTCCCACGGTGAATGCCTCACCGCCATCATCGACGGCGTGCCCGCGGCGCTCCCCCTCGCCGAAGCCGACCTCAACGAGGACCTCGCGCGCCGGCAGCGCGGCTATGGCCGCGGCGGGCGGATGAAGATCGAGCGCGATCAGGTGCACATCAGCGGGGGTGTGCGCTGGGGCCTCACCCTCGGCAGCCCCATCGCGCTCACCATCACGAACCGAGACTGGGAGAACTGGAAGGCGACCATGTCCGTCGGCCCCCCCGAGCCCGGGGCGGCGGCCAAGCAGGTCACGCGACCGCGACCGGGCCATGCCGATCTGGCCGGCGCCATGAAGTACGGCCACCGGGACATCCGCAACGTTCTCGAGCGGTCGAGCGCCCGGGAGACGACGGCGCGCGTGGCGGTCGCCGGCGTCGCCAAGCGGCTCCTGGCCGAATTCGGGATCACGATCTTGAGCCACGTCACCGAGCTCGGCGGGATCCGCGTCGCGCCCGACCTCGACCTCCCGTGGGAGGAGATCCGGCGGCGGGCGGAAGCCTCAGAGGTCCGCTGCGCCGATCCGGCCGCCGAGGCCGAGATGATCGTCGCGATCGACGACGCGAAGGCCAAGGGAGACACCCTCGGCGGCGTCTTCGAGGTGGTCGCCCTCGGCTGCCCGGTCGGCCTCGGCTCCTACGTCCAGTGGGATCGCCGTCTGGACGGCCGGATCGCCCAGGCCCTCTGCGCGATCCAGGCGATCAAGGGCGTCGAGTTCGGCCTGGGCTTCGAGACGGCGCGCCGGCCCGGCTCGCAGGTGCACGACGAGATCCTCCTCGACGCCCAGGGCGGGTTCCGGCGCGCCAGCAACAACGCGGGCGGCCTCGAGGGCGGCGTGACCAACGGCCAGCCGGTCGTCGTCCGGGCGGCGATGAAGCCACTGTCCACCCTGCGGACGCCGCTCCGGTCGGTGGATGTCGCCACCAAGGAAGCCGTCGAGGCGGTCGTCGAGCGGAGCGACGTGAGCGCGGTGCCGGCGGCCGGCGTCGTCGGCGAGGCGATGCTGGCCCTCGCCCTCGTGACGCCCTTTCTCGAGAAGTTCGGCGGTGATAGCATCGACGAGATCCGCCGGAACTACCGCGCCTATCAGGACGCGCTCCGGTCCTGGTAGGGCGGGACCCCCCGGCACGATCCGTCGACGATGACGCAAGAGATCACCGTCCGTCTGGGCCATCGCTCCTATTCGATCGTGGTGGGGGGCGGCGTGCTCTCCACCGTGGGCGAGCGGCTGCGCGCGCTCGGGGTCGGCTCCCGGGCCGTGCTCGTGAGCGACGGCTCGGTCCTCCACCTACACGGCGACGCGGTGACGCAGAGCCTCCGGGCGGCCGGCTTCAGTCTGACCCAGGTCGTGGTGCCCGAGGGCGAACGCGCGAAGTCGATCACCGTCGCCCAGCGGGGCTGGGACGAGCTGCTCGCCGCCGGAATCGACCGGACATCCACCGTGGTGGCGCTCGGCGGCGGAGCCGTGGGCGACCTCGCGGGGTTCGTCGCCGCCACCTACATGCGCGGCCTCAACTTCGTCCAGCTCCCGACGACCATCCTCGCCCAGGTGGACGCCTCGATCGGCGGCAAGACCGCGATCGACCATCCCCGTGCGAAGAACCTGATCGGCGCCTTCCACCAGCCGCGTCTCGTCCTCGTGGACCCCGACGTCGTCGTCACGCTGTCCGACCGGGAGTTCCGCTCCGGCCTCGCGGAGGTCGTCAAGCACGGCATCGTCGCCGACGAGGCGTACTTCGTCGACGTCGAACGGCACGCCGGCGCGCTGCTCGCGCGCGATCTGCCGACGCTCGAGCGGGTCATCGCCGGGTCGTGCCGGATCAAGGCGTCGATCGTCGAGCGTGACGAGCAGGAGACCGAGCTCCGGGCGATGCTGAACTACGGCCACACCGTCGGCCACGCGCTCGAGGCCAGCACCGCCTACGGCCGCTTCGCCCACGGCGAGGCGGTGTCGATCGGCATCGCGGCGGCGGCCCGGCTCGCGCACCGTCTCGGGCTCGCCTCCCTCGACACGGTGTTGCGGCAGGAGCGCCTCCTCGAGGCGCTGGGGCTGCCCGTACGCCTGGCCGACGTCGATCAGGCCGCAGTCCTGGCGGCCATCGGCCGCGACAAGAAGGCGCGGGATGGGACCGTGCCCTTCGTGCTGGCGCCGCGCATCGGAGAGTTCCGTCTCGTCTTCGACGTTCCGCCGGACGCCCTTCGCGGGGTCCTGGCCGAGCTCACCCACGCGGAGATCGCATCCTGAGCCGGCGGGCCGACGAATTGACAAGCTCGAAGGCTCCCCCGTACGATGATCCTACGACGGCGCTCGCGATCCGCCGGTACGAGGAGCGGCTGGCTCGAGACCCCACGTCGCTCGCGTTTGCGACCCTCGCGGACCTGTACCGCAAGGTCGGCCGGATCTCCGAGGCGATCGCGCTTTGTCGGGACGGGCTCCGGCGCGTTCCGCACTACACGACGGCTCGACTGATCCTGGCGAAGACGCTGCTCGCCGGAGGTGATCTCGTCGCGGCGGAATCCGAGCTCGACGCGATTCTCGCGGGCAGTCCGAACGACGCGGAGTGCCACCGCCTCCTCGCGGAAGTTCACCGCCGGCGCGGGGACCTCCCGGCGTCGGTGCGGCACCTCGAGACGGCGGTCGGGCTCGATCCCGGCGACCGCGACGCGCAGACCGCCCTCCGGCTGCTCCGCGGCGCCCCCGGCGGCGTCCCCGAGGGGGGGCTCGGACGCGCCCTCCGGGACGACGTGTTCGCGACCGCGACGTTCGGGGAGGCCTGCCTCGAACAGGGCCTCGCGGAGGAAGCCGCGGACGTCTTCGGACGGCTCCTGCGGAAGGACCCCGCGAACCAGCGAGCCCGGGACGGGCTCGAGCGGGCGCTGCGCGCGAAGTCTGGACGCAAGAGAGGGTGAGGACCGAATGCAAGTCTCGACCGCGGAGTTCAAGAAGGGGCTGAAGATCGTCTTTGACGGCCAGCCCTACACGATCGTCGAGTTCCAGCACGTGAAGCCGGGCAAGGGCGGCGCCTTCGTCCGCACGAAGCTCAAGAACATGAAGCTCGGGAAGGTGATCGACAACACGTTCCGATCGGGCGAAAAGGTGGAGCTGGTCGACTTCGAGGACAAACACATGCAGTTCCTCTACAGGGACGACCGGTACCACTTCATGGACACCGAGACCTACGACCAGGTCTCGCTGTCGGAAGACGAGGTCGGCGACGCGCGCGAGTTCCTGAAGGAGAACACGGAGGTCGACGTGCTCTACATCGACGGCGCGCCCGCCGGTGTCGAGCTGCCGAACTTCGTCGAGCTCGCGATCGCGAAGACGGAGCCCGGGGTGCGCGGGGACACCGCCCAGGGCGGCAGCAAGCCCGCCACCCTGGAGACGGGCGCGGTCGTGCAGGTTCCCCTCTTCCTGAACGAGGGCGACACCATCCGGATCGACACGCGCACGGGCGAGTACCTGGCGCGGGTCGCCGTCGCGGGCTGAGCGCGCATGCCCAAACGACGGAACGACGCGCGGAAGGGCACCCCGCTCGACAGGCTCCGCGAGCTGGCAGCGCTGCTCGACGAGTACGGGCTCTCGGCCGTGTCCGCGCGCTGGGACGACGTCCGCGTGCGGCTCGAGCGAACCCCGGCCCCGCCCATGCCCGCGCCGTCGCTGCCGGCCGCCCCGCCCGCCGCCGCCACGTCGCCCGCGAAATCCGAGGCCGTCGAGGCGCCGGCCCCGGGGCACGTCACGATCGAGGCGCCGATGGTCGGCACCTTCTACCGGGCCACCGCGCCCGGCGCCGACCCGTACGTGCGCGAGGGCGACGAGATCAAAGAAGGTCAGATCCTCTGCATCATCGAGGCGATGAAGCTC
>QHRX01000272.1:0-3614 GCA_003221455.1 Candidatus Rokuibacteriota bacterium
CCACTTCAAGCCCGGCGTGAACCGACACTAGGCCTCGGACTTCGCCGCCCGGATCGAGGCCTACGAGGAGCGTGACGGATGAGCGAACAGCTAGTCTCAGCGAAAGGCTAATCCGTTCGGCTGCGAGAGTTCGGAGCCGCACGCCCATCGCTGATCGTCCAGCGCCCCGAGCTCAATGACCGTCTCCCGCCGTCGGAAATTCCTGATCGCACCGAAAATCTTGGTCATCACTCCACGGCATTTCCCGATTTTCAGCATTCGACCGCTCCGATAGCGCCAAAACTGCCCCTGACCCGTCATGCTGGCCGTCCTGCAACTCGCCGTCCTATCGACCTGGCACTCTGGCAATCGAGGGGTACAGCAAGGACCCGTTTTTGACCCGGTCTCGTCCGCCGACTGGCGTCATGCATGGGTGGGCAGACGCCCATCCTCCCGGCGCTTGAGCGTGGGCAATTTCTTGATGGTCTTACCGACTCTCTCTTCGGCTAGGCGCAGTTCATAGAGGCTCTGAAGGTTCAGCCAGAATTCCGGGCTGGTGCCAAAGAAATGCCCCAAGCGCAATGCGGTGTCGCCGGTCAGGCTGCGCTGACCGTTCAGGATCTCCGTAATGCGGTTCGTCGGCACCTCGATCTGACGGCCGAGCTCCCCGGCGCTCATTCCGAGCGCCTTCAGTTCTTCACCGAGCTGTTCGCCAGGATGAATCGCCGCGCGTACCACGATGTGAGCCTCCAGATCGTCCTTCGGGCCCTCATCGAACTGGGGCTGAAACGAGATAACCACCCGGCCCTCCTCGCTAACGTTGAGGGTCAGGCCAAGGCGGTTCGCCACCAGCGGAGCGTCGCGGGTCGAGCAGAACTGAGAGGGAACTGACCGCAGGGGCGCAGGACCTGAGGATCAGTGTCGTAACAAGGAGACGACGATGTCGAACTGGATGGGGTTGACGATCTTGGCGGCTGGGGTGGCGATGATCCTCGGTGCCCCCAGCGGCCGTCACGGACGGCAGCGATGATTGAGGACAAGACCTACGGCGACCCAGCGGTCGAGGACGATCCGTATAAGGAGGAGGGGGGAGAGGGCTGACGTTTCCGGATCGGCCCAAACCGAAGCGGAACAATCTTAGTACTAACACGAAGATCTTTGAGAGGAGAGCACCATGAACACCATGCTTCGCTGGTCCCCGACCCGGCAGTTCCACCTCCACCACGACGACAACCTCTTTGCGAGGTTCTTCGGCGACGCTACGGATGAGGCGGCTCAGCGTCCGCCGTGGCTTCCCGCCGCGGAGGGGCGGACGGAGGACGGCACCTACGTCATCCAGCTTGCCCTGCCTGGCGTGGATCCGAAGGACGTGAACGTGTCCTTGATGGACAACGTCCTCACCGTCAAGGGCGAGCGCAAGGCCGATCACGACACCGCGGGCAAGGACTATTTCGTCCGCGAGGTCGCGTACGGCGCGTTCCAGCGGAGTTTCGCCCTTCCTGAGGGCGTCAACGCCGCCCAAGTGGAGGCGAAGTACACGAAGGGCATGCTCGAGGTGAGGGTCCCCGCGCCGCAAGCCGTGACGCCGAGGACGATCGAAGTCAAGGCCGCCTGATCGAGGCCGGCCGAGACCGAGGCCGTGCCGGTGTCGACCGGCACGCGCCCCGGCCTTCTTGACAGTGGCCTCATTCGCCTACACGCGTCAGTCGTCCGCAGCACGTCGTCTCCCGTCGCTCATCCGAGCGTTCAGCGACCACGTCACTTAGCCTCCACCCGTCCTCCTGAGCGGACACGTTGGCGAAACCTCGAGGCGCCACGGAGGCAAGATGGACCGATGGACCAGCGCCGGGCCGAGATCCTCCGCGCGAACGCTGCGAGCACGCGCCGATCGAGCTAGATGCGACGGCTCGCTTCAGCCACGGCGAGATCCCGCGTCTGGAACCCGAGATCCGTCAGCGCCTGGCCCACTGGCGAGGCATGCTCCGGCGCGAGGTCCCCGAGGCGCGCGAGATCCTCCGGAGGCCGGGGCCCGAGGATCTTTACGACGTCATCAACGAACGGTATGAAAAAGCCTCGATCGTCCTGACAAGCAATCGCGACCGGTCGGAGTGGCCAGAGCTCTTCGGCGAAGCCCTGCTTGCCTCGGCCCGCTCGACCGGCTGACCAACGGGGCGCACTTCGTGGAGATCACTGGCCCCAGCTTCCGTGCCGAGCACACCAAGGAGCAACGCACCACCCAACGACGCGGGAAAACCGGGAGCTGAGGGGGATACCGGGATATGCCCCCCCACCCCTCATCGTCGATCCTCGCGCCTCCTGGGCCCTCGCGTTCTTCACGCCGAGGTCTAAAATGACGACTCACCCGAGAAACTGGACCTCAATGCGCGGAACCCGGTCACGTCCCCGCACTGGCTCCCTATGGGCTCTCCTTGGGCGACCCTTGACACTGTTCCCGTATCCTCGACTCCACCGCGGCACAGCGTTAGACTTCGCACCCTCAATGCCCCGTTTTCGAACTATGACTGCTTCGCATGGTAGACAACGACGCAGTCGCGCCCGGCTTGCTTGGCGGCATAGAGGGCATTGTCAGCCGCGCGCAGTAATTCAGCCGCGGTAGAGCCGTGTTCAGGCGCCGCCGCGATGCCGGCCGACACGCTGATCGTGCCCAGTAGTTCCCTGCCGTGCCGAATCGTCAGTTCCTTGATCAGCCCGCGGATCTGTTCCACACGTTGCTGGGTGTCCGCCAGCGATGAGTCGGGCAAAATGAGCACAAACTCCTCGCCGCCATAGCGACACGAGATATCGCTCTGACGCAGCTTCGTACGCAGCAGCTGCCCCAACTCGCGTAACAGCGAGTCGCCCGCATCGTGCCCAAACGTATCGTTGAATCGCTTGAAGTGATCGAGGTCGATCATCGCGACCCCCAGTGGGGAATTCCGGCGGTGAGAACGATGCAGCTCGCGCCACAGAGTGTCTTCCATGTAGCGTCGGTTGAACAGTCCGGTCAGGGAATCATGGGTGGCCTGTGCGTGCAGTCTCTCGCGCAGCTTCAAGTTGGACAGACACAGCTTGATCGATTCGCCCACCATCACGGTCAGTTGTCGCCGGCTGACTTGATGTCTCCCCCCTAGGGCGGGGGCACCGACGAGACACAACAGCCCCAGTACTTCACCTTTCACTATCAAAGGCGTACACAAGTAGTCGGTTTCTATTTGACGGCTGAAATGACAGCACAGCCCTACCTGAGGATCTATGGTTTCATAAAAACTACCGCGCCGCAGCGCCCAACAATCTTCCAATGAGAAAATGGGCTCCACTGGCGTCTCATCACCCCAGCGCGCGACCGTCTCAAGATTCCGACCCGACGCCTGCAAGACTGCTATACAGCCCCTTTGCCCGGGAAATAGTTCACCCCCCAGAAGGGCAATCACCTTATACGCCTCTTCCTGGGTATTGCAGGTCTGAAGCAGATCATTCATGCGGTTGAGCAACTGCATTTCACTGTCACGCCTCTGCAATTCAGCCACCACAGCTGTCAACTCGTCATGGGCCTTGCGTGTGCTTTCCTCTGTACGCTTGCGCTCGCCGACGTCGCGAATGTTGCATTGAATGACTCGATGGCCGCCTTCCAGATA
>QHRX01000272.1:3624-4469 GCA_003221455.1 Candidatus Rokuibacteriota bacterium
CTTTGGTTTGGAGCGGTAAGTCTTCGTAACGGATATAGCCTTTCTGCTCCAATTCTTGAAAGGCGTCCTGGCTGGATTGCGCATCCTTGAGCAACCCGATTTCCCAGAGTTCCTTTCCCAGCAATTCGGCGGGCGAGAAGCCCAACAGCTCCACCATGAATGGATTTAAGTCTGTGATTTTTCGAGAGGCGGCATCGAGAATAAGTATCCCGTCTCGTGCGGCTTCAAAAAGCCGCCGATAACGAATTTCGGAAGCCTGCAGATTCTTTTGCTGAAGCTTGCGCTTGGAGAGTTTCGGGGTCTCATCGGTCAATTGGGGAGGCTCCTTTCCTAGAGGCCTCCCGTACGACGGGACGAAGGCAACTTGACCGGAATTTGCGATACGGACTTATTTCAACCCCCTGCTGTGGCGTTGGACGAACGGACGATCCTCAAGTGTAGCCGACGCAGCAAATTCCGAGGTTGTACGCGATGACCCCAGGAGCAGGTGGAGCAGGCGCACCTCATTGGGCCCGGAAGCCGTGGCAGGAGAGACGGGGTCCAGTGGGCCGCGGCATTGCCCTCATTGCTCTACTGCTCCGCCATCCTACTGGCCAGGACCCGCATATCTTGCAGCCCTTTCCAGAAATCATAACCCGGTACGTCCCCCGTTCAGATCGAAAATTTCGGCTCAGTCAAAGGGGCGCTTCCAGCGCAACGACCTGACGCTCGAAGCCGCCGCTGGTCCCGGTGCACGAAGAAATCAGCTCACGCCTGCGCCCGGAGGCCGAGGCTGGCGCCGAACAGCGAGGCTCTGAGGAGGCAAGGTCGCCCCGCGAGCCGTTCGACAGGAGCCAGAGGGAGCC
>QHRX01000266.1 GCA_003221455.1 Candidatus Rokuibacteriota bacterium
TCTTCACCGGGTTCCGAAGGACGCCGATCCCGGCGATCTCGACCTCGACCAGGTCTCCGTTCCTGAGCGCGTGTTCGTCGGGGACGAGGATGCCGGTGCCGGTCGAGAGCACGGTCCCCGCCGGAATGGGGTTGTCGCGGCGGAGCCAGTCGACGAGCTCGGGGCACCGCCGCTTCATCTCCCCCGTGGTGACCTTGCCCTCGTAGAGCAGGGCGCCGCCCCGCCGCACGCGGCAGCGCACCTCGAGCGCGTGGGGGTCCCTGATCTCGCCCGCCGTCACCAGCACGGGCCCGAAGGCGAAGCAGCCGCGGAACATCTTGGACTGGGGCAGGTAGAGGGGGTTCGCCCGCTCGATGTCCCACGCGGAGAGGTCATTGCCGCAGGTGTAGCCGACGATGTCGCCTTGGGCGCCGACGACGAGCGCCAGCTCGGGCTCGACCGCGGTCAGCGAGGAGTCGCGCCGGATCCCGATCGGGGCGTTCGGCCCGACGGCCCGCGCCGCCGTCGCCTTGAAGAAGAGCTCGGGGCGCTCGGACTCGTAGACGTCGTCGTAGATGCCCTTGGCGCGGCCCTGGTGCGCGGTGTAGTAGTCGGCGCTCCGCCGGTAGGTGATGCCCGCGCCCCAGACCTCAGGGGGATCAAGCGGTGCCAGCAGGTGGCCGCGGCGGGGCGAGGGCGGGACCTCGAGCTCGCCGAGCGTCACCTGCGGCCGCTTGCCCTTCATGAGGCGCCGCGCGAGCCGCTCGACCCCGGCCGCCGACCGGCCCTGGACGATCAGATCAAGGACGGACGCGACCTTCGCGGGCCGGGAGGTGATGTCGACGACGCGTCCGTCCTCGACGACGCCGACGCGCTTGCCCCCACGGGGCAGAAAGTACTGGCAGAGTTTCATGTTCGATGTCTCCTCGGCTGAGACGCAGGATCCTCGGTGGCCCGCCCCAAGATGGGTCGGCAGGCCCGGCGTGTCAAGGGGGGGTCGGTCAGCGGGGGGGTGAGGTATAGTGGGGGCCGCATGCGCGTCGCGGCGGTTTTCCACACGGGCCTCACGGTCAGCGATCTGGACCGCTCGATCGCGTTCTACCGGGACCTGCTCGGCCTCGAGCTGGTTACCCAGTGGGAAAGTGCGCAGCCGTACCTGCGGACGGTCGTGGGCTTCCCGGAGGCCGAGCTGCGGATCGCCCTGCTCCGGCTGCCGGGAGCCGCAGCCGGGGTCTCCGGCCACCACCTCGAGCTCCTCGAGTACCGCGCTCCCCGGGGCGCCCGTGGCGATCCCCGCACCTGCAACCCCGGCAACGCCCACGTCGCCTTCATGGTCGACGACCTGAACCAGGCGTACGACGAGCTCCACGCCAAGGGCGTACGGTTCAAGTCGGCGCCGGTCGAGATCACCCATGGCCGGAACCGGGGCGCGAAGGCCGTCTACTTCCTGGATCCTGACGACATCACTCTCGAGCTGATCGAGCCCGCCCCCCGGCCGGGCTGATCGCCCCGCCGCCGCGGGGCGATCGGCCGAGGGTCGCGCGCGGGCGGGGAAGTGCGCCGAGCGCGGCGGCCCGCTGGACGGACCGAGCCTGGGCGCGGTGGAGCGGGATCAGCCGACGCGGTACCGCTTGACCGCGTCGGGGTCGAGCTCGATCCCGAGCCCCGGCCGCTCGCCGAGGTCGATCTCGCCGGCCCCGTCGACCACGAGCGGCTCGCGCGCGAGGTCTCCCATCAGCGGATGCGCGGGGAAGACCATCTCTGCCATGCTCCCGTTCCGGACGGCGCCGAGCAGATGAGCCGCCGCCGCCACCGCCACCGCGGAGCCGTGGATGTGGGGCGCCAGCGGCAGGTTCGCGGCCTGCGCCAGATGGGCGATCTTGAGCGTCTCGGTGAGGCCGCCGGCCCAGGCGACGTCGGGCTGGACGAAGTGGACCGCCCGCGCCGCGATGTAGTCGCGGAAGCTCACGGTGCCGTAGCTGCACGTCTCGTAGCCCGCGATCGGGATCGCGACCTTCGACGCGACCTCGGCGCTGCCGGCCAGGTCGTCGGGCCACACCGGCTCCTCGAACCAGTAGACGTCGAGCTCCTCGAGCAGGCGCCCCATCCGGACCGCGGTGGGGACGTCCCAGGCGCCGTTGGCGTCGACCATGAGGCGGACGTCGGGCCCGATCGCCTCGCGCACGGCGCGGACCCGCGCGAGGTCCTCGGCGAGCGAGACCTCGCACACCCCGCGGTCGGCCATCGCTCGGAGCGGACTGCCCTCGATCCCGCTGTTCCGCCCGACCTTCAGCTTGACCGCGCGGAAGCCGTGCCGGCAGTAGGCTCGCATCTCGTCGGCGAGCTCGCGGACCCCCTTGCCCTCCGCGTAGAAGCCGCCGGTGGCGTAGGCCGGCACCCGGCGGCGGTAGCCGCCGAGGAGTCGCCAGAGCGGCATCCCGGCCAGCTTGCCGCGGAGGTCCCAGAGGGCGATGTCGACGCCGGAGATGGCCGCAATCACGATCCCGCCGCGCGCGTGCTTGTAGGCGCGCCGGTGCATCAGCTCCCAGAGGCGCTCGGTCTCCCGCGGGTCCTGTCCGAGGAGGTGGGGGCGGAGCTCCTGCTCGATCACGGTCGCCGTGGAGACGAGGGGGCCGCCGAAGTGGGCCGCCTCCCCGAGCCCGACGAGCCCCGTGTCGGTCTCGACCTCGACGAGCAGCGCGGGTTTGCTGGCCATCGTGTAGTTGGCGTCGAAGACGGGCCGGGGCAGGGTGTACTCGACGGAGATCGTCCGGACGTCGCGGATCTGCACGCTCGGGGTCTCAGCCGTCTGGCGGCCGCTCGGCCGCCGCGTCGTCCGCCTCGCCCTGCTTGAGCTTCCGGAAGACGGTCTTGGGATCGATCCCGAGGATCTTGGCGGCCGAGGTCTTGTTGCCGCCGGTGAGCCGGAGCGTCTCCTCGAGCACGCGCTGCTCGATCTCGGCGAGCGACGCCCCGATCCGGATCTTGAAGAAACGCTCGCCCGCCGCCGCGCCGTCGCCCGCGGGCCGCTCGCCGGGGGCGGGGCCCTCGAGCACCACCGGGCGCTCGGTGACGTTGTCTGGCAGGTGGCCGGCCTCCACCGCGGCCCCGC
>QHRX01000267.1 GCA_003221455.1 Candidatus Rokuibacteriota bacterium
CCTCGCGTGCCCACCAGCAACCCAGTCTCTACGAGCGCCCGCACGCACTCCTCAAGGAAGAATGGATTCCCCTCGGTGCTGGTAATGAGATGCTGCGTGATTGGCTCCAGTCGGGCATCTTCGCCAAGGAGGGCGTCGAGGAGTTCGCCCGCGGTCTCCGTCGGCAGGGCATCGAGGCGAAGCTGATCGTAGTACGTCTTACTGGCCCAGCCGTGCCGGTATTCGGGGCGGCAGTTGACCAGCAGAAGTACGCACGCTGTTGGCAGGCTCTCGATCAAGCCGTCAAGGAACGCCTGTGTCTCGGAGTCGATCCAATGGAGGTCCTCGAAGATTAAGAGGACGGGCTGCACCTGACTCTCTCTTAGGAGGAGGCGCTTCGCACCGTCGAGGGTGCGCTGGCGCCGCTGTGGGGGATCGAGGGCCTGCCATACAGTGTCGTCAACCGGCACATCAAGAAGACCCAGGAAGGGGGCAGAGAACGGCTCCAGGGAGCGGTCGAGGGCGATGAGCTTGCCGATGACCTTCTCGCGGATCTGCCGCTGGTCGTCGTGATCCTGAACTTTGAAGTATGCCCTGAGGAGGTCGATGAGTGGAAGGTATGCGGTCGCCTTGCCGTACGAGACGGAGGTGCTTTCGAGGACGAGCCAGCTCTGCGTGCGATGTGAGTGGGTAAACTCGTGGAACAGGCGTGACTTGCCCACACCCGCCTCGCCGACGACCGCGACCACCTGACCGCGCCCATCACCCGCGAGCTGGAGGGCCCGGCGCAGCTGTTCCATCTCGGCGTCGCGTCCGACGAACCGCGTGAGGCCGCGAGCCGCGGCGGCTTGAAGGCGCGTCCGCGCCGGCCCCGCACCGGTCAGCTCATATACCTCGGCCGCCTCGCCGAGCCCTTTGATGGGCACCGGTCCAAGCGGCTTGACCTGGACGTAGCCTTCCGCCAGTCGGAGGGTGTCAGCAGTCATCAGGATCGAGCCCGCCATCGCCATCTGTTCCATGCGGGCGGCGAGATGGGTGGTCTGGCCGATGGCCGAGTAGTCCATGTGCAAGTCGCTGCCGATCGAGCGCACGACGACTTCACCGGAGTTGAGGCTGACGCGGATCTGGATCGGAATGCCCTCAACTCGCCGAACGTTGTCCGCGTAACGCGTGACGGCCTCTTGCATCCGGAGCGCTGCGTAACAGGCTCGCACCGCGTGGTCTTCGTGCGCCAGCGGCGCGCCGAAGAGCGCCATGATCCCGTCGCCCATCACCTGGTTCACGGTGCCCTCGTAACGGTGAACGGCCTCCATCATTCGCTCGAGCACCGGATCGAGGATCTTGCGCGCGTCCTCGGGATCGCGGTCGGCGAGCAGTTCCATCGAGCCTTTCATGTCGGCGAAGAGCACGGTCACCTGTTTGCGTTCCCCTTCGAGGGCGGCCTTCGATGTGAGGATCTTCTCGGCGAGGTGCTTCGGGGTGTAGGACTCAGGCGAGCCGAACCGAGGTTGTGGAGCCGTGCCGGCGGCTAGGGGATGCGCGCACTCCGGGCAGAACTTCGCCCTTGGGGAAAGCTGGGTGCCGCAGTTCGCACAGGTCCGAACCAGCGGCGTCGCGCACTCCTCGCAGAACTTCGCCTGCGAAGGGTTCTGGTGCTGGCACCGGGGACATTGCATCCCGTCGCGCTCCAAGGAGTCGGGCCGATGGATCTTGGAGAAGTGCGCCAAAGGTAGCCCTTATACAGCTGGTGGTCAAGGATGTGTTGACAACATGTGTTGACAACAGGATGGTGTTGACAACACCTGTGGGTTAACGCACTGTTTGCTCTTCATCCTTCACGCGAAATCATGCACGTCCGGTCCTCGGGGGAGCGCGGAGGCCCCTCGGTCACTATTGTCCGCCCCCCGCATGAGCTGGCGCCTTCCGGGGCCGCGCGCGCTCCTGTGGTCTGTCCTCGATGGGCACGTGCCCGTGGCCATTCCCCGACCCGCACCCGGCCCCGACAGAAGGGAGACCGCGATGAACGTGGCTGCTCGGATGCTCGTCTCACTCCTGCTCGTCCTGCTCCTGGTCCCGACGGTCTTCGCGCAAAACCTGCCGAAAGCCGCCAGGCCCGAGGAAGTCGGCCTTTCCACCGCACGGCTCGACGTGCTGCGCGCCGCCCTGCGCGACCATGTCGCGCAGAAGCACATCGCTGGAGCCGTCGGCTTGATCGTCCGGAACGGGAAGATCGCCTACCTGGACGCCGTGGGAATGGCCGACATCGAGGCGGGGACGCCGATGGCGCCCGACACGATGTTTCGCATCGCCTCGATGACCAAGCCCATCACCAGCCTGGCCGCGATGATGCTGTATGAGGAAGGCCGCTTCCTACTGTCCGATCCGATCTCGCGGTTCCTGCCCGAGTTCAAGGATCCGAAGGTGGCGGTCCACTCGCCTGGGGGCAGCCCGTTCGTTCCGAACTACGTGCTGGTGCCGGCCAAGCGCGAGATCACGATCAAGGACCTCCTGACCCACACCTCGGGCCTCAGCTACCAGTTCTGGGGGCGCCCATACTTCGCCGACCTCTACAAGAAGGCGGGCGTGGCCGACGGCCTCCTGCAGAACCCGGGCACCATGGCCGACAACGTGAAGAAGCTCGCGGCGCTGCCGCTCACCAATCAGCCCGGCGAGGCTTATGAGTATGGCCTGAACACCGACGTCCTCGGGCGCCTAGTCGAGGTCGTCTCAGGGATGTCGCTGGACCGGTTCTTCCAGCAGCGCATCTTCGAACCCCTCGGCATGTCCGACACCTACTTCTTTCTTCCCGAGGAGAAGATCAGCCGGCTGGCCGCGGTCTATATGACCGCCGATGGTGGGGGTCTGCGGCGGCTCTCCGAGGAGCCGGTCACCGAGAACGAGTACACGGTGTACACGACGAGCCTTCAGTATCGGGGAGCGCGCACCTATTTCTCCGGCGGTGCCGGGCTCGTCTCCACGGCGGGCGACTACGCGCGCTTCTGTCAGATGATGCTGAACGGCGGCGCGTTGAATGGCGTCCGGCTCGTCAGCCGGAAGACCGTCGAGCTCATGCGGGCCAACCAGACCGGCGACCTCGACATGTGGCTCGGTGGGCCCGGCACCGGGTTCGGCCTCGGATTCGCCGTCATCAGAGATGTCGGCCAGTCGGCCCAGATCGGGTCGCCGGGAACGTACTACTGGGGCGGCTTCTTCAGCACCGACTTCTGGATCGATCCCCAGGAGAAGCTGGTCGGAATTCTCATGACGCAGACGCGGCCGTACGGCGCCGCCAACGTCCTCCGGCAGTTCCGAGTTCTGGCGACCTCGGCCATCGCGGATTAGCCGGCAACGCCGGGGTGGGGTAGCCTGCCCGCCCCGGCTTCCTCGGCGCCGGGCTCGCCGTAGCCTCATCCACCCGCGGCGCTCGTGATAGCAGAGAATCCAGAAAGACTGTGCCCAAAGTGTGCCCAACTCGGGCGCACTCGGGATCATTCCAGCGCACTTGGGCGCACTATCAACCGATGAG
>QHRX01000084.1 GCA_003221455.1 Candidatus Rokuibacteriota bacterium
CGCGCTGCGGCGCGGCGAGACGCTCGGCTTGGTCGGGGAGTCGGGGTGCGGCAAGACGACCGTGACGCGCTGCATCCTCCAACTCGACCGGCCGACGTCGGGCGAGGTGCTCTTCGAGGGGCGGGACTTGACCAAGCTCTCCGAGTCCGAGCTGCGGCCCGTGCGCCGGCGGCTCCAGGTGTGCTTCCAGGATCCGTACGGTTCCCTGAATCCGCGGATGCGGGTCGGCCAGATCGTGGGCGAGCCGCTCGCCGTCCACGGCCTCGCCGGCGACCGGGCGCGGCGGCAGCACCGGGTGGGCGAGCTGCTGGGGGCGGTCGGGCTCGCGCCGGAGCACGCCGACCGCTATCCGCACGAGCTCAGCGGCGGCCAGCGGCAACGGGTCGGGATCGCGCGCGCCCTCGCGCTCGAGCCGGCCGTCATCATCTGCGACGAGCCCGTCTCGGCGCTCGACGTGTCGGTCCAGGCCCAGATCGTCAACCTCCTCGCGGATCTGCAGGCGAAGCTCGGCCTCTCCTACCTGTTCGTCGCCCACGATCTGTCGGTCGTCCGCCACATCTCGGACCGGATCGCGGTGATGTACCTCGGCCGGATCGTAGAGCTCGCGGACCGCGACGCCCTCGCCGGGTCGCCTCGCCACCCCTATACGCGGGCACTCCTGTCGGCGGTCCCGATCCCTGACCCGGTGATCGAGGCGGCCCGGGAGCGGATCGTGCTGCGCGGCGAGGTGCCGAGTTCGCTCGACCCGCCGGCGGGCTGCGCGTTCCATCCCCGCTGCCCGATCGCGGTCGCCGACTGCGCGGCCGGCGTCCCGCCGCTTCGCGAGGTCGCCCGGGCGCACTGGGTGGCCTGTATCCGCGCCTAGCCGGCGGCCGCTCCCGCGGCGAGCCAGGGCCCACCCCCGATCGAGGCGACGGGATCCTCGGGCGGCCCGGGCCTGGCCCGGGCCTGGCTCGGGCCCGCTTGACACTGGGCGACGCCGCTCGGTAGGCTCCCGGGCCATGAGGCGTATCGCGGCCGCACTGCTCGGGCTGCTCGTCCTCGGCCTCGCTCCCGCGCGTGCGGACGAAGAGCCCCGCCGCGGCGGCGAGCTCATCTTCGTCGTCCCGTCGGAGCCGCCGTCCTACGACGCCCACCGCGAGGAGACCTTCGGGCTCATCCACCCGCTGGCGCCGTTCTACAGCCTGCTCCTGCGGATCGATCCGACCGACCCGAACGGCTCCCGGATCGTCGGCGACGTCGCCGAGAGCTGGACGGAGTCGAGGGATCACCTGACCTACACCTTCAAGATCCGCCGCGGCCTCACCTTCCACGACGGCCAGCCGCTGACGGCGAGGGACGTGAAGGCGTCGTACGACCACATCATCTTCCCGGCGGCGGGCGTCGCCTCGAGCCGGAAGGGCGCCTACGTGGCGTTCGAGTCCGTCACCGCGCCCGACGACCGCACAGCCGTCTTCCGTCTCCGATGGCCCGCGGCGGCCGCGCTGGCGCTGCTCGCGTCGCCCTGGAACTTCATCTACAGCGCCGACCGGCTCCGCCAGGATCCGCGCTGGTACGAGACCCACATCGATGGCACCGGCCCCTTCGTCTTCGTCGAGCATGTGCGCGGCTCGCACATCCTCGGGAAGCGGAACCCGCGCTACGGCCGCCCGGGATTGCCGTACCTCGACGGGTTCCGCGCGACCTTCGTGAAGTCGGACTCGGCGCAGATCGCCGCGATCCGCGGCGGCCGCGCGATGGTCCAGTTCCGCGGCGTCAGCCCGGCCGAGCGCGAGCAGCTCCAGAAGGCGCTCGGCGGGGAGGTGCGCATCCAGGAGAGCCCGTGGGACTGCGCCAACTGGATCGCCATGAACCACGACCGGAAGCCGTTCGACGACCGGCGGGTACGGCGCGCGCTGACGCTCGCGATCGACCGCTACGAGATGGCGAGCGCCCTGTCAAAGATCACGATCGTGCGCGACGTGGCCGGCGTTCAGGTGCCCGGCACCGAGTACGCCACGCCACCGGCCGAGCTCGAGACGCTCGCCGGGTACGGGCGGGACATCGCCCGGTCGCGGGCCGAGGCGCGCCGTCTCCTCCGCGAGGCCGGCGTGACCGAGGGGTTCCGGTTCACCCTCAAGAACCGCGGGATCGCCCACCCGTACGAGCCCGTCGGCGTCTACCTCATCGACCAGTGGCGTCGGGTCGGCCTCGACGTCAGCCAGGAGATCATCGAGCCGGCCGCCTATTTCTCGACGATTCGGGCCGGGGACTTCGAGGTCGCCGTGGACTTCCAGTGCGGCTACCTGGTGGAACCCGACTTGGACCTCTACAAGTTCCAGTCCACCGGTGTCTCCGACGCCAACTACGCTCGCTACCGGGACCCCGTCCTCGACGACCTCTACCGCCAGCAGAGCCGCGCGACCGACAAGGCGGCGCGCGGCCGGGCCGTCCGCGCCTTCGAGCGGCGGCTCGTCGACGAAGAGGCGCACTACCTGATGACACTCCAGTGGCACCGGATCATCGCCCAGCGCCGACAGCTCCGGGGCTGGTACATCACGCCGAGCCACTACGTGAACCAGCAGCTCGATACCGTGTGGCTCTCGGAGTAGCCGGGCGGGCGTGCTCCGGTACGTGCTGAAGCGGTTGCTCCTCATGCTCCCAACGCTCGCCGGCGTCGCCGTGCTCGTGTTCGTGCTCATGCGGGTCCTGCCCGGTGACATCGTCGAGCTCCGCTTCGCCGGAGAGAGTTCGTTCGCCTCGAAGGCCGCGCTCGACCTCGAGCGCGGCCGGCTCGGCCTCGACGCGCCGCTCTGGCGGCAGTTCGCGCGGTGGATCGGGGGCCTGGTTCGGCTCGACTTCGGGCGCTCTCTGTGGACGGGCGGGCCGATCAGCCGTGAGATCGCGCTGCGGTTCCAGCTCTCGCTCGAGGTGGCGGTCCTGGCGACGGCCGTCGCGGTCCTGCTCGCCGTTCCCCTCGGCCTCCTGGCCGCGGTCCGGCAGGACACGTGGGTCGACTACGCGGTGCGGCTCTTTTCGATCGCGGGCCTCGCCGTGCCGTCGTTCTGGCTCGGCATCCTGCTGATCCTCGGACTCCTGGTGGCGTTCGGCTGGCTCCCGCCGATCGAATTCACGCCCGTCTACGTGAGCCCGTGGCGGAACCTCGCCCAGCTCGTCTGGCCCGCGCTCGCAGTCGGCTACCGCTACTCGGCGGTGGCGACGCGGATGATGCGCTCGGCGATGCTCGAGGTGCTGCGCGAGGACTACGTGCGGACGGCGCGCGCCAAGGGGCTCTGGCCGCGGCTCGTCCTCTGGCGGCACGCCGTCCGGAACGCCATGCTGCCGGTGTTCACGGTGATCGTGCTCGAGTTCGCGTTCCTCATCGGCGGGCTCGTGGTGACCGAGCAGGTCTTCAACCTGAACGGGCTCGGCCTGCTCTTCGTCGAGTCAATCGCGCACCGGGACTATACGCTCACCCAGGCGCTTGTGCTGCTGGTGGCGGTGATCACCGTCTTGGCCAACTTCGTGGCCGACCTCGTGTACGTGTGGCTCGATCCCCGCATCCGGTACGCGTGACGACGGGGGGGCCGGCCGTCGGGTCGGTGGCGGTCGCCCGGACGCCGGGGGCGGGGGCCGTCCTGGGCTTCGCGCGGCGGCATCCGGTCGGCGCCGCGGGCGCCGCGGTGATCGCGGCCATGGCGCTCGTCGCCGTGCTGGCGCCGCTGCTCGTCCCCTACGACCCGCTGGCGCCGGACTACGGCGCCATGCTCGCGCGCCCGGGGCCGGCGCACTGGCTCGGCACCGACGCGTTCGGCCGCGACGTCTTGTCCCGGATCGTCTGGGGCGCGCGGACGGCCCTCTCCGTCGGCTTCGCCGCCGCCCTCGTCGGCGCCACGCTGGGGGCGATCGTCGGCGTCGCCGGCGCGTACTTCGGCGGCCTCGTCGACCTGCTCGTCGAACGGGTGGTGGACATCTTGCTTTCCTTCCCGCTCATCATCCTGGCCCTCGCGGTGGTGGCGAGCCTCGGGAACGGCGTCGGCACCGTGATCCTGGCGATCACCGTGCCCATGGTTCCGCGGTGCGCGCGCGTCATCCGATCGAGCGCGCTCGCGATCCGCCGTGCCCCCTACGTCGACGCGGCGCGCGCGGCAGGATACGGCCACGCGCGCATCATCCTGCGCCACATGCTGCCGAACGTGATGGCGCCGTACCTGATCATGGTGACGGCATTCATGGGGCAGGCGATCCTGCTCGAGGCCTCGCTGTCGTTCCTCGGCCTCGGCGTGGCGGAGCCGACGCCGGCCTGGGGCCTGATGCTCAAGGGCGCGGCGGTGGACTTTGCCGAGACCGCACCCTGGCTCGCGCTCTTCCCCGGGCTCGCCATCAGCCTCGCCGTGCTCGCCTTCAACCTCTTCGGCGACTCTCTCCGCGACGCCCTCGACCCGAAGCTGCGGACGCCGTAGAAACCCGCGGAATCCCGGGCGTGATTGCTTGACACCGTCCCGGGAGGTACGCTATGAATGATTGGCTCGACCGAGGAGGGAAGAGCCGAAATTGTCCAGGAGGCCCCTTAGATGGCGTACGTGATCGCTGAACCGTGCATCAACGTGAAGGACAAGGCTTGCGTTGAGGTGTGCCCGGTTGACTGCATCTACGAGGGGACCGATCAGCTCTTCATCCACCCTGACGAGTGCATTGACTGCGGGGCGTGCGAGCCCGTGTGCCCCGTGAAGGCGATCTTCGCGGAAGACGAAGTCCCGGAGCAGTGGAAGAACTTCACCGACCTCAACAAGCAGTTCTTCAAAGACAATCCCGGCGTCAAGCCGGCGACCAAAGCCTAGGGCCGAGACCCGCTCGGTGCACAATTCCCGCGGCAGGGGTGCCCGGAATACTGTGCAACCCGTCGCCGGGGGGGTGGCCTAACCGCTCGATTTTTCGTCTGTCGGAACATGGCATGCGCGTTGCCTTCCAAGTTGCCCCATGCACCCGCCACCGCTCGCGCCGCGTGCCGTCCCCGCGTCCCGTCGGGCGCAGGGCTTCCACGGGGCGGTCTCGGAGTTCAAGCGTCAGCTCATCGAGGTGACCCTTCGCCAGATGGGTGGCAACCGCACCCTGGCCGCGCGCGTGCTCGGCCTCCAGCGCACGTACTTGCTCCGTCTCATCCGTGAGCTCGGCGTCGCGACCCCACCGCCACAGCGGCGCCGGAGGATCGTGGGCGCCGGTTGACGCCCGCCGCCCCAATCGGCGATCTTCGGGGCCACGATGGCCAGCGTCTGGATCAGCGGGGCCGGTATGACGCCGTTTGGCCGCCGCACGCAGAGCCTGCCCGACCTCATGGCGGACGCCGCCCGCGCGGCGCTGACCGCGTCCGGGATCGAGGTGCCGGACGCGATCGTCGTCGCCACGATGAACCCGGAGGAATTCCTCGGCGAGGGGAACTTCGCGTCCCGCATCGCCACCCACCTGGGGTTCGCGTACGTGCCAGCGATTCGCGTCGAGACGGCGACGTCCTCGGGCGCGGCGGCGATCTTCGCGGGCTTCACCGCGGTCGCTTCCGGGACCGCCCGCGCCGTTCTCGTCGTCGGCGGCGAACGGATGACGCACCTGCCGACGCCGCGGGTGTCGGAGATCATCGGCCGGTCGATCGACCCCTACGAGCGGTCATACGGCGCGACCATGCCGGCCCTGGCGGGCCTGATCACCCGGGCCCTCATGGCCCGGAGCGGGCTCAGCGCGCGCGAGATCTCCCAGGTGGCCGTGAAGAACCACGCCAACGCCGTGCGCAACCCGTACGCGCACTTCCGCGCGCCGGTGGCGCTCGCCGCCGTGATGGCGAGCCGTCTCGTCGCGGACCCCCTCCGCCTCTTCCACTGCTGCCCCATCTCCGACGGGGCCGCCGCGCTCGTGCTGACGGCCAGCCGCGCGGCCGTGCGGATCGCCGGAATCGGGCAGGGCACCGATGCGCTCGCCGTCCGCCACCGTCAGGAGCTGACGAGCTTCCGGGCGACCCAGGCCGCCGCCAAGGCGGCGTTTGCGATGGCGGGCTTCGGCGCCGACCGCGTGGAGGTCGCGGAGGTGCACGACGCATTCACTCCGTTCGAGCTGATCGCGCTCGAGGACACCGGTCTCTTCCCGCCGGGCGCCGCCGGGCGCGCCACGCTCGACGGCGAGACCGCGCTCGACGGCCGGTTACCGGTGAACCCGTCGGGCGGGCTCAAGGCGCGCGGCCATCCGCTCGGCGCCACGGGCATCGCCCAGGTGGTGGAGCTCGTCTGGCAGCTGACGGGGCAGGCGGCCGACCGCCAGGTGAGCGCGCACGTCGGGCTGGCCCAGTCGATCGGCGGCCTCGCCACCAACAACTTCGTGACCCTCGTGGAAGCGGCCTGACCGCGGGATGCCGCCGCCGGTGATCGACCAGATCCAAGGGTCCCGGTGCCCGCAGTGCGGGACCGCCGTGGTGCCGCCGGCGCGCTTCTGCCCATGGCATCCGGTGGCGATGGCGCCCGTCTCCCTGACCGGCCTGGGCGAGATCGTGACCTTCACGACGCTCCACTCCCCGCCGGAGGGCTTCCGCTCGCCGCTCCACATCGCGCTCGTCGAGCTCCAGGGCGGCGCGCGGCTCGTCTGCCACGGCGAGGCCACCCGGGGCATCCGGATCGGCAGCCGCGTCGCGATCGAGGCCGTCGATCGCGTCTACTACTTCGCGCACCTGGGGGCGCTCGATCGGGCGCGACTCTTCTGGCGGCGCGCCGGGCGTCGGGGCGAGCGGCTGGAGGCGATCGCTCGGAGCTGGGCGAAGCGCCTCTGGAAAGGACGGGGACGTGACACGGGCGAATAGGCCGCTGGCGGGCGTGCGGGTCCTGGACCTCACGCGGGTCCTCGCCGGGCCGTTCTGCTCGATGCTGCTCGGCGACATGGGCGCCGAGGTGATCAAGATCGAGGAGCCGGGTCGCGGCGACGACACGCGCCACTGGCCGCCGTTCGCGGGCGGCGAGGCGACGTACTTCATGTCGGTCAACCGGAACAAGCAGAGCCTCACCCTCAACCTGAAGGCCCTCGAGGGACGGAAGATCCTGAAGCGACTCGTCACCCGGAGCGACGTCCTTCTGGAAAACTTCCGCCCGGGGACAATGGAGCGCCTCGGCCTCGGGTACCGGGCGCTGTCCCGGATCAACCGGCGGCTCGTGTACTGCGCGATCTCGGGCTTCGGCGAGTCCGGCCCGGAAGCCGGCCGACCCGGGTACGACCTCATCGTCCAGGGCGAGTCGGGGCTCATGGACCTCACCGGGTTCCCCGAGGGCCCGCCGGTGAAGGTGGGGACCTCCATCGCGGACCTCGTGTCCGGGATCATGGGGGCCCACGGCGTCGCGCTGGCGCTCCTGGCCCGCGCGCGCACTCGACGCGGTCAGAAGGTCGAGGTCGCGATGCTCGACGTGATGGCCGCGCTGCTGACCTACCAGGCCGGGATCTACTTTGCCACCGGGCAGCGGCCGACCCGGCGCGGCAACGCGCACCCCTCCATCGTTCCCTACGAGGTGTTCCGGGCCCGCGATGGCTACCTGACGATCGGCGCCGCGAACGACGCGCTCTGGGCGCGGTGCTGCACCGCGCTCGGCCGCGCGGAGCTCGCCACGGACTCGAGGTTCGACACGGTCGCCAAGCGCGTGGCGGCCCGGACCATCCTCGTCCCGCTCTTCAACGAGCTGCTGGGGGGGCGGCCCGTCGACGACTGGCTCCGGCTCCTCGACGAGGCGGGCGTGCCGGCCGGGCGCATTCGGACCCTTCCGGAGGTGTGCGAGAGCGTCCACCTGCGCACGCGGGAAATGATCGTCGACCTGCCCCACCCGACCGCGGGCTCGCTCCGGGTCATGGGCGTGCCGGTGAAGCTGCACGGAACGCCCGGCGCCGTCGCCGCGCCCCCGCCGCTGCTCGGTCAGCACACGACCGGGATCCTGCGGCGACTCCTCCGGCTCACGTCGACCGAGATCGACCGGCTGCAGAAGGCCGGCATCGTCTAGTCGGCTCGCTTCCCCGCCCACCTTCCAGACGGCGCACGCTCCTCGCCGGGGAGCGGCCGTGCCATCACGCCGAGAGTCGCCCCGCGCGTCCTCCAGAGGATCCGCGCGCGCGCGCTCGGTAGGAAGCTTGGAGGCGACGACGCCGCTCGACGTCGTCCCCAGGACCGGCGAGAAGTCCGGGCTCCCGTCGATCGGGGCGATGGGGGCCCGGGCCCATCCAGCGGCTCCGCGGGCGGCGCGACCTAGCGGGCGGGAGGCGGGCCGGGCGCCGGCGGCGGCGCGATCGAGGGCGGCGGCGGGATCGCGGGGGCCTCGGGCGCGCGCGGGGCCTGGGGGGCCGGGACGGTCGGGGGCGTCGAGCCCGGCCCCGTCGGCGGGAGCACGGGCACTTCCTCGAAGGTCCTGTCGAACTGGGGGCTCGCCTTGCGCATCGCGTCCGTGATCCGGGCGGCGTCGAGCGCGGTGCCGATGACCCGCGGCGTGATCAGGATCAAGAGCTCTGTCTTGTCGACGGTGTTGATCTTCGCCCCGAAGAGGTAGCCGAGGACCGGAATGTCTTTGAGCACCGGGATGCCCCGCGTCGTCCGATCCCGCTTGTCCTTGATGAGGCCGCCGAGGATAAGAGTCTGGTTATTCAGCAGCACCACCGAGGTCTCGGCCTCCCGCTTGATGATGGTCGGCGAGCCCGTCGTCCCAAAGAACTGGTTGCCGATATCGTTCACCTCCTGCTTGACGTCGAGGGCCACGGTGCCGCGCTCGCCGATCCGCGGCGTGACCGTCAGGACCACGCCGGCGTCGCGGTACTCGACGGACTGCGTGCCGACGACCGCCGTCGTGGTCGTGCCCGTCGCAACCGCGCCGCCGATCGGCACCTGCTGGCTCGTGACGATCGGGATGGACGTCGAGACGTTGATCACCGCCTTCTTGTTCTCAGACGTCATGATGGACGGGCTCGAGAGCACGTTGAGCAGGTCCTCGTTGGCGAACGTGTTGAGCGCGGAGAAGAACCGGTCGGTCGCGAAGGTGAAGACGTTGAGCCCGGCGAGGGTGCTAATCGCAGGCGTCGCGCCCGCCGTGGCCGATGTCGGGAGCCTGTAGGCCGGCCGGCCCTCGAGCGTCCCGGCGGCGTTCGGACCGAGGCCCGGCGCGCTCGACACGTCGAACTTGCCAGAGCGCACCGCCCACTCGATCCCGAGCCGCATGTCGCCGGTCAGCGTCACCTCGGCGACCAGGACCTCGATGAGGACCTGGCGCGGGCTCCGGTCGAGCTGCTTCAGCGTCTGCTCGAAGTCGGTCCAGTAGCGCGGGAACGTCGCGACGATCACCGCGTTCGTCGTCTCATCGCCGATGAACCGGAACTGTCCCTCCACGAACGTCGCCTCGCCCGTGCCCGGCGTCGTGGGGGCCGGCGGCGGCGGGGTCACCCGCGTGGGCCCCCCGTAGACCGGGGAGCCGGGCGGCGGTCCCTGCGCCTCGCCGGCTCGGCCCGTCCCCGTCGGCGCGCCGCCGTAAATGGCGTTCATCGTGCCCGCCAGGTCCTTGGCCTTGGCGTTCTCGGCATAGTAGATGAAGATGCGGCGCCCGCCCGTGATGCTGATGTCGAGCCGGGCCACGAGTTTCCGGATCGTGTCCATCTCGTTGCGGCGCGCGTTCACGATGAGCGCGTTCGCCCGGCGCTCGGCGAGGATCAGCGGCGGCCGCTCCGTCGCCGACTCTCCGGCGGCGCCCCCCGGGGTGGGCGGCGTGGGCGCCGGGGCGCCGGCTCCGGCGCCGGGGCGCAGGCGGCCCGACGCAAACAGCTGGTTCAGGATCTGCGCGAGGTCCCCCGCGTCCGCGTACTGGAGCGGGATGATCTGGGTTTCCTCGAGGGCCACCTGGACGTCGATGAGCCGCACGATGTCGAGGAGGCGCCGGATGTTCGAGGCGATGTCGGTGATGATCAGCACGTTCGTCTCGCGGTGGGCGATGACCGACCCCCGCTGCTGGGAGATGAGCGGCTGCAGCAGCGTCCTGAGATCGTTGACGCTCGTATAGTGCACGGGCACGATCTGGGTGATCACCTCCTCGGGGGCGCGCGCCGGATCGGGCGCGGTCCCGACGATCGTCGGCACCCCGCGGGTCGCGGCGTCCGGAAGCCGGACGATCTTGTAGAGGTTCTCGGACCGGACGGCGGTGAACCCGTGTACCTCGAGGATGGCGAGGAGCAGGTTGAACACGTCTTCCTGGGGAATGCGTCCCGACGTTTGCACCGTGACCTTGCCCCGCACGTCGGGCGCGAGCACGTAATTGAAGCCCAGGATCTCGCTGGCCGCGTGCACGACGGTCTCGACGTCGGCGTTGTCGAAGTTCAGGACGACGAAGCGGCCCCGCTGGGCGGCCGGTACCGGCGGCGCGATCGGCGGGGCCGGAGTGGGCCGGCGCTCCGCGGGCGGCCCGGGGGCAGGCGCGCCGGGCGCCTCCGTCGTCCCCGCGCGGGGGCCGAGGGACGCGGGCGGCAGGGGCGGCCTCGACTCGAAGACCGGCCCCGGCGGCGGCGGCGTGAGCGGGGCCGCGGCCGGCGGTGCCGGCAGCGGCCGCACCGACTTCGCGGACCGGGCGCCGCCACACCCGCACAGGGTGAGCGCCAGAACCCCGCAGGCGATGCCTCGGACGTTACCGGTTGGGCGCATCGGGGCCGGGTTGGGGCGCGCCGGGCCCGGGCAGTACCGGTAACCGGCGGCGGAGCCCAGGCGGCTGAGGGAAGGCCCCGGGGAGCGCGGACGCCGGCAGTTGAGGGGGCACGCCGGGTACGGGAGACGGCTGGGGGAAGGCGGTCGGAGCGGGAGCCGTTGGGGCCCCCCCGGCCGGCGGGGCGGCCTCGGGCAGCGCCGCGCGCGGCTTCGCCGGATCACGGAGGGGGACGTCGACCATGCCGTCGCTGCGCTTCAGCACGACATGGTCGGGAGCGATGACCGTCAGCGTGCCGCCGGCGATCGCGTCGCCGACGCGGTACCCGGTGACGCGCTTGCTGCCGGGATCCTCGAGGTACGCGATCGACAGGTCGGTCGCCAGGACGACACCGTAGAGGAAGGGCTTGGGGCCGCTCTGGGCGGGGCCCGCGGCGGCCTCGCCCTCGGTGCGCGCGGGGCTGAAGAGGCTCTTGGTTCCGATCACGGCGTAGCTCGCGAGCGGCGCGCGGGCCCCCGCCGGTGTCGCAGCGGGCCCCCGCGCCAGAGACGCGCTCGCCGCGGGCGGCCTGGAGCGCGCCCCAGCGATGGGGGAGGGCGCGACGATGCTGCGCCAGATCTGGGTGGCGAAGAATATCGAGGCGATCACTAAGAGCCCGTCCAGAGCGAGGAAGCCCTTCGACATCCCTAGGACCGCTTGGGCGGCGGGGGCCCCGGTAGGATGAACCCGGACACCGTGAGGGTGGTGAGGAGCTCCTTGGGCTGGCTCACGTTGAGAACTCTGATCTTCACGTCCTGGAGCGTCAAGAGTTGTCGCGCCTCTTCGAGCTGGTAGAGCAGCGTTACCAGCTCACGAATACCACCGGAAACCGTGATTTCGAGCGGAATTTCGAGCAACTCCCCCCGGGCGGTCGGGGTCAGGATCCGCTCGCTCCGCACCTCGAGGCCGGCCTGGCCGGCCGCGTCCTTCACGATCTTCACCAGCTCCGACGCGGCGACCGGCGGCGCGGCCGCCGTCAAGAGACGCGTCTTCAGTTCGGCGACCCGCCGAGCCGTCTCGTCGAGGTCGCGCCGGACCTCGGGCGCGCGCGCGATCAGCTCGCGACGCTTGGCGAGCACGAGCACGCGCGAGGGGACGAGGTCGGCGAGCTCTCGGTTCCGGGCGCGCAGCGGCTCGACGACGAGGACCCACCCGACCGTCAGGAGGACGGCGCCGCCCGCGATCCCGATCAGGACCCGCTCGCGGACGGTGATCGTCGCCATCAGCGCCTCTCTCCGCGCGGCAGCGCCGGAGGCGTCGGGGGGGGCGCCGGCTCTCCCGGGGCCCCGATCGCGGGCGGGCCAGGCCGGCCGGCGCGGCCGGGCGTCGGTCTCGGCGGCGGCGGCGGGGCCGGCGCCGCCGTAGGCTGTCGCTCCCAGCCCGCGCGAATCCGGAATTGCTCCCGGTCGCGCCCGCGCGTGACCGGCGAGGCGAACTCGGCGTGCTCCAGGGACGGTGAGTTCTCGAGGAGCGGGATCAGTGCGCTCGCCGTCGAGGCCTGGCCCGTCAGTTCGACGCCCTTCGCGTCCAGCGTGAGGGTAGTCAGCCAGACGTCTGTCGGCAGCGTCTCCGTGAGCTCACGCAGCAGAGGCAGGGGCCGAAGCGATGCCGCGGCGATCGTCTGCGCAGTCGCGAGCAGTCGGCGCTGGTGCTCGAGGTCGTCCATGACGCGCTGCACGGCGCGCACCTCGGGGTCGATCCGGTGGATCTCGCTCTCGACGCGGTTGAGCTCGTGCCGGTTGCGGGCCGACTCGGCGCCGAGGGCGCCGAGCCCGAGGAGCGCCGTGATCGCCGCCAGGACGACCGTCGTGCGCTGCTCGCGCGTCAGGCGGCGCGGCCGGAGCGCCGCCGGCAGCAGATCCAGGCGGGACGCGCGCGGCCGGGTGGCCACCGCGGCGGCGAGGAGCGCGGCGCCGTCGCCCGAGGCCTCGAGGCCGCCGAGGGCCCGGCGGGCGACGGCGGAGAGTGGCGGCGAGCCGACGGGGAGCCCGAGCGCGCCCAGGGCGGGCGACTCGCGGAGGCTGCTCGCGCCGTCGCCGGAGATCCAGACCGCATCGCACTCGGTCCAGCGGAGCATCAGGAGGCTGCCGCGCACCTCGGCGACGAGTGCGCTCGCGTCCGGGACGGCGATGCTCCGGCTCGCGACGAGGGCGTTGCCGTCGAGCATGAGCACGTCGGCGACGTCGCCGACGCGGTGGATCCACACGGCCCGCTCGGCGCGCGGCCGGCGCTCGAGGAGTACCACGAGGTCGTGGGCGGCGATCGTGATCGAGGCCGGTCGCACCCGGACCTCCTGGAGCACGGTGAGGGCCCGCTCGACGGTGCGGCGCTCGGTGGCGGCCACCAACACGCGCTGGGCGCCGCCGGCCGCGCGCAGGAGAGCGAAGTCGAACGCCGCCTCCTCCGCCGGGAACGGCACGTGGCGCTCAAGCTCGAACTGCACCATCTGGCGAAGGTCGCCGTCCCCGGCCGTGGGCAGCTCGAGGAGCTTCACGACCACGAAGCTCCGCGCGAGGCCGAGGCGCACCGTCCGCGGCCGGAGCCGGCGGGCCTCGAGCTCCGCGCGGAGCGCCTCGGCGGGCTGCTCGGCGTTGACGATGGCGAAGGTGTCCCGGAGCCGGCCGGCCCGCACGACGGCGACGGAGAGGCGGTCGGCGAGCAGCACGATGCCGAAGCGCGTCGCGCCCCCGAGGCGGTCGAGGATCACTTGGGGGGCCTCGTCGGCTCGGCGGGGTTCGGGTACCACGCGAGCACGGCGATGTCGTGACCCTGCCCGTCGGATTGCCGCCGCACGACGGCGATGACGCGGGTCACCGGCTCGCCGGCCACGAGGCCCTCCGCCTCGACGCGGAACGTCTGCGTCGTCGTGCTGAACCCATACCCGGCGAATTTACCCGGGACGACGACATAGGGAACGGCGCGGCGGGCCTGCTCGATCTCGGATATCTCCGCGTCGGACAGGCCGAGGGCCTTCAGCACGATCGCGGGCGCGGTGTTGATGTTGATTTGTGGCGACCCGTGCACGGTGACGAAGTCGCGCAGCGGAAGGCTCTGGTCGTGGCCGTAGTAGATCTCCGGCGTCACGCCGTGGATCTGGAGCAGCTCCCGGATGTCCTCGAGCGGGCTGTTGCGGGACCGATACGGCACGGGCAGCCTGAGATAGGTGTCCTCGCTCTCGGCGCCGTTCAGTCGGTGTTCCTCGTCGGCGTCCCGCCAGTCCTGGAGCGAGTCGCCGACCGTGTCGCGCACCTGCTTGTCGAGCCCGAGCTCGGTCAGGAGCCGATCGACGCGGTCGGGCCGCGAGAGGTTGAGATCGATCCGCGATTCCTCGTCGGTGATGCGGTAGGAGAACTGGCCCGGACCGAGCGGAACGGCGGCGCGCGGCAGGCGCGGGAGACGGTCGAGCCCGGTCCGGTAGAAGGTGAGGGGCTCGTCGTCCGGGGTGCCGACGATCGCCGCCTGCGTGAGGATCTCGCGGATCGCCTGCTGGACGCCCGCCTCGGCCAGGTTCAGGGCGATGACGCCGTCCCGGTAGGACCGCACCATCGAGGCCTCGAGCCGCA
Organism: Candidatus Rokuibacteriota bacterium; assembly: GCA_003221455.1. GTDB lineage: Bacteria > Methylomirabilota > Methylomirabilia > Rokubacteriales > CSP1-6 > AR9. Next base: position 14,267 of record QHRX01000084.1, read on the forward strand.
TGGAGTAGGCGAACTCGGTGCCGATGACGCCGAGCAGGGTCAGCACGAGCAGCACCGCGAGGAGCGCGAACCCCCCGTCTCCGCCGCCGGCGCCGTGGGAGGCAGGCCCCCTCCGCCGGCGCATCCGACCTCCTGCCGGAGTCGGGCGTCTCATGCCGGCGGCTTCAGGGTCTTGAGAGTGATCGTGACCGGCGGCAGCGCGGCCACGCGCCCCGCGAGCGTCGTGGTCAAGCTGACCTGGACCGCCGCCGGCAACCCGAGCTCCGTCGCGCCGTCCCAGCGCTCCTCCCAGTCCGCGTCGGGCCGAAGGTAGCGGAAGTGGAGCCCGGTGACCTCGGGATCGCGGAAGACGGGAGTCGCCTTGCTCCAGACCTCCTGGTTCGGGAGCGCGCGCTCGCTGACGACGAGGCCGGGCTCGTCTCCCGTGTCCAGGTTGAAGCGCACGGCGGTGAATGCGATCGTGGCCGTGAGCGGGAAGGGCGCGGCGCGGGTCACGAAAGAGAGGCGGTCAGGGTACCCGTCGAACTGCAGGACCGCCTCGGGCGCCTGCTCGCCGGCGATGCGGTAGGGGTAGGCGGAGCCGATCGAGCGGGCGAACACCACCATCAGGGTGCGGGCGTGCTGGTGGACCTCCGCCCGGTCCTCGCCCTGGCGCCACGCCGAGAGCGCCACCCGCAGGCCGCCGAAGGCGATCGTGAGCAGGGCGCCCACGATGGCGAGGGCGATGACGATCTCCAGCAGCGTGAATCCGGACGGGGGGGCGCGGCGCACGCGACGCGTCATGGGTTGCGGGGCTGCATCGTGGTGTCGCCCGGCGCCGCGGGGTGGGCGGTGCGCAGCGTGGTGATCTCCACGGTGCGCTGCCGGTCCCAGCTGACCCGGACGGTGACCGCGTAGAGCTCGTACGGCTGCGGGGTCGTGGTCGCGAGCTCGACCGGCACGTCCGTCCGCCGGACCGTGCGCTCCCACGTGAAGTCACCGTCGGTACCCGTCTCGTGGCCCTCCACGAACGCCGACACCTCGCGCGTCTTCGCGTCGGCGATGAGCGTCGCCTCCTGGTGCTCTCCGGCGAGCTTGAGTAGGCGCAGGCCGCCGGCGAAGAGCTGGATGCCGGCGACGACGGCGACGCTCAGGATCGCCAGCGCGACGACGACCTCGAGGAGCGTGAAGCCCCGGTCAGCGGGGGCGCGGCGACGGCTCCGACCCCGCCCCCACGGCGGGTGCGCGCGGCGGCGGCCGCTCATCGCGTGGGTTCGCGGCGGTTCCGCACGCGCCCGGTCAGCGGGTCGACCGAGACGCGGTAGACGACCCCTCCCGGACCGCCGACGCGGAAGGTGCCGCCAGTCGAGAACCCGAGCGGGGAAAAGTACACGGTCAGGGCGGCCGGCGGATCGGCCTCGATCGTGATGCGCTCGGGCAGAGGATGCCGTGCGCGGATCTGGTTGTCCGCGGTCTCCTCGAACACGAGACGCGCGACGGGGTCCACGGTCACGGCGAGGTCCGTGCGGGTCGTGACCGACTCCTCGCGCGCTCGGCGCAGGAACGCGGAGAACCCCGCGACCTCCGCCCGGACCCGGATCCCCTCGGTGCCGCGTCCGATCGAGGGCACCACGATCGCGGTGGCGAGCGCGAGCACGAACAAGGTCACGATGAGCTCGAGGAGCGTGAAGCCCCGGTCGGCGGGGCCGCCTCCGACGGGGCGAGCCGACGGATCCGTCGGCGGCGGAGGCGCGAGCCCGCTACGTGTGGCGGCCCGGGACCGCGTCGGTTCCCGGTCTACTTCGTGTCCCATGACGTGACGTCGGCGTTCTCGCCGTCCCCGCCCGGCGCGTTGTCGCCGCCGTAGGTCCAGAGGTCGTAGTCGCCGTGCTGTCCCGGACAGCAGGCGTACTGGTAGGGGTTGCTCCACGGGTCCTTGGGCACGGCGTTTTTCTTCAGGTACGGGCCGGCCCACTTGTCGAGGCCCGGGTTCCTGACGAGCGAGTCCAGGCCCTGGGCGCTGGTCGGGTACGCGCCGACGTCGAGCTTGAACTGATCGAGGGAGGCGCCGAGCAGCTCGATCTGGGCCCGGGCGGCCGCGGTTCGGGACTGGCCCACGCGGCCGAGGAGGCGCGGCCCGACGAGGCCCACCAGGAGCCCCAGGATGATGACGACCACCAGCAGCTCGATCAGGGTGAACCCGCGCTCGTCGCCCCGGATCGCCGCGGCGGGCCGGCCGCGCCCCGCGGCGATCCGCGACGCGCGCATCGAGGCCCCGGCGCTCACAGCGGCACGTCGTTGATGGAGAAGATTGCCAGCAGCATCGCGACGACGATGAACGCGACGACGAGGCCCATGCCGAGAATCACGGCCGGTTCGAGCAATCCGATGATTCGCTTCAGGTCGGCTCGCAGGTCCGCCTCGAGCATGTCCGCGACCTTCAGGAGCATCTCCTCGAGTCGGCCGGTCTCCTCTCCCACCCGGACCATGTGCACCGTCAACGGCGGGAAGGCGGAGCTCTCGCTCATCGGCGTCGCCAGCCCCGCGCCGTGCTTCACGCTCTCGGCGAGCCGCGCGACCGCGCGCGCGACGACGTGGTTCGTCA
>QHRX01000085.1 GCA_003221455.1 Candidatus Rokuibacteriota bacterium
CCGCCCGGGCGTGATGGCGCGCTTCGGCCTCGACTGGGAGCGCGTGGCGACCGTCAACCCCCGGCTCATCTATGTCTCCGCCTCGGGCTACGGCGAGTCGAGCCCCTACCGCGCGCGGCCCGGCCAGGACCTCCTGATCCAGGCCGTCTCCGGCCTCGCCTCGATCTCGGGGCGCGCCGACCAGCCGCCGACGCCCGTCGGCACCGCCGTCGTCGACCAGCACGGCGCGGCCCTCCTGGCCCTCGGCGTGCTGGGCGCGCTCCTCGAGCGGGCCCGCACCGGGCGCGGGCTCCACGTGGAGGTGAGCATGCTCCGCGCGGCGCTCGACCTCCAGCTCGAGATCGTCACCTACGCGCTGAACGGCGCCCGGATGGCGAAGAGCCCGACCAGCCTGGCGAGTATGTTCCACCCCGGCCCCTACGGGGTCTACGCGACCCGCGACGGCTACCTCGTGCTCTCGATGTCGCCGCTGCCCGCGCTCCAGACGGCGCTCGAGCTGCCCGAGCTCGCGTCGCATGCGACCGTCCCCTACAACTTCGCCGCGCGGGAGGAGATCGCGCGCGCCCTGGAGCCCGTCCTGCGGACGCGCACGACGGCGGCCTGGATCGAGCTTCTCGAGCCGCACGGGGTGTGGGCGGCGCCGATCCTCACCCACGCCGAAGCCTTCGCGGATCGCGGCTTCCAGGCGGCGGACGCGGTCGAGGAGATCACGCACCCGGTCGCGGGACCCGTCCGCCTGCTGCGCTTCCCGCTCGAGTTCTCGACCGGCCGGGCCACGGTGCGGCGGGCGCCGCCCTCGCCCGGCGAGCACGCCGACGAGATCCTCGGCGAGCTCGGTTACACTCCCGACGAGATTCGGCGGCTCCGCACCGACGGCCTGGTTTAGCCGCCCAGGTCGACCGGCCGACGCTGGCCGCACCCGACGCGCGGCGGCCGAACGGGGTGGGTCGGCCGCCAGACCGAGTACACTGGTGGACGCGGTCTCGCGGCGTCGCGCCGGGCGAGCCCGCAGGAGCCCAGCATGCAGTGTCCGCGGTGCGCGCAGGCGAATCCAGCGGAGGCGCAGTTCTGCAATCACTGCGGCGCCCCCCTTCGGCTGCGGTGTCCCGGCTGTGGGAGAGCCAACCCGCCGGAGAGCCGCTTCTGTAACGGGTGCGGCCGGGCGGTCGCCGAGGCCCCGCCGCCCGGCGCGCCCGACGAGACGCCTCGGCCCGACCGGGCCGACACTCCGGAGCCACAGCCGGCCGCTTCGAGGACGATCCTCGTCGTCGAAGACCGCGACGACGTCCGGGCGCTCGCGCGGGACATCCTCGAGGAGACGGGGTACCGGGTCCTCGAGGCCCAGGACCCCAACGACGCCCTCCGGATCGCGGAGCAGCACCGGGCAACGATCGATCTGCTCCTGACGGATCTGGTGATGCCTCAGATGAGCGGGATCGACCTGGCCAAGCGCCTGCAGACCCTACGGCCGGACATACAGGTGCTCTACATGTCAGGCTTCGTCAGCAGCGGCGTGCCGGCGGGGGAGCTCGTCAAGAAGCCCTTCAAGGCGGACGCCCTGACCCAGAAGGTGCGAGAGCTCCTCGAGGCGCCGCGGAAACGCCGCGGGAGCGGTTGAGGACCGCGGCGACGGGCTCGGCGGGGCGGCCGGGGGCGGGATCCGCCCTCGACCCTGAGCCGAGGCGACCCGGGCCGCCGGTGCGTCGGGGGTGCCCCACCCCCACACCCCTATAACCGAGGCCCCTTGACTTCACCGGCCGGGAGGCCGTAGAAAGGGGCGCCCTACCGCCAGGCCTCCGGGGCTCGCCAGCGCCCCGCTTGTCCGCCCCACCGGGCGTGCCGCCGAGCACAGGGGGTGAGTCATGCCGGCCCGCAAGCCCAGACGGCCCTTCGCCTTCGCGGCCGCCGCTCAGGCGGGGCGCGAGGGCCACCGAGGGGTCGAGGCCGCCGAGCAGGTCCCGCTCCTCATCATCGTCGCCAGCACGGACACGGCCCTCTGCCGGTGCGTCACGGAGGCGTTCGCCACGTGCGAGAGCGCGCGCGTGATCCTCGATCGACGACGCCACGAGCGGCGGCAGGCGGCGCGCCCGGTCGGCGTCGACCGGCGATCGACCGACCGGCGGGATTATCTCTTCGTCGGCGAGCAGCTCCGGTCGAGCGGGTGGGCCGTCATCTACCGCCCGTTCGTCTGAGCCGAAGAGCGGGTCCGTCCTGAATGGGTGGCGCCGGGACCGACGGCGGGCCGGGCGCCCGATTCACGCCGACCCCCGGCGTCCTCCTACTGAGCGCGACAGGACTTGGGGGGAGGCCAGTGAAGGAGGACATGGGCGTACCGGCTGAGGTCCATGTCGGCCTCGGCCCGCTTGAAGTAGGCCTGCCAGAAGCTACCGATATTCTCCACGAGCGCGGCCGACCCGCCGGACACCCCCGACACGTACACGCACACGCCCGAGAGCTTGGGGATGAGCCCATTGCCGTCGAGGTCGGCCAGGATCTTTTGCCGCATCGCGGGGCTCCACTTGATCTCCTCGAAATGATAGGGCGGGTAATCTTCGATCATGTCGGACATCAGTACGAGCACCTTGCGTCTGGGTTCGTCGTGGAAGAGTTTTTGGGCGACGAGGAGCGAACTGAAGATGTCGGTCAGCGGGCTCGCCTCGTGGCGGGTCAGGACCTGTCTGATCTCGGTCTTGACCGTCTGCTTGACGCGGACGACCTCAGCGTCGACATCCTTGGTCTCGCGGTTGTACTTCATCACGTTGTCCAGCCAGCCGTTGAACTCGGGCTTCCGGGGCAGTGTGGCCTCGACGAGCGGACGGAAGTCTGAGAGGGTCTTGTCGTTGATCGCAGCGACGAGGAGTCGGTCCCCCGCCACCAGCGACGGCAGGATTTGGTTCTCGAGATCCGTCGCGAACAAGGCCCGCGCGTCGCTCTTGACGCTCCCGGAGAAGTCGACGAAGACGACGACTTCCGTCCCCCGCCCCACCGTCGCCTGGGAGGACCGCGTGCAGCCCGCCAGCAGGAGCGCCCCCGCCAGCAGGCGGGCGAGCGTCCGCGCGGCGCCCCCCGCCGGAGAGGGCCGCTCACCGGACATGAGCTGACTCGTCCTCGCTGTTCAGCGACACCTCGGGCCACCACTCCAGCGGCGGAAACTCGGGATTCTTCCGGAAGGAGGGCGGCGGTAAGAGGCGCCGGAATCGCATGTTGGTCTGGCGGTACAGGGCCACGCGCTCATTAGTGAGCGCCCGGGCCTGTTCGATCTGGCTCTTGGCCTGCTGGATCTCGCCGTTAATCTTCATCCCGATCACGTAGAGCTTCTTTCGGATCGCGTGTCGCTTCCGATCCAGCGTGAGGAGGGCGTGATGGAAGAAGTCGAGTTTTTCGTCGGGGTCGTGCGCGAAGAAGGACGCCACCATCGCCGCGAAGAACACCAGAATGTTGAGCGCGAAGAGGGCGTAGGCGAGCTTCTCCGAGCTGGCCGCCGCCGGCACCCCCTGGGAGACCTGCGAGAAGATATACGTGTTCCGCAGCACGCTGATCGCGAACAGGGCCCCCCCGACCGCGATCGGGGTCAGCAGCCCGACCAGGATGTTCCCGGCGGTTCGCGGAATCGAATGTCGCAGATGGATGCCGATGAAGACCCCGACGAGCGGAATGGTGATGGCAAGGGTCGAGGCCATCACGTAGGTCAGGTACTCGGGCTCGCCGAACAGCCGGAAGACGACCGTGTTCAGGGGGAACTCGCCGATTCCGAGAAACAGGATGAGCCCCACGTGCAGCATGAACGGAAACGGGATCGTCACTTCCCGCCCCAATTCCTGGGCCCGCGCCGCGTACCGGTCGGAGGTCGGCTGAAAGCGTCGTTCGATGTCCTGTAGGCGCCTGTGCCAGGCATGGAACAGCGGGGCGAGCCTCGCGATCCGCATCGACGCGCTCTTGTAGAGCCGGTGGACCTCCTGCTCGCCGTTCGCGATCAGCGCCTGCTCAAATTGCGCAGGCGTATACGATCCCATCTCGGGAATGTTTCGCTCGCCATCTTTCTGGCCCTCGGCGATGATCCGGCCCTCGTCGGTGAAGGAGGAGGCCGGCGGACTCTTCAGTCTCATCATTTACTTGTCGACTTCGTGCTTCCTGAGCACCGACGTCAGCTCGTCGACCAAGAACTTCACGTTGTCCAGGACCGTGTCCTCCGTCGAGGACAGATCGGTCATGCGCTTCACCATCGTCTGGTACTCGACCTTCAGGTGCGTCAGCGACTGATGAAGGGTATCGAGGCTGGTGCGGAGCTGGTCGCGCTCCAGTTTCAGGGAATGCCAGCGCTTCTGGAGCGTCTCCAGGTGGTCGCGCATCTCGGAAGACTGCTCGACGAGTTCCTTGTACTCGGTGATGGCGTCAATGATTCGTTTGACTTCGGCGTCACTGAGCATCGTTCGACCCCTTTCTCGCTTTGGTATCTCCTGAAACCAGGATAGGCGACGCGCCCGCTGTTCCCCCGCTTCATGATGGGAGCCAATCCGCTTGTCCGGCGGTCGCTGCAGCCGTCGGGTGCAGGCGCCGCCGGGCGGTTTCGATGCAACGCTCGTGCCATGTTGGCGCGAGCTGCTGGTGGGCGCTATTCGACCGGGAAAAGGAAAGCAATCTCGTGAGCTTTCCCTTCTCGCTCCGCGTCAGAGACGGGGATGCCCCGCGGCGCGGAAGTGTCGATATGCGTCTAGGGAGTGACAATAGTGAGTTCTGTGCCAGTTCCCTCCCGTGGCGGCGTCCGCCCGTTCGGGAGCCGGACCCTCCTCACCCGAGGCCCGGACCGGCCGGCCCTGAGGGGGCGCTGGCCGGAGACCTAGCGCGTCGTGAACGCGTAGACCTCTCGGTCGCCGGCGACGAAGATCCGTCCCTTGGCCACGATCGGCGTCTGGTACCGCTCGACGCCGGACATCGCGTCCCCGGGGCCGCCGCCGTCGAAGACCACCTGGCCCGTCTCGCCGTCGAACCCGCGCAGGCGACCGTCCCCGCCGGCTCCGACGCTCCAGACGATCGCCTCCGAGCGGCCGTCCGGCGTCGTCACGATCGGCGAGCCGCGACCGTGCTGGTCGGCGCACCAGGCAATGGTGATCGTCGGCGGCGATGTCGCACCGATCCTGATCGCCGTCAGGTCGCCCGCCGGGCCGCGCGGGCACCCGATCCCCCTGCCCGGGAAGACGACGTAGGTCCCGCGCCCGGTCGCGTACGCCGCCGCCGCGCCGATGATCGCGTCGGCCGAGACCCGGCGCGCGGCGACCGCACCGCCGATGCCGCCCATCCTGGACCGGTCGATCAGATAGGCGTTACCGTCCTTCCCCAGCGCCACGACGAGCCGCGAGGGCCTGGCCCCCGGAATGTCGACCAGGATCGGCCCCGAGCCGCCGAGGTCGGCGTCGGCCTGGTCGAGGGCGGCCCAGGTCGCCGGGGCGAAGAAGTCGGCGGGCTCTCGGCTGAAGCTCGGGCCCGGCCCGAGGCGAATGACGGCCTCGCCGTCACCCCAGCTCGACGCGCCGAAGGTGTTTCCGGTGGCGACATAGAGCGAGCCGCCGTCCGAGGCGATGCCCCCCGGCGCCCAGATGCCACCACCGGTCGCGCGCGTCGCCCACGCCCTCGCCGAGGCGCGGCGGCCGGTCGGCACGCCCACGACCCATCCGTGGTAGTCCCCACAGTCGCCGAAGTGTCCGCCGTAGGGCACGTAGAGGGTGCCGCCGAGCAACGCGAGCGCTCCGCGCTGGTTCTGGACCGCCGCCTTGAACGCGAAGGACTCCGGCCCGGCGGCCGCGACGTCGACGGGCCAGCCCCGGCGCATCGAGCCGTCGTCGATCGAGAGCGCCGCGAGCCGGTGGTGGGCCTGGGTGCCGCCGTCGCCGGTTGTCATCGCGTCGACAAAGAGCGTGCGCGAGGCGGCGTCGATGACGGGCGTGCCCGTGACCCCGACCGGATCGATGTTCCCGCAGGGCAGCTGCGCCCGCCCGACCGGCGCCCCGAGCGACCGTTGCCACACCTCCGCGCCCGTCGACGCGTCGAGCGCGTAGACCCGATCCTGCGCCGTCGCCACGAACAGGAGATCCTTTTCGTTCGGGCCGGTCGCGGCCCAGAAGAGCGGCTGCGCGTAGGTCGACCCCGGCACGGACGACCGAAAGGCGGGGTCTCGGTGGAGCCGCGGCGCGGCACTCCGCCGCACCGCCGGGTCGACGTAATGGCCGTCCCGCGTCGCGTTCTTGTGGTACTGGAGGACGGCCCCGCTCGGGCTCGCCTGAGCCGCGGCGGCCGGGGCGGCAACGGCGCCGACGCAGAGCCCGAGCCGGCCGAGCGCCCGGAGCCCTCTCCACCCCCGCGACCGCGACGCGCGCATCCGACCGACCGCGTCGCGCCGCACCGTCCTACCCGTCAGGGGCCGAAGCGCTGCGACAGCGGGAAGTAGATGAGTCCCTCCTCTGTCGCCTTCTGGATCTTCCTGTCCAGGGCGTCCACGAGGGACACGTGGCCGTCGAGGATCAGGCTCAGATCCGGCCCGTCCAGCAGCACGATGTTGGACGTCGTCCCCCGCGTGAACTCGAAGACGACGTCGGGCCGGAACGTCGCGATCGAGACGAAGAGTCCGCGCGCGCTCCTCAACTTCTTGTCCACCCTGTTCTTGAACGCCCCGATGTCGGCCTCGGTGGGCGGGGCCTCGCGCCCTCTCGACTCGATCAGGTAGTCGACGCCCCTGAACGTGAAGAGCCCGTCGACCTCCTCCGCGACGGTCCGGTACGCACGCCGGTAGGGGATGTCGTGGACCTCGAACAGCTCGGCCAGCAGATCCTCGAGCCCGTACCCCCGCTGCTGCGAGTCGCTGCGGCCGTTCAGCATCAGCGCGAAGACCCCGCAGAGCTGCTCCATCTTCTGCGCCCGGGCGGCGAGCGCTGCTTGCCGCTGGCGGGCCTCGAGCGCCCGCTGCTCGGTCTCGCTGCGCTGCTGGTCAGCGAGGAGCCTCTGGGCGGTCGCCAGCTCCTTCAGGTATCGTAGGGCGCGGACGGCGCCGTCCCTGTCCGGCACCGCGTCGTCCGGCGCCGTCCGGAGCCGGCACAGCTCCGTCACGATCCGGCGCTGGATCGCCCGGCCGTCCTCGCCCATGCCGTCGAGCTCGCCGAGAACGTGGCGCGCGATTTTGTATTTGGACTCCTCTGCGTAGCGCTCGTAGAGCGGTTTCGGGACGCCGGCGCCGAGGAGGAACACCCGCAGCGGGTCCTTGAGCCAGAAGGTCCTCCCGCAGACCTGCACCACCGCCTCGCGGATCTCGAACGGCAGACCCCTCTCCGCCATGCCCACCCCCTTCGTCTCCGCCCGCGCGCGACGAGCAATCCCGGCGGCCGAGTCCGGGCATCACGGTATCATCGTCGCGGGTCCGAGTGCGAATCGAACCGGGCGCCCGGCGTCGCGGCACGGCCCGCCCGCTCAGATCGAGCTCCGGGCCGTGACCCCGCGGGCGGGCCGTCCCGCGAGGCGGCCCGAGTGCCGGCCCGAGAGGTTCTGACGGGTGGCCGCGCGTCGCGCCGGGCGTCAGCCCGCCGTGAAGCCGCCGTCGACCACCAGCTCGGCGCCCGTCATGAACGACGAGTCGTCGCTCGCGAGGAAGAGGGCAACGCTCGCGATCTCGCGCGGGTGGGCGATCCGACCGAGCGGGATGCCGGCTTCGAACTCCCGGCGCAGCGCCTCCGTCAGGTACGGCGCCTGCAGTGGCGTGTCCACGATCCCCGGATGGATAATGTTGCAGCGGATCCGGTCCCGGGCGAACTGGATCGCCAGCGACTTGGTCAGCGAGACCAGCGCGCCCTTCGCCGCGGTGTAGGCGTCCTGCGCCCGGGCGAACCCGACGAGCGCGGACACGGAGCCCATCATGACGATCGATCCCCCGCCCGCGCGCTGAAGCAGCGGGATCCCGTACTTGGTCACCCAGAAGACCGACTTCAGGTTGATCGCCATCACGCGGTCCCACCACTGTCCGTCGGTCTCGAGCACCGAGCGGTCGCGGTCCTTCCAGAGGACGCCCGCGTTGTTGTAGAGGATGCTGAGCCCGCCGAAGCGGCGAGCGCCCTCCGCGATCATCCGCTCCACGTCGGCCTCGACGGCGACGTCTCCCACCACCGCCAACGCCTCGCCCCCCTCCGCCTCCGCGCGCGCCACCGTCTCCGTCGCGGCGGCGCCGTCGAGGTCGGCGGCCACGATGCGGGCGCCCTCCCGGGCAAACAGCACCGCCGCTTCGCGCCCGATCCCCTTGCCCGCGCCCGTGATCAGCGCGACCTTCCCCCTGAGTCGCTCCCCCACCTAGCCGCCTCCCCCGGGTCGCGGCACGCGCTCGGCGACGCGCGCGGTCGTGGATCGGGCACTGGCCGGGGAGGGCATCGTCAGATCCGCTCGAAATTCCGCACCAGCTCCCAGTCCGTCACCGCCGCGTCGAACGCCTGCTGCTCGAGCCGCGCGGCGTGCAGGTAGTGCTCGACGACCCGCGCGCCGAAGGCGGCCCGGGCCACCTTCGAGCGGCCCAGCTCGCCGATCGCCTCGCGCAGCGTCTTCGGCACCTCGGGGAGCGCGGGGTCCGCGTAGGCGTTGCCCGCGTAGAGCCGCGGCGGCGCGAGCCGCCGCGCGATCCCGTGCAACCCGGCGGCGATGGTCGCCGCGAAGGCCAGGTAGGGGTTGGCGTCGGCCCCGGGGATCCGGTTCTCGACGCGAAACCCCGCCTCCTCGCCGCAGAGGCGGAAGCCGCACGTGCGGTTGTCCCACCCCGCGACGATCCGCGTCGGCGCGAACGACCTCGACTGGTACCGCTTGTAGGAGTTGACCGTGGGCCCGTAGAAGTACGCCAGCTCCCGCGCGGCGGCGAGCTGCCCGGCCAGCCACTGCCGGAAGACCGGCGGCCCCGGCGGGCGCCGCCCGGCGCCGTGGCCGGCGCCCGCGAAGAGCGCCCGGCCCGTCCGGTCCCACAGCGACGAGTGCACGTGGAACGAGGAGCCCGCGGCGCCCGTGTCGTACTTCGCCATGAACGTGACCGAGCCTCCCTGCAGGTGGGCGATCTCCTTGGCGCCGTGCTTGTAGAGGGCCGTCCGGTCGGCCATGTCGAGGGCGTCCGCGTAGACGAGGTTGATCTCCTCCTGACCCCTTCCCCACTCGCCCTTGGAGCTCTCGACGGGCACGTCCGCGCCTTCCATGCCGTTCCGGATCGCCCGGATGAGCGGTTCCTCCCTCGTCGTCTGCAGGATGTGATAGTCCTCGAGGTAGCCCGCGACCGGGGTCAGGTTTTGGTAGCGCTTGGCGCGGGCCTCCTCGAAGGACTCCCGGAAGCAGTACAGCTCGAGCTCGGCGGCCAGCTTGACCGTGTAGCCCAGCGACGCCGCGCGCGCGATCTGGCGCTTCAGCACCGAGCGCGGGGCTTCCTCGACGAGGTCGCCGTCCTCGCCGTACACGTCGCAGAAGACGAGCGCGGTCTTCGGCAGCCAGGGGATCACGCGAAGCGTCGCCATATCCGGCACCATCTTCATGTCGCCGTAGCCGCGCTCCCAGGAGGTGAGCCTGAAGCCGGGCAGCGGCTCCATCTCCATGTCGACGGTGAAGAGATAGATGCAGGCGTGCACGCCGGCCTCGACCGCGTGATCCAGAAAGTGACGGCCGACCAAGCGCTTGCCCATCAGCCGTCCGTAGCCGTCCGGGAAGACCGTCAGGACGGTGTCGATCTCGCCCTTGCGGATCAGCGATTCGAGCGCGCGACGGTCGAGCCGGCCCGGCATGCGCCGGATGGTAGCGCACGGCGCCGGCTTCTCCAAGTCGCCGGCGGCCGGACGCAGAGTCGGCGGGAGCCGCGCGGCATCGCGGCCTCGCGCCCACCTCGATCGAGGTGCCGACGCGGCCGTGGAAGGCGAGCCGCGCGTGGTCGTCGATCGTGTGTGCGGACCCGAGCCGTGCGACCGCGTGACCGCAGACGGCTCGGTCTCCCCCCGATGCGCCCTGCGGGGCCCGACCGTGAGATTCTGCGACCGCAGTGTCGCCGGCCGCGGGCTAGGGCCGGCTCGCCGCTTCCCGCAACTCCCGCAGGTGGCCGTCCCAGTGGCGGGCCAGGAGCTCCAACCGCTGCCGCCCCGTCATCAGCTCGCCCGTCACCCGCCGGAAGCAGGGCCGATCGAGGTCGGGGGCGCTGCGGGCGGCGCGGACGAGTCGTGCGTGGGCCTGCCGCAGCTGGACCAGCAGCTCGTCCACACTCTCGTGCTCGTGGAGGTGGCGGCAGACCTCGTTCACGAGGTCGGAATCGGCCGGCACCGGCCACGGCGGCCCGCCGAGGGCCGCCGACTGAATGCCCCATGCGGTGGCGTCGTGGAAGTAGACGAAGTGCATCAGCACGTCGCGGGCCTGCCACTGGTCGACTCGGGCGTTGGTGAGCCGGCCCGGCCCCTCGAAATAGGCCAGCGCGTCCCGCACCACGCCGTCCAGCCTGGCGAGGAGCCCATCCGTTGGAGGAAGTGCGGTCATCAGCAACCCTTTCCCGCGGCTCAGGACACCGGCGTCGCGTGCCTCGCGCGTGACAAATATTACACGCGCGGCGCCGCCGACGTCGATGAGGACCTGGTCCCGGACGGGGTCGAGGCGGCTTCTCCCCCGGCGTCCGGCCGTCCTGGGCCGGGTGGTCGGCCGACCGGGTCGCGTGGGCTCGCCAGGCGATCGGGCGCCGGGCTCGGGCCTCTGCCGCGGGCCCGAACCAGGGCCCGCCCGGGCTTCTCGGGGACGATCCCGGGAAGGCTCGCCGGCGCTCGGCGACTCGCGCCTCGACAGGGCCGTCCGCGTCGTGCCAGGAACGGTCGGCGCGACGCCGGTCGAGAGCGACCTCGACGCCCTCGTCGTACCGACCGCGCGTTTGGGACGTCGCTGGCGCGCGCCCGTGTCGAGCAGTTGCGCACCGGCGTATCCACATATCCACAGATTCCCCAAACGCCAAAACCGCACGGTCTGACGCGGCTTCAGGGTCGCGGCGCCCAAAGGTCGCGGTCCTGCAACGCGCCGCGGTCGATGGGCTCAAAATTATCACGCCGGACGCGCGCGCGGAGCGAGGGCCCCCGGCGCACCCAGGGATCGTGCGAGGTTATAAGGCCTTGACGCCGGACGTCCGGACTCCCTAGCGTGAGCCATCGGAGACAGGGTCATCCCATGGCGACGAGAGGACACGCGTGGAGGACGCACGTGGAAGGAAGTCGCAAACCCCTGGCCAAGATCGAGGGACGGAGGCGGATGTCGCAGAGCGGGCTCACGATCGCGTGGCGGGGCACGCCCCGGCTCGACGACTGGGTCGCCTACATCGTGAACGGAAGCTCCTCCGCGAAATCTATCCTGGCGCACGGCACGTGCGAGCGGATGGTGAGACACCTGCTGGAGCGTCTGCACACGATGACGAAGGCCGAGATCCAGAAGCTCGCCAAGGGCTAGGCTCCGCGGTCCGCGCCGCTTCTGCGGCCTCCGCCCTCCTGAAACGGAACTGCCGTCCGCGTCGGCGGCGGCAGGGGCCGGGGAAGCCCTTGCCGACCACGGGGCGCCTCCGCGCGCGGAGTCATTCGGGGGGCCAGGCGGGGGGTGCGTCCGATACCCGTCGCCCGACCCGGGACGGGGCGCGACGCCGGCCTCGCGACCGGCCCTGGGGCAGGTCGGACGGACCCGAGGCCCGCTACTTCCGCCGGGGGGGGACGGGAGGGGCGATAGCAGAAGGGCTCGTAGGGGGCCTCGGGCAGGTCTGGGGGCGGCCGATCGGCGCCGCGCGAGGACCCGGCACCGCGGGCAGGTCGTCCGGACACGCCGGGCGACCCGAGCCCCGCCGTCAGCTTAGGGGTGAAGCCCGGCGGGCGCGCGGGCGGCGGGAACGAGGACCCGCCAGGCAACGGGGCCTTCCCGCGACCGGCTCAGGTTGCGGGGTCGAGGTCGGCTTCCGGTTGCGTGCTCCGCGCGCTGCTCTCCACCCGATCGCGCCCGTCGCGCTTGGCCCGGTAGAGCGCGGCATCAGCCTCCTGGAGCACGACCTCCCAGCTCAAGCCGTGATCGGGGAAGGTCGCGACGCCCATCGACAGC
>QHRX01000086.1 GCA_003221455.1 Candidatus Rokuibacteriota bacterium
CGAGATCCTGCGCGAGGGATCGAGGCGGGCGCGCGAGGTCGCGAAACGGACGATGGACGACGTGCGGCGCGTGGCGCCGATCGAGCCGTGACGGTGCTCGCCCCCGACGCCGCCACCCAGGCGCTCACGGTCCGGGTCGAGGAGTTCGAGGGCCCGCTCGACCTCCTCCTCCACCTGTGCCGGACCAACACGATCGACCTCGCCCGGCTGCCGATCCGGACCATCACCGACCAGTATCTCGCCCATCTCGAGGCGATCCAGTTTCAGGACGTGGAGTCGGCGGGGGCGTTCCTCGTGCTCGCGGCCACCCTGATCTACCTGAAGTCGAAGCTCCTGCTCCCGGCGGACGAGGACGCGCCGGAGGAGCTCGACGAGGAGGGCGAGGCGCTCCGCCTCGAGCTGGAGGTCCGCCTGCGCGAGTACGCGCGGGTCAAGGCGCTCGGCGGCTGGCTGGCCGAGCGCGAGGCCGAGCAGGCGCTGCGCTGGGCTCGCCCCGGCGGCGACCTTCCGGCGGCCGAGGAGATCCCGCTGGAGGATCTGAGCGTGGATCTCCTTGCCCGCCAGCTCGCGCGGCTCGTGGCGGAGCAGCGCCGCCGGGCGCCGCGGGCGGTCGAGCCGGAGCCGCCGTCGGTCCTCGAGCGCATGGCCGAGATCGTCTCGCTCCTGCGCTCCACGTGGTCGCTGCTCTTCTCGACCTTGGTGGGCACGGAGCGGGAGCGGGCGGAGCTGGTCGTGACCTTCCTTGCGCTGCTCGAGCTGGTCCGGCTCGGGCGCGCGCGGGCGCAGCAGACGGAGCTGTTCGGCGACATCGTCATCGAGCGCGGGAGGGAGGAGGTCCTCACGGATGCCGGAACCGATTGACGTCGTCGAGGCGCTGCTCTTTGCATCGGACGTACCGGTCGAGGCCGATCGGATCCGAGAGGTCCTCGACCTCTCCTCGGCCGACGAGGCGCGGGCCCTCGTGGGCGGGCTCCGGGAGCGCTACGCCGCGCGTGACAGCGCGCTCGAGATCGTGGAGGCGGGCGGAGGCTATCGCATGCTGACGCGACCCGAGGTCGCCCCCTGGCTCGTACGCCTCGCGCGGAGCCGGACGCGCGCGCGGCTGTCGCGGCCGGCCCTCGAGACGCTCGCGATCGTGGCCTACCGGCAGCCGGCCTCGCGGCCGGACATCGATGCGATCCGGGGCGTGAACTCCGAGGGGGTCCTCGACAACCTGATGGAAAAGCGCATGGTCCGCATCGCCGGCCGCAAGGAGGCACCGGGGCGCCCGTTCCTCTACGAGACGACCCGCGAGTTTCTGGTGGCCTTCGGCCTGCGCGATCTCGGCGACCTGCCGCAGGTGGAGGGCGAGCTCGCCGTCCCCGAGACCGTCGTGGTCGCCCCGACCGATGGGGACGCGTCTCAACAAGGTCCTGGCCCGGGCGGGGCTGACGAGCCGGCGCGGGGCTGACCGCCTCGTCGCCGAGGGGCGGGTGGTCGTCAACGGCCTCCGGGTGACGACGCCCGGCGTCCTCGTCGATCCCGCCGTGGACCGGGTGGAGGTCGACGGACGCCCGCTGCCCGCGTCGGAGCCCCACGAGTACTTCGTCGTCTACAAGCCCCGCGGCTACGTCACCACGCGGCGCGATCCCCACGGCCGCCCCGTCGTCACCGAGTTGGTGCGGGGAGCGCGGGCGCGCCTCTACCCGGTCGGCCGGCTCGACGTCGACGTCGAGGGCGTCCTTCTGCTGACGAACGACGGGAGCCTCACCCACCGGCTCCTGCACCCGCGCTACGCGCTCCCGCGCGTCTACGAGGTGGTCGTCCTGGGCCGCGTCGCCGCGGGGGAGCTGCCGGCGTGGCGGGCCGGCGTCCAGCTCGACGACGGTTTCGCACGCCCGACCGCGGCCGCGCGCGCGGGGGAGGTCGCGGGGGGAACCGTGCTGCGCCTCACCTTCACGGAGGGGCGCAAGCACGAGGTGAAGCGCTACTGCGCGGCGCTCGGCCATCCGGTCCGCGCCCTCCGGCGGGTCGCCTTCGGCCCCCTCACGCTCGGCGGCCTCCGGCCGGGGCAGGCCCGGCCGCTGACAGACCGGGAGGTGGGGCAGCTCCGCACGGTGCGCTGACGCCACCCCGCTTGCTTCGCCGTCGATCCTGGCCCTATAATGACCGCACAGCACACAGACCGTGACCAGGGGTGTCTATGAACCTGGACGATTGGCGTTCCAGGATCAACGACCTCGACAACCAACTCCTCAACCTCCTCAACCAACGCGCAGAGGCCGCCCTCCGAATCGGAGACCTCAAACGACGGAAGGACCTCGCGTACTTCGTTCCGGAGCGGGAAGCGGAGATCGTCGATCGGCTCGTCACGGACAACGGCGGGCCCTTGCCCGCCGGCGCGGTCCGCGCGATCTGGCGGGAGATTCTGTCGGCGTCGCTCGCGCTCGAGCGGCCGCTCCGCGTGGCCTACCTCGGGCCCGTGGCGACCTTCACCCATCAGGCGGCGCTGCAGCGGTTCGGCAGTCTGGCGGAGTTCCAGCCCGCCCGGACGATCCTCGACGTGTTCGAGGACGTCGAGCGGAACCGCGCCGAGTACGGCGTCGTCCCGGTAGAGAACTCGACCGAGGGCGCGGTCAGTCTCACCCTCGACCGGCTGATCGACTCCGACGTGCTCCTCTGCGGCGAGGTCCGCCTCGAGGTGGCGCAGCACCTGCTGTCCCGCGCGCCCGACCTCCACCAGATCAAGACCGTCTGCTCGCATCCGCAAGCCCTCGCGCAGTGCCGGGCCTGGCTCGCCGCGCACCTGCCCGACGTCGCCGTCGAGGAGGTGGCCTCCACGGCCGCCGCCGCGGCGCTGGCCGCCCAGGAGCCGACCGTCGGCGCGGTCGCGTCGGACCTGGCGGCGCGTCTGTACGACGTGCCGGTCCTCCGGCCGCGGATCGAGGACAGCGCCAACAACTCCACCCGGTTCCTCGTCATCGGGCGGCGGGCCATGGGGCCCACCGGGCGGGACAAGACGTCGATCCTCTTCTCGATGCGCAACGAGCCGGGCGCGCTCGTCCGCATCCTCGAGCCGTTCGCGGCCGAGCGGCTGAACCTCACGAAGATCGAGTCCCGCCCGACCAAGCGCCAGCCGTGGGAGTACGTCATGTTCGTCGACTTCGACGGCCATCGCGACACGTCGGTGGTCGCGGCTGTGCTCGCGCAGATCCGCGAGCACGCGCTGTTCTTCAAGATTCTCGGCTCGTATCCGGCCGCATAAGGAGAGCTCATGCCCACCCAGTGGGAATCGTTAGCCAACCAGCACATCCTCGGGATTGCTCCCTACGAGCCGGGCAAGCCGATCGAGGAGCTCGAGCGCGAGCTTGGCATCCACGACGCGATCAAGCTGGCCTCCAACGAAAATCCGCTGCCGCCATCCGAACGCGTGCAGAAGGCCATCGTGGCCGCGCTCCCCACGCTGAACCGATATCCCGACGGCGGCGGCTTCTACCTCCGACAGGCGCTCGCCAAGAAGCACGGCGTCACGCCCGAGCACATCGTGCTCGGCAACGGCTCGAACGAGCTGATCGAGCTCCTCGTCCATGCCTTCATGCGGCCGGGCGACGAGGCGGTGGTGCCGCACCCCTCGTTCGTCGTGTACCCGACGAGTGTGCAGGCCGCCGGCGGCATCCGGGTCGTGGTGATGCTGCGGGACTACCGGCTCGACCTGGAGGCGATGGGGCGCGCGGTGACGCCGCTCACCAAGCTCGTGTTCATCGCCAATCCGAACAACCCGACCGCGACCATGGTGGCCGCCGACGAGGTCGAGCGCTTCATGGCCCGGATGCCGGATCGCACGATCGTCGTCTTCGACGAGGCCTACGTCGAGTTCGCCCAGGGGCCGGATTTCCCGGACTCCCTCGCCTACATGAAGCAGGGGCGGAAGGTCGTCGTGCTGCGCACGTTCTCGAAGGCGGCGAGCCTGGCCGGCCTGCGCGTCGGCTACGGCGTGGCCGATCCGGACGCCGTCGCGCTCCTGAACCGGATCCGCCCGCCGTTCAACGTGAACTCGCTCGCGCAGGCGGCGGCCCTGGCGGCGCTCGACGACGAGCCACACATCCTCGAGTTCAAGGCCCTCGGGCTCAAGTACGTCCCCTCCCGAGCGAACTTCATCCTGGTCGACGTCGGGCGGAGCGCCGCCGAGATCTACCAAAAGCTCCTCCGCGAGGGCGTGATCGTCCGGCCGCTGACCTCCTTCGGCATGGAGACCGCGCTGCGCATCACGATCGGCACCCCGCAGGAGAACCGCCGGCTCGTCCGGGCGCTCGGCGCCGTGCTCGGGAAGCGGTCGGCGTGATCCAGCAGCTGACGATCGTCGGTCTCGGGCTCGTCGGCGGCTCCGTCGCGAAGGCGGCGCGGGCGGAGGGTGTGGCCCGGACGATCGTCGCCGTCGGCAGGGACCCCGGGCGGCTCGAGGCGGCCCGGCGGGACGGCGCGGTCGATCGGGTGACGACCGACCTCGCCGCGGGGCTCCGCGGCGCGGATTTCGTGCTGCTGGCGGCGCCCGTGGGCGCGATCGCGGCGATGCTCGCCGACGTGTGGCGGGCGGTGGCGCTCGACGCGACGCTGACCGACGTCGGCAGCGCCAAGGCCGTGATCGTGCGCGAGGCCGAGCGGCTCGCCGCCGAGCGGCCGCTCGGGTTCGTCGGCAGCCACCCCATGGCAGGGTCCGAGCAGAGCGGCTACGCGGTGGCGCGCGCGGACCTCTTCCGCGGCGCGACCGTGATCGTCACGCCGACGGAGCGGACCGACCCCGGCGCCGGCAAGCGGGTGACGCAGTTCTGGGAAGGGCTCGGGGCCCGGGTGGCGACCCTCGAGGCCGAGCGGCACGACCGCGTCGTGGCCGCGATCAGCCATCTGCCGCACCTGGTCGCCTGGGCGCTCGTGGACGCGGTCGCCCGGCTCGACGGGGAGGCCTTCGCGCTGGCCGCGCGCGGCTTCAAGGACACGACCCGGATCGCGGCGTCGGACGCCCGGGTCTGGCGCGAGATCTTCCTGCAGAACCAGGAGGCGCTCGGCGCGGCGCTCGCGGCCTTCCGGGCGGCGCTCGCCGAGCTCGAAGCCGGCATCGCGGCCGGCGACGGCCCGGCGCTCGAGCAGAAGCTCGCCCGGATCCGGTCGGTGCGGGAGCGCCTGGCGTGAGGCTCCGCGTCCGGCCGGCGACGGGAGGGCTCCGGGGCACGCTCGAGGTCCCCGGCGACAAGTCGATCTCCCACCGGGCGGCCCTCCTCGGGGCGATCGCGGAGGGCCCGAGCGAGGTGTCGGGCTACCTCGAGGCCGAAGACTGTCTGCGGACGGTCGGTGCGATCCAGAGGCTCGGGGTGGAGGTCGCCCGGAAGGGGCCCGGCCACTACCGAATCGCCGGCGTCGGGCTCGAGGGCCTGCAGGAGCCAGACCAGGTCCTCGACTGCGGAAACTCGGGCACGACGGCGCGGCTCCTGCTCGGCATCCTCGCCGGCCAGCCGGCCTGGACCCTGCTGACCGGCGACGACTCGCTGCGGCGCCGCCCGATGGCGCGCGTGTCGGCGCCGCTCCGCCAGATGGGGGCGACGGTCGTCGGCCGCGCCGACGGGACCAGGCTCCCGCTCGCGATCCGCGGCCGGCGCCCGCTCGCGTCGCTCACGTACCGGCCGCCGGTCGCCTCCGCCCAGGTGAAATCCGCGGTCCTGCTCGCGGGCCTCTGGGCCGAGGGGCCCGTCGTCGTCGAGGAACCGGCGGTGTCGCGGGATCACTCCGAGCGGATGCTCCGGCAGTTCGGCGCCCGGGTGACCGCCGACGCCCGTCGGGTCACGCTCGACCCGGGCGTCCCGCTCCGCGGCACGGTCGTCCAGGTTCCGGGCGACATCTCGTCGGCGGCGTTCATCCTCGTGGCGGCGACCCTCGTGGCCGGCAGCCGGATCGAGATCCGCGGTGTGAGCCTGAACCCGACGCGCACCGGCATCCTGGACGTGCTCGAGGCGATGGGAGCGCGGGTGGAGCGCCGGGAGGGGCCGTCGTCGATCGAGCCCTCCGGCACCCTGATCGCGGGGGAGGCGGAGCTGCGCGGGACGACGATCGCGGGTGCGCTGATCCCGCGGCTGATCGACGAGCTGCCGGTGCTGGCCGTCGCCGCGGCGGTGGCGGGGGGCCGGACCGAGATCCGCGACGCGGCGGAGCTCAGGGTCAAGGAGTCGGACCGGGTGGCGGCGCTCGCCCGGGAGCTCGGCAAGATGGGCGCCCGGCTCGAGGAGCGGCCGGACGGCCTCCTGATCGCGGGCGGCGCCCGGCTCTCCGGGGCGCGCGTCTCGAGCGACGGCGACCACCGGGTCGCGATGGCGCTCGCGGTGGCCGGCCTCATCGCGGAGGGTGAGACGGTCGTCGAGGACACGGCGTGCATCGCGACCTCGTTTCCGGAGTTCGCCGAGACGCTCGGCCGCCTGGCGCCGGGCGCGGTGACCGTCGAACCGTGAGGCGCCCCGCCCCCCGGCCGGAGCCCCAGCGATCGCGGCGCGCCCGACGGCCCGCGTCGGCCGGCGCCCGTCCGACGCCCGCCGACTCGCCCCGGGAGCGCGGGGGGTGCGCCGAGCGATGAGTAGCCGGGAATCCGTCATCACGGTCGACGGGCCGGCGGGCGCGGGGAAGAGCACGGCGTCGCGGGAGCTCGCGCGGCGGCTCGGCTACCGCCTCCTCGACACCGGGGCGATGTACCGGGCGGTGGCGCTGAGCGTCGCGCGGGCGGGGCTCCCGCCCGAGGATTCCGCCGCGCTCCGAGCGCACCTGGCACGGCTCAGGCTCGAGTCGGACGGCGTGCGCGTGTGGATCGACGGGGAAGAGGTCACGTCGAGGATTCGCACGCCGGAGGTCAGCGAGCTGACCTCGCGGCTGACGACGCTCCGGCCCGTTCGCGACGCCGTCACGCCGCTCCAGCGCCGGCTGGCGGCGCCGGGCGGGGTCGTCCTCGAGGGGCGCGACACGGGCACCGTCGTGTGCCCCGACGCGGACGTCAAGTTCTACGTGGACGCGGCCCTCGACGCGCGCGCCCGCCGGCGGCACGCGGAGCTCGGCGAGCGGGGGGTGGCCACGAGTCTTGACGCGGTGCGGAAGGAAATCGAGAGGCGGGACGAGCAGGATATGGGCCGCCAGCTGGCGCCGCTCCGCAAGCCGGTGGACGCGATCGTGCTCGACACCACGGATCTCGAGGTCGACCAGGTGGTCGAACGCATGCTCGAGGCGGTCGAACGGCCTGGAGGGGCGGGGAGCCGAGAACGTGCCGAAGACCGGCCCGGTGCTGGTGGTGACGAACCACTCGAGCGTGCTCGATCCGCCGGCCGTGGGCGCGCTGGCGCCCCGGCCCCTCTACTACCTGGCCAAGGCGGAGCTGTTCCGGATTCCGCTCTTCGGGCGGTTCATCCACGCGCTCCACGCGCGGCCGGTCCGGCGGGGCGCGGCGGATCCTTCCGCGCTGCGGACGGCGCTCCGGGTGCTCGAGGGGGGCGGGGCCCTGCTCGTGTTCCCGGAGGCGACCCGGCAGCCCGAGGGGCGGTTGGGCCCGGGGCGGTCGGGCGCCGGGATGCTCGCGCTCCTGAGCGGGGCGCCGGTCGTCCCCGCGTACGTGTCCGGCACGGGGCGAGCGTGGCCGAAGGGACGGAGGCTTCCCCGACCGGCGAAGGTCCGGGTACACTTCGGCAAGCCGATGCACTTTGACTGGCGCCCCGAGCGCGACCGGAAGGAGCAGTACGCGGCCGCCAGCCACGGCATGATGGCGGCCATCGCGACCCTGATGGACGGCGCAAAATAAAGAAGGAGGAACCGGTGTAATGGCAGAGAAGGACGGACTACGCAAGCCCCTCGGAGCACCGCGAAAGGAGGGCGAGCACGACGCGGCCGAGGACGGAGCTCGTCGAGTTCGAGGAGGGCGAGGTCGTGCGGGGCCGGGTCGTGCAGGTGGGCACGAGCGAGGTGCTCATCGACGTCGGCTACAAGAGCGAGGGCTCGATCCCGATCGAGGAGTTCCAGCGCGGCGGAATCCTGCCGAAGGTCGGCGACGAGATCGAGGTCTACCTGGAGGCCAAGGAGGACAACGAGGGCCTCATCGTCCTCTCCAAGGACAAGGCCGACAAGATCAAGGTGTGGGACGTGGTGTCCCGCGCGCACGAGCGGGGCACGCCCGTCGAGGGCAGGGTGGTCGAGGTGGTCAAGGGCGGCCTCGCCGTCGACGTCGGCGTCAAGGCGTTTCTGCCGGGCTCGCAGGTCGACCTGCGGCCGGTCAAGAACCTGGCCTCGATGCTCGGGCAGACGATCCGCGCCAAGGTGATCAAGCTGAACCGGCGGCGGGGGAACGTCGTGCTCTCGCGTCGGGCCGTTCTCGAGGAGGAGCGCGAGGAGAAGAAGAAGCACACGCTCGAGGTGCTCCAGGAGGGCATGTCCCTCACCGGAACCGTCAAGAACATCACCGACTACGGGGCGTTCATCGACCTCGGCGGGATCGACGGCCTGCTCCACGTGACCGACATGTCGTGGGGGCGGGTCGGCCACCCCTCGGAGATCTTCCAGGTGGGCGACCAGGTCGAGGTGGTCGTACTCCACTTCGACCGCGAGAGCGGACGGGTCTCGCTCGGCTATAAGCAGAAGTCGTCCGACCCGTGGGAGACGGTGGAGACACGCTACGCGCCGGGCACGCGGGCCGCCGGCAAGGTCGTAAGCCTGACCAACTACGGGGCGTTCGTGGAGCTCGAGCCCGGCGTCGAGGGGCTGGTCCACGTCTCGGAGATGTCGTGGACACGGCGGGTCCGGCACCCGTCGAAGCTCGTCAGCGTGGGCGACACCGTCGACGTCATCGTGCTCGACGTCAACCGGGCCTCCAAGCGGATCTCGCTCGGCATGAAGCAGGTCGAGCCGGACCCCTGGGCGACGATCGAGGAGCGCTACCGGCCGGGGAGCCGCATGCCGGGCAAGGTGCGAAACCTCACGGACTTCGGCGCGTTTGTCGAGCTCGAGCCGGGCGTCGACGGCCTCCTGCACATCTCCGACATGTCGTAGACCCGCAACATCGGGCACCCGTCGGAGATCCTGAAGAAAGGGCAGGAGATCGACACGCAGATCCTGAGCGTCGACCGCGAGAATAAGCGGATCTCGCTCGGCCTGAAGCAGATCCAACCCGACCCGTGGGACTCGGTGGCGTCGCGCTACCCGATGGGCTCGCGGGTGACCGGCCGCGTGGTCCGCCTCACGGACTTCGGCGCGTTCGTCGAGCTCGAGCCGGGCGTCGACGGCCTCCTGCACATCTCCCAGATGTCGAACCGGCCGATCGCCACGCCGGGGGAGATCGTCAACGTCGGCGACGAGCTCACGCTCATGGTGATCCGCGTCGACCCGCAGGAGCGGCGGATCGGGCTCAGCCTGAAGGAGCTTGCCCACGCGATCGAGCCGACGCGGAGCGAGGCGACGGACTTCCGGGGCCGGAGCCCGCGCCGCGGCAAGCGCAAGGACGACTACGACGACGACGAGGAGTAGCGGGTGACCGGACGCGCGCGGGTCGTCGCGATCACGCTCGGAATCATGGCCGGCGTGGTCGCGCTGTTCGTCGTCACGCTGTGGGTGGTGCTGCGCCTCTCCGAGGGGGGCGGTCTCCCCGGCGGCCAGAAGGTCGCGATCGTGGAGATCGAGGGTACGATCATCGACACGAGCGACGTCGTGCGCGAGCTGCGCGAGGACCTGGACAACTCCGCCGTGCGCGCGGTCGTGGTCCGGATCAACAGCCCCGGCGGCGTGGTGGGGCCGACGCAGGAGGTGTACGGGGAGCTGCGGCGCCTCCGGAAGGCGGGCAAGCCGGTCGTCGCGTCGCTCGGCGCGGTGGCGGCGTCGGGCGGGTACTACATCGCGGCGGCCGCCAACCGCATCTACGCAAACCCCGGCACCCTGACCGGCTCCATCGGCGTGATCATGCAGCTGGCGAACGTCGAGGGCCTCTTCAAGAAGATCGGCGTCGACTACGTCGTCGTCAAGGCGGGGGCCCACAAGGACATCGGCAACCCGAGCCGCCCGATGACGGCCGAGGAGCGGCGGATCCTCCAGGCGCTGCTCGACGACGTGCACGCACAGTTCATCGACGCGGTCGCCGACGGGCGTCACCTCGAGCGCCGGGCCGTCGTCGCCTTCGCCGACGGCCGCATCTTCTCCGGCGCCCAGGCCAAGTCGCTCCACATGGTCGATGCCCTCGGCGGCCTCGAGGACGCCGTGGAGGGCGCGGCCGAGCTGGCCGGGCTGCCGCCGCATCCCCGCGTGATCCAGCCCCGACGGCGCTTCTCCCTCTACGACCTCCTCCGCACCCAGCTCGACCTC
Source organism: Candidatus Rokuibacteriota bacterium (assembly GCA_003221455.1). GTDB lineage: Bacteria > Methylomirabilota > Methylomirabilia > Rokubacteriales > CSP1-6 > AR9. The sequence goes on from QHRX01000086.1 coordinate 10,345, forward strand.
CGGGGGCTCAGCGGGATGACCGTGCCGCCGCCGCTCTTACGGATGCCGCTCTACCTGATGGACTGACGGGCCGGCCGATGCCGCCCGCCGGCCCCCCCCCGTACGCTGGCCAACGAAGACACTCGGCCCTGGCTGCTAAACCCGTAATGTTCTTGACATTCTTTCGAGGCCCATGCTAGCGTGAGGGGCGCTTGGAGGGCGCTGGACGATGACGAAAGCCGACCTGATCGACGAGATCTCGAAGATCTCCAGCTTGACGAAGAAAGAGACCGAGACGATCGTCAACACGATCTTCGACAACATCACCGAGGCGCTCGCCAAGGGCGACAAGGTCGAGCTTCGCGGCTTCGGGAGCTTTCGCATCCGGCATCGGAACTCGCGCAAGGGACGGAATCCGAAGACGGGGTCGGCCGTCGAGGTTCCGCAAAAGCGCGTGCCGTTCTTCAAGGTAGGAAAGCGCCTCCGGGAACTCGTCAACACGTGAGCCGGCACGGCCTCGACGGGTGAACCGCCTCTGGGCGCCGTGGCGGCTCGCCTACGTGAGCGGCGCCGAGCCCGCGACGGGCTGCGTGTTCTGCGAGGCGCTCCGGGCCGACCGTGACCGCCAGCGGCTCGTCCTCCACCGCGGCCGGACGGGCTTTCTGATCCTCAACGCCTATCCCTACGCCTCTGGCCATGTGCTGGCCGTCGTGAACCGCCACGTGGGGTCGGTCGAGGAAGCGACGCCCGACGAGCTGGGTGAGGCGATGACGCTGGTCCAGCAGGCGACGGCGGCGCTTCGCCGCGCGTACCAACCGGACGGCTTCAACATCGGCCTCAACCAGGGGCGGGTGGCGGGCGCCGGGATCGAGGGCCACCTGCACGTCCACGTGGTGCCCCGCTGGACCGGCGACACCAACTTCATGGCGGTGCTCGGCGAGGTGAAGGTGCTGCCGGAGGCGCTCGAGGCGACCTGGGAGCGGCTCCGAGCCGCCATGAGCCCGTGAGGCCGCCGACGCCGCTGACGCCGATGATGCTGCAGTACCAGGAGCTGAAGCGGCGCTATCCCGAACACCTCCTGCTCTTCCGGCTCGGCGACTTCTACGAGATGTTCTTCGAGGACGCCGAGCGCGGGGCCCGGCTGCTCCAGATCACGCTCACCGCCCGGCAGGGCGCCCAGATGGCCGGCATCCCCCATCACGCGGCCGAGGCCTACATCGCGCGGCTGGTGCGGGCGGGGCAGAAGGTCGCCCTCTGCGAGCAGATGGAGGCTCCCGGCCGCGGCAAGAAGCTCCTGCGTCGCGAGGTCGTCCGGATCATCACCCCCGGCACCGTGACGGACACGGCCTTCCTCGAGGGCGCCGCCAACAACTTCCTGCTGGCGCTCGTCCAGGGCCGGAGCGCGCTCGGGCTCGCCCTCACGGACATCTCGACCGGCGAGTTCTGGGTCGGCGAGGGCCCCGAGCTCCTCGACGCGGCGCTCGTCCGCCGGCCGGCCGAGATCCTCCTGCCGTCGCCGCTCCGCGAGGAGCCGAGCCTCTGCGACCGCCTCGCCGCGCGGGGCGCCGTGCTGACCTTCTGCGATCCCACGACCTTCGCCCTCCGGCCCGGCGTCGAGGCGCTCCGCGCCCACTTCAAGGTCCCGACGCTCGACGCCTTGGGCGTCGCGGGCATGACGGTCGGGCTCCAGGCGGCCGCGGGCGCGCTCGCGTACCTGCGGGACACCAACGGCCAGGCCCTCGGCCACCTGACGCGGCTCCAGCCCCTCCTGGCCACCGAATCCATGACGATCGACGCGTCCGCGGTCGAGACCCTCGAGCTCGGCACGGCGCTCTTCGGCGCCCTCAACCGGACGCGCACGCCGATGGGCGCCCGGCTCCTGCGCCAGTGGCTGCTCCGGCCGCTCCTCGATCCAGAGGCGATCCGCCAGCGCCAGGACGCGGTCCAGGCGCTGGTCGTGGCGCCGGCGGCCCGCGACGCCGTCCGGCGGGGGCTCGAGCGGGTGGGCGACATCGAGCGGCTCGCCGGGCGCGCCGCGATGCGCGTCGCCCACGCGCGGGACCTGGTCGGGCTCCGGGCCTCGCTCGCGCCCCTCAACGAGCTGCGCGGCGCGGTCCCGGCGTCGGCGGGGGGGCTGCTGGCGAGCCTCGCGGACGAGCTCGACGCCCTCGACGACCTCCGGGAGCTCCTCGAGCGGGCGCTCGTCGACGAGCCGCCGCTCGTGCTGCGTGAGGGCGGGCTGATCCGCCCCTCGTGGAGCGACGCCCTCCGGGAGCTGGTCGCGGGGGCCCGCGAGGCCCGCGCCTGGATCGGCGCGCTCGAGAGCCGCGAGCGAACGCGCACGGGCATCGGGAGCCTCCGGGTCCGCTACAACCGTGTCTTCGGCTACGGGATCGAGGTGAGCCACGCGCAGGCCTCTCGCGTGCCCGCCGAGTACGTCCGCCGACAGACGCTCGCGGGCGCCGAGCGGTACGTCACCGCGGAGCTCCGAGAGGCCGAGGCGACGGTGCTGGGGGCCGAGGAGCGGATCCGGCGGCTCGAGTACGAGCTGTTCGAGCAGGTGCGCGACACGGTCGGGGCGCGGGCCGAGGCGCTCGGGCAAACCGCGCGCGCGGTCGGCCGGCTCGACGTGCTGGCGGCGCTCGCCGAGGTCGCCCACGCCCGCGGGCACGTCCGCCCCGTGGTCGACGACGGCCCGACGCTCCAGGTCGTCGACGGCCGCCATCCCGTGCTCGAGAGCCGGGCCGACCGCCCGGTGACCCCGAACGACGTCGCGCTCGACGCGGAAGCGAGCGTGATGATCCTGACCGGCCCCAATATGTCGGGCAAGTCGGTCTACCTCCGCCAGACCGCCCTCATCGCGATCATGGCGCAGCTGGGGGCCTTCGTGCCCGCGCGCGAGGCGCGGCTCGGCCTCGTCGACCGGATCTTCACCCGGGTCGGCGCCCAGGACAATGTGACCGGTGGCCAGAGCACGTTCCTGGTCGAGATGGTCGAGACCGCGAACATCCTGCACAACGTGACGCCGCGGAGCTTGGTGCTCCTCGACGAGGTAGGCCGGGGCACCTCAACGTACGACGGCCTGGCCATCGCGTGGGCGGTGGTGGAGGCGCTGCACGACCGCGGCGGCGGCGCCAAGGTGCTCTTCGCCACCCACTACCACGAGCTGACCCAGCTGGCCGAGCGGCTCCCCCGCGTCCGGAACTTCCACGTCGCCGTGCGCGAGTGGAACGACGAAATCGTCTTCCTCCACAAGGTGCGGCCGGGGAGCACCGACCGGAGCTACGGCATCCACGTCGCGCGCCTGGCGGGGGTCCCGGCACCGGTCGTCGAGCGCGCGAAGGCGCTCCTCGGCGAGCTGGAGGCCTCGGGCGCGGTGCGGACCGAGCGCGCCGACCGGAGCCAGCTCGGCCTCTTCGAGCCGGCGCCCCATCCGCTCGAGATCGAGCTCGCCAAGCTCGACCTCTCCCGGCTGACCCCCCTCGAGGCCCTGAACATCCTCGCCGAGTGGCAGCGCGCCCACCCGTCATGAAGCGCTCGCGCGCGCGGGGCGGGTCGCTCGGCTCCCGGAGGGGGCGGCCATCCGCGGGTCCGCGACCGACGGCGCCGAGACCCCCCGGTCCGTGCGGGCGCGCGCTCGGACCGCCATGACGCGGATCCGCGTCCTCCCCGAGCACCTGGTCAACAAGATCGCGGCCGGCGAGGTCGTGGAGCGGCCGGCGGCGGCGGTGAAGGAGCTCGTGGAGAACGCCCTCGACGCCGAGGCCGGGACGGTCACGGTCGAGCTTCGGGACGGCGGCGCCGCCCGGATCGCGGTCGCCGACGACGGGTGGGGGATGACCGGGGCCGAGGCCGAGCTGGCGCTCGCCCGCCACGCCACGTCGAAGATCGCCGCGGAGGAGGATCTGGCGGCCATCGCGACCCTGGGGTTCCGGGGCGAGGCGCTGCCCGCGATCTGCGCGGTCTCGCGGTTCGCCATCGTGACGAGCCCGCGGCCCGGCGGCGAGGGCGTGCGGCTCGCCGGGGAAGCGGGGCGGGTCACCCAGCGGCTGCCGGTGCCGGCGAGCGGGGGCACGAGCATCGAGGTCTCAGACCTCTTCTTCAACACGCCCGCGCGGCTCAAGTTCCTGAAGAGCGCCCCGACCGAGCTGGCGGCGTCGCTCAGGCTCCTGACCCAGCTGGCACTCGCGTATCCCGGCGTGCACCTCCGCGCGAGCAACAACGGCCGGCCGGTCCTGAACGCGCCTGCCGCGAAGGGGCTCCGCGACCGGGTCGGCGCGCTCCTGGGCTACGAGCTCTCCGAGCGGCTCCTGCCGGTCGCGCGCGAGGGCCACGGGGTCCAGATCGGCGGCCTGGCCGCGCCGCCGACCGCCTCGCGCGGGGGGCGGGACCAGATCGTCGTCATCGTCAACGGTCGTCCGGTGCGCGACACGCTGCTGAGCCAGGCGATCCTCGACGCGTACCGGCCGCTCCTGCCGCGCGACCGCTTCCCCGTGGCCGTCGTGACGGTCACGCTGCCGGCCGCGGACGTGGACGTGAACGTGCATCCGACGAAGGCCTGGGTTCGGTTCCGGAACCCGCGCCTGCTGCAGGAGATGGTCTTCGCGGCGGTCCAGGACGCGCTCAGGACGCCGGCGGTCGTCGGCACGCTCGAGGCGGGGGCGCCGGGAGCGATCGTCCCGAGCCCGCTCGAGTCACCGGAGTCGCGGGCCGGCGCCGGGCCGGCGGGGGAGGAGCAGCCGGGACTCTTCGCGGAGCCGGCCGCACCCTGGGCGCGGAGCCTCTTCGGTCGGGTCCTCGGCCAGGTGCAGGACACGTTCGTCGTCGCCGCCAGCGACGAGGAGGTCTTCTTCGTCGACCAGCACGTCGCCCACGAGCGGGTGCTCTTCGAGCGCCTCCAGGCCGCGCTGGCCACCGGCCCGCTCCCGTCGCAGGAGGTGCTGCTCCAGGAGCCCCTCGAGCTCTCGCCCCCGGAGCGGGTCCTGCTCGACGAGTGGCGGCCCGCCCTCGAGCGCCTGGGCTTCGGGCTCGACGAGGTCGGCGACGGCGTGGTGATGCTGCGCGCCGTCCCCGCGCTGCTCCAGGGCCAGGCGCCGCGCCGGCTCGTCGAGCGGCTCCTGGACGAGCTCCGACCGTCGGGCGGCAAGGCCCCCGAGGTCGACCGCGCCCTCTCGTTCGTCGCGTGCCGCGCCGCGATCAAAGCCAACGAGCGCCTGGCGACCGAGGAGATGGAGCGCCTGGTCGCCGACCTGTCCCTCACGGAGACGCCCTACTTCTGCCCGCACGGCCGCCCCATCGTTTCGCGTGTATCATTGAGCGAAATCCGGAAGGAGCTCAAACGAAGCTGGTAGGCGAGCCTCCGCTGCTCGTGATCGCCGGCCCGACCGGCGTCGGGAAGACCGCGACCGCGGTCGCGCTGGCGCGCCGGCTGCCGATCGCGGTCGTCAGCGCCGATTCACGCCAGGTCTACCGGGGGCTCGACGCCGCCACCGGCAAGCCGACCCCGGCCGAGCGCGCCGCCGTCCCCCATCACCTGGTCGACATCGTCGACCCCGATGAGCGCTACCAGGCGGCTCGCTTCCGCGCCGACGCGCTCGCGGCCATCGAGCGGATCCAAGGCGACGGGCGGCTGCCCGTCGTCGTGGGCGGCACCGGCCTCTACATCCGCGCGCTCGTGCGGGGGCTCGACCCGGCGCCGCCGCGGGACCCCGAGTTCCGGCGCGAGCTGGAGGTGGTGGCGGCGACGGCGGGGGCGGCCGCGCTCCACGCGCGGCTCGAGGCGCTGGCGCCCGAGGTCGCGCGCCGGCTCCACCCCCACGACCGCGTCCGCGTCGTGCGGGCGCTCGAGGTGCACCGCGCCGACCGCGCGGCCCCGACCGAGCCGACGCGGTGGCGGTCGCCGGAGACGCCCTACACCCTGCTCTACGTCGGGCTGACCCGCGACCGGGCGCGCCTGTACGCCGACCTGCGCGCGCGGGCGGCCGCCATGGCCCAGCAGGGGCTGGCCGACGAGGTGCGGAGGCTCCTCGACCGGTACGGCGACCGGCCGTTCCCGGCGCTCGACGGGATCGGCTACCGGCAGTTCATCGACGTCGTGCGGGGGCGGGCGACCGCGACCGAGGCGCTCCGGCTGATGCAGCGGGAGACGGTCCGGTACGCGAAGCGGCAGTGGACGTGGTTCGCGCGCGAGCCCGGGATCCAGTGGGTCGACGTGGACCGGGCCGGCGGTGTCGAGGGGGCCGCCGACACGATCCGGAAGCTCGCGGAGACGGGAGGCCTGCTCGGGTGAGCCGCCCCCGGCCGATCGGCCCGAACGGCAGCGGCCGGACCAACGGCGCCGGCCGAACCGCCGCCACTGCCGTGCCGCCCGAGCGCGTGGTCCTCGCCGCGCTCAAGGTGCCGTCGCAGTCGCGGTGGGAGGTGAGGGAGTCGCTCGACGAGCTCGCCCGCCTGGCCGAGGCCGCGGGCGCGGTCGTGGTCGACCGGGTCATCCAGGAGCGCCCCGCCCCGACGCCGGCCCTCTACTTCGGCCGCGGCAAGGCCGACCTGATCGGCGAGCTCGCCCGGAGCCGCGACGCCAACCTGCTCATCTGCGACGACGCGCTGTCGCCCGTCCAGGAGCGCAACCTCACGCAGGCGCTCGGCTTCAGGGTCATCGACCGGACGGCCCTCATCCTGGACATCTTCGCCCAGCGCGCCCGCACGAGCGAGGGCCAGCTCCAGGTGGAGCTCGCCCAGCTCTCGTACCTGCTGCCCCGGCTCGTCGGGCAGTGGAGCCACTTGGAGCGCCTTGGCGGCGGCATCGGGACGCGGGGCCCGGGCGAGACCCAGCTCGAGTCCGACCGGCGGGTGATCCGCCGCCGCCTGCTCCGGGTCCGGGCAGAGCTCAACCGGGTGCGGGTGCACCGGCGCGTGCAGCGCGAGCGCCGGAGCCGCGCCGGCCTGCCCGTCGTCGCCCTCGTCGGCTACACGAACGCGGGCAAGACGACCTTGCTGAACCGGCTCACCGGCGCCGCCTTCCGGGTCGCCGACGAGCTGTTCGCGACGCTCGATCCGGCCGCGCGGCTCTGCGCGGCGCCCGGCTGCCAGCCCTTCATCCTCACCGACACGGTCGGCTTCATCAGAAAGCTCCCGCCGCAGCTCGTCGCGGCGTTCCGCGCGACGCTCGAGGAGCTCGACGAGGCTGATGTCCTGCTCCACGTCGTCGACGCCAGCGCCCCCCAGCTCGCCGAGCACATGGCCGCCGTGGAGGCGCTCGTGGGCGAGCTCGGCCTGCGGGGGCGCCCGAGCATCGTCGTCCTGAACAAGATCGACCGGCTCGAGGATCCCCGGGAGCTCGAGGCGCTCGTCGAGCGCTCGGGCGGCGTGCCGCTGTCGGCGGTCGGCGGGGGCGGGGTGCCGGAGCTGCTGTCCCGGATCGAGGGACTGCTCCGCCCGCTGGCGCCGCTCGTGCGTCTCCGGATCCCCTACGCCAACGGCGGCGCGCTCGCGCTCTGCTACGCGCGCGGCCGCGTCCTCGCGCGGAGCGACGAGCCGTCCGGCGTGCGGCTCGACGTCGAGCTGCCCCCGCACCTCATCACCGCCGTCGCTGCCTACCGCGTCTCCTAGCCGGCGGGAGGCCACGGCGCCGTCGGCGCCGCGCCCGCCCCTCGGCCGGAGCGGGGAAGTTCGATGGTACACTCTCTGGGACTCAGGACGGGTATGGGACTCCCCAACTGGTTGACGGTCCTTCGCATCCTGCTGATCCCGGTCTTCGTGAGCCTGCTCGTCTATCGGCGACCCGGCACCGCGCTCGCGGTGTTTTGTCTGGCGAGCCTGACCGACCTGCTCGACGGCTACGTGGCCCGGCGCGGGGGGAGCCAGAGCCGGCTCGGCGCGTTTCTCGACCCGATGGCGGACAAGCTCTTGCTCACGGCGTCGTTCGTGACGCTCACCTACCTGCGCGCGCTCCCATTCTGGATCACCGCGGTCGTGATCTCGCGCGACGTGATCCTGGTCCTCGGCGCCGTGCTGATCCACATGACGGGCGGCGTGATCGCTCCCGCGCCGACGCGGGCGGGGAAGCTGTCGACGTTCTTCCAGATCCTGACGGTGCTGGTCGCGATGCTCACGCCGTACCTCCAGGCGCGGCCCGTGCTCCGGGTGACCATCTGGATCACCGCGGCCTTCACGGTCTTCTCGGGGCTGCAGTACATCACGCGCGGCATGGGGTTCCTGAACGCCCCCCCGGCCGTCGAGCGTGAGCATGAAGATCCACTCCTGCGCTGAGGCGCCCGCCGGCGTCGTCGTCAGCCGGGTCCGCCAGGGGAGCGCCGCCGCCGCCGCCGGCGTCTGCGGGGGCGACCGGCTCCTCGCCGTCAACGGCACGCCGCTCCGGGACGTGATCGACTTCCACTTCAACGCCGGGGAGGAGGAGCTGCGGCTCGAGCTCGAGCGCGCGGGCACCCGGACGGCGGCGCGGCTCGTGCGGCGCCGCGGCCGCGCCCTCGGGTTGGAGTTCGAGACTCCGCGGCCGGCGGAGATCTCGACCTGCGCCAACAAGTGCGTGTTCTGCTTCATCCACCAGCTCCCGCGGGGCATGCGGCGGAGCCTCTACGTAAAGGACGACGACTACCGGCTGTCGTTCCTCCACGGCAACTACATCACGCTCACCGACCTCGACGAGGCCGAGCTGGACCGGATCGAGACCCAGCGCCTGTCGCCGCTCTACGTCTCGGTGCACGCGACCGATCCGGCGCTGCGCCACGAGCTGCTCGGGCGGCCCCGGGTCGCGACGCCGATCCTGCCCGTGATGGCGCGCCTGGCCCGGGCCGGCATCTCGATGCACGCGCAGATCGTGCTCTGCCCCGGGCTCAACGACGGCCCGCAGCTCGCGCGGACGGTCTTCGACCTCTCCGCCCTCCATCCGGGGGTGCGGACGACCGCGATCGTGCCCGTCGGGCTCACGCGGCACCGTCAGCGGTTGCCCGAGCTGCGCTCGCTCGAGCCCGACGAGGCCCGGTCGCTCGTGGCGACGGTGACCGCCTGGCAGGACGAGCTCCGCGCCCGCCTCGGCAGCCGTTTCGTGTTCCTCGCCGACGAGATCTACCTGCGGGCGGGCCTCGACGTCCCCCCCGGGCGGGCGTACGAGGGGTTCCCGGTGATCGAAGACGGGATCGGCCTCGTCCGGCGCTTCGAGGACGGCTTCCGGCGGGCGAGCCGCCGGCTCCCGGTGCGGCGCCGGACGCCTCGCACGATCACGGTCGTGAGCGGCGAGATGTTCGCCCCGCGGCTCGCCGCCCTGCTCAGGCACCTCGCGGTGGCCGGGCTCACGGTGGACGTGGCGGCGGTGCCGAACGACTTCTTCGGGCCGAAGATCGCGGTGGCCGGGCTCCTCACGGGCCAGGACATCCAGCGCGAGCTGGCCCGCCGCCGGCTCGGCGGGCGCGTGCTGATTCCCGGCGTGACCCTTCGGGAGCAGGACGGTGTCTTCCTGGACGACCTGACGCCCGCGGACCTCGCGCGCGACCTCGACGTCCCGGTCCAGGTGGTCGAGCCGACGCCGGGGGCGCTCCTCAGGGCGCTCGTCGCCGAATGAGGCGCGCCGGCGCCGCGAGCGGAGCGCGGGTCCGGCGACCGGCGTCGAGCGAGCGCGTTCGGCCCCCGGAGGCCGTCGGCGCCGGGGCATCGGTCCTGCGGCCGGTCGTGGCGATCGTCGGGCGCCCGAACGTCGGCAAGTCGACGCTCTTCAACCGGCTCGTCGGCCGCCGCCAGGCGATCGTGCGCGACGTGCCCGGTGTCACCCGTGACCGGCTCTACGGCCTGGTCGCCTTCGACCGCTGGCAGGCGACCTTCGTCGACACCGGCGGATTCGATCCCTCGCCGGAAGCGTCGCTGGTCGACGGCGTTCGCCGCCCGCGCCGGCCTGACGGGGCTCGATCGCGAGATCGCCGACGCGCTCCGAAAGGCGGGCCGGCCGGTGCTGCTGGTCGCCAACAAGGTCGAAGGCCCGGCCCAGGAGGGGGAGCTGGGCGAGCTCTATGAGCTCGGCTTCGGAGAGCCGTGGCCCGTGTCGTCCGAGCACGGCCGGGGCGTGGCGGAGCTCCTCGGGGCGGCGCGCGCGCGGCTGGGCGCCGCCGCCGGCCCATTCGTCGAGCCGTCACGAGCTCCCGCGACGTCGATCGCGATCGTGGGCCGCCCGAACGTCGGCAAGTCTTCGCTCGTCAACGCGCTGGTGGGCGCCGAGCGGGTCCTGGTCCACGCCGATCCCGGCACGACGCGCGACGCGGTGGACACGCCGTTCACCTACGGCGGCCGCCGGTACGTCCTGATCGACACCGCGGGGATCCGGCGCAAGGGCAAGGTGACGGAGCCCCTCGAGAAGCTCGCGGTCGTGATGGCGCTCCGGAGCCTCGAGCGCTGTCAGGTCGCCGTCCTCCTGATCGACGCGACCGAGGGCCTCACGGCGCAGGACGCGCACATCGCCGGCTACGCGGACGAGGCCGGCCGCGCGACGGTGGTCGCGGTGAACAAGTGGGACCTGGTACCACCCGGCATGGTTCGCCGGGGCGAGGTGGTCGAGCAGCTCCGCGACCGCCTGCCCTTCCTCGACTACGCCCCGGTCGCCTTCACGTCGGCGCTGACGGGCGCGGGCCTGCCCGAGCTGTTCGAGCTGGTCGACCGGGTCGCGGCCGAGGCGCGGCGCCGCGTGGCGCCCGCCGACCTGCGGGCGGCGTTGCTCGGGGCCGTGGCGCGCCGGCCGATCACCGTCGGCGGCGCGCCGCTGACGATCCAGTCGGCGGCGCAGGTGGGCGTCGAGCCGCCGGTCTTCGTGGTGCGCGTCAACCGGCCGAGCGAGATCCACTTCTCCTACGCCCGCTACCTGGTCAATTCCCTCCGCCGTGCCTTCGGCTTCACGGGCTCGCCGATCAGGCTGATCTTCCGCCGAGCTGCGGGCCGGCGCCCCCGCCGGAGCCAGCGCTGAGCCCCCGTCGCCGCCGGGGGCGGGCGCTCGCCCTGCCGCTCGCCGCCGGCCTTGGCCTGGTCCTGGCCCTCGCCGTCGTGCTGGCGAGCCCGCGCTACCGGAGCTTCTACCTCGGCCCGGACGCCCGGGTGTGGCCGCCACCGCCGGCGGCGCGCGCGCTCACCTCGCGGGCGGCGCGCGCCGCGCGAGCGGTCGCGAGTGCCCCGCCTCTCCCGCAGACCTTCGGCCTCCCGCTCCCGATCGGGGGCGAGCCGGCGGGCCTCCCGCCGGCCCCGGCCGAGATGGCCGTCGCGCGGCGCGGGAGGGTGCGGGTGCCCGAACCGGACGCCGACGGGCGGATCCGGGTTCCGGTGACGGACGTCCTTCCGCTTCGGCTGCCGTCGAGCGGGCCGCCGGCGGGCTGGGATCTTCAGGAGTTCGCCGGCCACGCGAGCGTCCAGGTCGTGCACGACGAGGGGCGGGTGGCGGTCGATCTTCAGAGTGACCGCGCGTCCTTTGCCCTCCACCGCGACGTCGTGCTGGACCTCAAGCGATACCCCATGCTGCGGTGGTCGTGGAAGGCGGTCCGGCTGCCGCCGGGGGGTGACGCCCGCTCGCGCGCGACCGACGACGAGGTCGCCCAGGTCTACGTCGTCTTCCCCCGCTGGCCGTCCCCGCGCCAGAACAGCGAGGTCCTGGGCTACATCTGGGACACGCGCGCGCCGGTCGGGTCGGCGGTCACGAGCCCGCAGGGCGAGAACATCCGCTCGATCGTGGTCGAGAGCGGCGCCCAGCGGCTCGGGGTCTGGATCCAGGAGGAACGCAACGTCTACCGCGACTACGTGGCCCTCTTCGGGCGCGAGCCGGGGCCGGTCGGGAAGGTCGCGATCATGACCGATTCGAACGACACGCAGAGCCAGAGCGAAGCGCTGGTCGACGACCTTATCTTTTTCCGTCCGCCGGGCAGAAACGCTAGAATTGGCAGCAACTATGCTACGATGCCGCCCATGCCGAGGAGCGGGTCATGAGCCCTGAGCGCGAGAGCCGCGGCCCCGCTGACCACGACTACGACGACCCGGACTACGGCGAGGAGATTCCCCGGAGCGTGTTTTCCACGACGTGGTTTCGGGCGCTCCTCGTGGTCGTGGTGCTGGCCGTCGTCGGAGTGCTGGCGCTGCCCTATCTCCTGGACTGGGTCGGCCCGACGCGGCTGACGCCGGTCGTGAAGGGGCCGGTCGTGAGCGTGCCGTCGCCCCCCCGGCCGGCCGCCCAGCCGGCCGGTGGTCAACCGGCTCCGGTCGCGCCCCCGCTAGGGGCGGCTCGGGTCGTCGCCAATCCGTCAGAGCCGAAGACCGAGAGAAGCGCTCCGGCGCCCCCGCCGGCCCCGGACAAGATGGCGCGGGCCCCGGGCCCGGCCCCCGTCGAGGTGTCGAAGCCCGAGAGCCCGAAGCCGCCCCCGGCGGTGGAGCAGATGCGCCCGGACGCCCTGAAGGGCCCGCGCATGGCGAAGGCGCCCGCGCCTGGGCGCGCGGCGAAGACGCAGCTCGTCGCCGTGTCGGGGGGACCCTATTGGGTGCAGGTCGGTGCGTTCCACGCGGAGGCGCACGCGAGAGCGCTGGCGGCGCGGCTTCACGGCGCCGACTTCCCGGCCGAGGTCGTGGCCGGGGGCGGCGGCGCGTCCGCCGCGCGTGCGGAGCCCGCGACGTCGACCCCCGCCGGGGACAAGTACGACGTCTTCGTTTCCGGGACGTCGTCGGAGGACGTCAACGCGAAGATCGCGGCTAAGGGGCTCTCGGCCGACCCGGTCGCCGGCGGCGCCGTCATCAAGCCGAGCCTCACCCTACGCGACGCCGTCTCGCTGTCGAAGGATCTGGCGTCGGAAGGCCTGAAGGTCCAGGTGCGCCGCGCGCTCGCGGGCGCCGCCGCCGAGCGTCCGGCGGCGCGGGGCGGGGGCACGATCTACCGCGTCCGGATCGGCGGCTTCCCCGACCGGACCGCGGCCGACGAGGCGCGCAAGGCCCTCAGCGCCCGAGGCTACACTGGGTTCATCGGTCGGGGAGGCGGATGACGGACGGGCCGCTGGTCGTCCTCTCGACCGCGCCGAGCACCGAGGAAGGCGCGAGCATCGGTCGACGGCTGGTCGAAGAGCACTTGGCGGCGTCCGTGAACGTGCTGCCCGGGGCGCGGTCGATCTTCTACTGGGGCGGGCGGGTCCAGGAAGCGGACGAAGCGCTGCTCGTGATCAAGACGGAGCGCGAGCGGTACGCGGCCCTCGAGCGCCGGATCCTCGCGCTGCACTCGTACTCGGTGCCCGGGGTGCTGGCGCTGCCGGTCGCGGCGGGCGCCGCGGCCTACCGGGCCTGGCTTCGGGAGTCGGTTGCTTCGGTCGAGGGAGGTGACGGGTAACGTGACGAAGAACGATCTGATCAACGCGGTGGCCGCGCACGGGCTCTCGAAGCGTCAATCGGCATCCGTTGTGGAGTCGGTCTTCGACATCATCTTCCGGTGCTTCGAGAAGGGCGAGGACGTGAAGATCGTGGGCTTCGGCCATTTCCGGATCCGCAAGAAGGCCGCGCGCCGCGGCCGGAACCCTCAGACCGGCGACAGCATTGAGATCACGGCGCGGAAGGTCCTGACCTTCAAGCCCAGCAAGGGTCTCAAGCAACGAATCAACTCGGTCACGTAGTCGACAAGCTCTACTACCGGATCGGCGAGGCGCAGGCGGCGACCGGCGTGCCCGCCTACGTGCTCCGGTACTGGGAGTCGGAGTTCAGTCTGCTGCGCCCGAAGAAGAACCCGGCGGGCCAGCGTCTCTACCGCCCTCGCGATCTCGAGCTGATCCTGCGCATCAAGACCCTCCTGTACGACGAGCGGCTCACCCTCGAGGGCGCGAAGAAGCGGCTCGTGACCGGGTCGCGCGGCGGCGCGGACCCGCCCGACCCCGGCGGCGGCCCGGACGCGCGCTCGACGGTGGCGCTCCGGCGCGTGCGCGAACGCCTGGAGGCGCTGCGGCGGCTGCTCGCGCCTTGATCGGCCGTACGAGGTCTGCGACAATGCCTCCGACGGTCGGGGCGTGGCGCAGCCCGGTAGCGCACATGACTGGGGGTCATGGGGTCGGAGGTTCAAATCCTCTCGCCCCGACCAATTCAGAGCTGATCCATGGCCGTACTCCTCGTGACGAACGATGACGGCGCTCACGCCGCCGGCCTCGCCGCCCTGGCCGACGCCCTCGGTGACCTCGGCGAGGTCGTCGTCGTCGCGCCCGATCGCGAGCAGAGCGCGGTCGGCCACGCGCTGACCCTGCACCGCCCGCTCCGGGCGGAGCGGCTCGCCGAGCGCCGATTCGCCGTCAACGGCACCCCGTCCGACTGTGTCAACCTCGGGGTGCTCGGCCTCCTGCCCGAGGTGCCGGCGCTCGTCGTCTCCGGCATCAACCACGGCTCGAACCTCGGCGACGACGTCACGTACTCGGGGACGGTCTCGGCGGCGATGGAAGGGACGCTGCTCGGCGTGCCGTCCATCGCGGTCTCGCTGGAGCGGGCGGACGCCGGCTTCGCGGAGGCCGGGCGGATTGCCCGCCTCGCCGCCGCCCGCGTCCTCGTGGAGGGCCTGCCGCCGCGCACCCTCCTCAACGTGAACGTGCCCGCCGCGGCCCCGCGGGGCATCCGGCTCACGCAGCTCGGGCACCGCGTCTACAAGGAGAAGGTCGTCGAGCAGACGGACCCCCGGGGGCGGACCTTCTACTGGATCGGCGCGGGGCCGCCGCAGTGGGAGGAGAGCGATCAGACCGACATCGCGGCGATCCACGACGGGTACGTGTCGATCACCCCGCTGCATCTCGACCTGACCCACTTCGGCGCGCTCGCGCGGATGGCCGACTGGCCGCGCGCGCTGACGGCGCAGTACCGAGCCCGGTCGCGTGCGCGACGCCGGTAGCGAGACGCGCGACCGGCAGCGCGAGCGCGAGCAGATGCTCGACCATCAGCTCATGCGCCGTGGCGTCATCGATTCGCGGGTCCTCGCCGCCATGCGGAAGGTCCCGCGCCACCTCTTCGTCGACGAGGCGTTGCGGGAGCGCGCGTACGGCGACCATCCGCTGCCGATCGGCGAGGGACAGACAATCTCCCAGCCGTTCATCGTGGGCCTGATGTCCCAGCTCCTCGGGCTCACGGGGTCGGAGAAGGTGCTCGAGGTCGGCACCGGCTCCGGCTACCAGGCGGCGGTGCTCGCCGAGCTCGCGCGACGGGTGTGCTCGATCGAGCGGCTGCCCGCGCTGGCGGCGCGAGCGCGGAGCCTGCTCGAGAGCCTCGGGTATACGAACGTCTGGGTGCGGGTCGGGTGCGGGACCCTCGGGTGGCCGGACGAGGCGCCCTTCGACCGGATCCTCGTCACCGCGGGCGCTCCCGCCGTCCCGCCGCCGCTCTTCGAGCAGCTGGCGGAGGGCGGGCGCATGGTGCTGCCCGTCGGGCAGGTGGCGGAGCAGACCCTCACGGTCGTGGAGAAGGTTGGCGGCGAGATGCGCACGACGGCGGGCGCCGCCTGCGTCTTCGTCAAGCTCGTCGGCAAGTACGCGTGGGAGAACTGACGTCGCCGGTCGGCGCGCGATGGTGCTATGATTCGGTCGTTCGGGGCGTGGCTCAGCCTGGTAGAGCGCACGGTTCGGGACCGTGAAGTCGGAGGTTCAAATCCTCTCGCCCCGACCAATCCCTAACTCAGGACCGGATCGTTCCCCCGTCATGGTGGCTGCGGAGATCGTCGTCGAGGGCCGCGTGCAGGGCGTCGGCTTTCGCACCTACGCGCAGCGGAAGGCCGCGCAGTTCGGGTTGAGCGGCTATGTGATGAACCTGCGCGACGGGCGCGTCCGCGTGCGAGTGGAGGGCCCGCGCGAGGTCATCGAGGATCTCGTCCGCGAGCTCCAGAAAGGCCCGCCGCTCTCCCGCGTGGACCAGGTCAGCGTGACGTGGCTGCCCTCGACCGGCCGCTTCGCCTCTTTCGGCATCCGCTACGCCGAGTTCGATCCGTGAGCGGCGTCGGGCGCGGCCCGAGGGGCCGGCTGGTCCTGGTCGCCGCGGGGCTGCTCGCGGCGGTGGCGTCGCCCGGCGGCGAGGCGGGCGCCCCCTCGGTCTCGCCGTCGCCACCGGGCCAGCTGATCCACGTGGTGGCGCCCGGGGAATCCCTCACCCGGATCGCGCGCCGCTACGGCGTGACGATCGGCGCGCTGGTCGCCGCCAACCCCTCCGTGACCCTGACCTCGCGGCTCCGGGTGAACCAGCCCCTGGCGATCCCGGCGCCGTCGGCGGTGCGGTCGTCCGGTCCGCTCGCGCCGCGCCTGCCCTTCGATCTGGTCCTCGCCATCCCGGACTTCGACGGGCAGGCGCCTCGGTTCGAGTGGCCGCTGAACGGGACCGTCATCTCCCAGTTCGGCCAGCGCCGCGGCGGGTGGCACCGGGGGATCGACATCAAGGCCGACCTTGGGACCCCCGTCTTCGCGGCCGCCTCGGGAGTCGTCGCGGCGAGCGGGGTCGAGCCCAGCTACGGCAACGTCGTGAAGATCGAGCATAGTAACGAGTTCGTAACCATTTACGCCCATCATCTTCAGAACTTCGTTCATGTTGGCGATGTGGTCGAGACCGGGCAGGTGATCGGCCAAGTTGGCCGTACGGGACGGGCCACCGCGTACCACCTCCACTTCGAGATCCGCTACAAGGGCGCGGTCTACGACCCGCTCTACCTGCTGCCGTCGCCGCCCCGACCGACGCAAGTCGCCGACACCGGGGACGAAGCCGTCGATGACGAGTGAGGCGGAAGAGCTCATCCCGGACGAGCCGCTGGAGCCCCTCCTCGACGCCGTCGACGACGAGGTCCGGCCAGAGACCCGGGACACGAGCCGGGCCAACCTCGCCGTGTACCTCAAGGAGGTCAGCCGGATTCCTGCCCTCGACCGCGAGGAGGAGCAGGCGCTGGCCCGGCGCGTGCGGGCGGGCGACGCCGAGGCGAGGGCCAAGCTCACCGAGGCGAACCTGCGCCTCGTCGTGTACATCGCGCGCCGCTACATGAACCGCGGCCTCGCCCTCCAGGACCTGATCGAGGAGGGAAACCTCGGGCTGATCCGCGCGGTCGAGAAGTTTGACCCCGATCGGGGCACCCGCTTTTCGACGTACGCCACCTGGTGGATCCGTCAGGCGGTCGCGCGGGCGCTCGCGAACCAGGCGCGCACGATTCGGTTGCCCGTGCACGTCGAGCTGCTGCTCGGGCGCTACGAGCGAGAGCAGCAGCGGCTCACCCAGGAGCTCGGCCGCCCGCCAACCCTCGACGAGGTGGCTGGCGCCCTCGGCATGCCGCCTGAGCAGGTGGCAGAGCTCGAAGAAATCCGCCGGCCGCCGGTGTCGCTCGAGGCGGCCGTCGGTCGGTCGGCGGCGGACCGCTCCGCTGACGCCGCCGTCGGCCGGCTCTTCGAGAAGGGGAGTGAGTTTACCGGCCTGCTCGACGACCTCGCCGAGAACGAGCGCCGCGTCCTCCGCCTCCGCTTCGGCCTCGACGGCGGCGAGCCCCAGACGCTCGAGGCGATCGGCCAGCAGCTCGGGCTCACCCGCGAGCGGATCCGTCAGATCGAGGAGGCCGGTCTCCGGAAGCTTCGCGCGATGCTGAACGCGCGCGGCATAGACGCGGCCGACCTCCTGTAAGTGCAGGGCGTTTCGTTCCGTCGAGGGGTCGGCACACCGTACGCGAATCCAGGTCGGGTGTCGTCTGAGTCCCGGACGTCCCCGCAGCTCAGCTGGAAGGGGCAGCAGTGTCCCGGTCGGACCGGGCGGGTCGTGCCCCGTGCCGAGTGTTCGGACGTGTCTGTCCGTTTGTTCCGTGCGGTGTGTCGAGCGGTGGCCTCATTCATCGACACGTTTCGCGCAGCGGCCCTTTGAACGCGTGGAACCCCGGCCCGGTCAGCACATGCTTCAGCACGACGCTCCCGGTGAAACGCCGCGGCCCCATGGCTCTCGGCGCGGGTACCGGAGGTCAGGGGCGCCCGCCGACCGATCGGAGCAGCTATCGCCGTGCCAGGGCGCCGGCGGTATGCTTGAAAGAGCCAGGACCCGGCAATGAGCCTCCACAGCCAGCGAACAATCCTTGCGGGCACGGATGAGGGGCTCCACCTCTTCAACGGCGAGGGCGCCGCCCGTGTGGATGACTTGGCCGGCCGAGAGGTACGGGCGCTCGCGGCCGGCCCCGATGGCTGGTGGGCGATCGTCGAGGGCCGAGAGGTTTGGCGGAGCGCTGAGGGGCACTCCTGGACGCCTGTCGCGACCGTGGCAAGGCGGAAGCCGACCTGCCTGGCGGCGGCGCCAAGGGGGCTACTCGTCGGAACTGCGCGCGCCCATCTGCTTCGGCTGGAGCGAGACCGGCTCGTGCCGGTTCCTTCCTTCGACGAGGCCGAGGGCCGCGACGAGTGGTACACCCCCTGGGGTGCGCCCGCCGATGTCCGCTCGATCAGCGCCGGGGCCGAGGGCGAGGTCTACGTGAACGTGCATGTCGGCGGCGTGGTGCGGTCAACGGACGGCGGCGCCACCTGGCGTCCGACCCTTGACATCGAGCACGACGTCCACCAGGTGCTCGCGCGGCCGGCGCGTCCCGGCCTCGTGCTCGTGGCTGCCGCCGACGGCTTCGGCCTCAGTGACGATGGCGGTGACACCTGGCGATGGGACACGGCTGGGCTCCACGCGCACTACTGTCGTGCCGTCGCCCTCGCCGACGACACCGTGCTCCTCAGCGCCTCGACCGGTCATCGGGGTCGCCGCGCGACAGTCTACCGACGCCGGCTCGACGGTGGTGAGCGCTTCGAGCCCTGCCGGGTCGGGCTCCCCGAGTGGTTCGCCGACAACGTGGACACGGGGTGTCTCGCCGCCGGGGGTCGGACGGTCGTCATCGGTACCGAGGACGGGTGCGTTTTTCTGTCCGCCGACGCGGGCGAGCATTGGGCCGCGGTCGCGAAGGGGTTAGCGCCGGTGCGGGCGGTCGCCCTCGGGGGTGTTCCGCCTGGAGAGTGAGCGCCGCTCTTCCGGCGCCTCCACGCCCGCCCAGTGACAGCGCCCGAGGAGGGGCGGGGGACGGTCGCCTCGATTATCGGCCTATCCCTTCAGCTCCTTCTTCAGTTCGTTGAGGCAGCGCCAGTCCGTGCGCTGATCGAGGATCTTCTGTCAACGTGGACCGCGCCGCTCGCGACTTCCGCGAGCACCAGCCTCGTTCTGATGACCGCCGTCGCCAGTCTCTCCCATCGCCGACATCTTCGCTCGGTGCGGACGACCAACCGGCGGGCTCACGACTTGAGATGGACGACGTTGAACGCGGGGACGGGTTTGAGGAAACCCTTGAGTTGAAGCTCGCCGACCGGCTCGACCTCCATGAGGTCTTCCACCGCGCCCAGCAGACGTTGGGAGACGAGGATCTGGCCGGGCTTGGCCTCCCCGCAGAGGCGTGAGGCTAAGTTCGTCACGGTGCCGATCGCGCCGTAGTCCGAACGCCCCTCGAAGCCGATGGCACCGATCGTCGCGTAACCCTGGGCGATGCCGACGCCGAATTCGAGGTCGTACCCGCGCTTGCGCCATTTGACGCTGAGCGCCCCCACTCGGTCGCGCATCTCCAAGGCCATCCGAATCGCCCGCTCGGCCGGGTTCGGCACGGGCACGGGGTCGTTGAAGAAGACCATCATGCCGTCGCCGGTGAAGCGCTCGAGCGTGCCCTCGCGGGCGAGGATGAGCCTGCCCATCTCGGCGTGGTATTCACGCAGGACTCCCATGACCTCCTCGGGCTCGGCGGTCTCTGCAAAGGCGGTGAACCCGCGGAGATCCAGGAACACAACGGTGACCTCGCGCCGATGGCTCCGGAGGGGGTCCTCGGCACCCCCGGCCACGATCAACTCGGCCAGGTGGGGCGAGAAGAAGCGCTTGAGCCGGCCGAGGCGCTCGAGCTGGGCGACCTGCTGCTCGACGCGCTGCTCGAGCGTCCTGTTCCACTCGGTGAGCTGGGCGGCCTGGGCCTGGACCGTGTCGTAGAGCTGCTTGATCCTGAGCAGCGAACGGACGCGCACCAGCAACTCGGCCTGGTTGATCGGCTTGGTGAGGAAGTCGTCGGCCCCGGCCTCGAGGCCCTTGAGGCGCTCTTCCGCGGGGTCGAGCGCCGTCACCATGATTACGGGGAGGACCTCGGTAGCCCGGTTCTCGCGGACCCGGCGGCAGACCTCGTAGCCGGTCATGCCCGGCATGACCACGTCGAGCAGCACTAGGTCGGGCTGGTTGGCGTCGATGACCTTCAAGGCCTCCGGCCCTGACTCGGCGGTCAGGACGGCATAGCCCTTTGCGGTCAGGAGGTCGGCCAGGAGCTTGATGTTCAGCGGCGTGTCGTCGACCACGAGGACCCTGGCCGGCGTGCTCACGCTTGTCCTCCGGCGCCGCGGTGGCGCTCGAGCATCTGCTGGACGGCCTGGACGAAATCCTTTATGTTGATGGGTTTGCTTTGATAGCCGTCGAATCCGGCCGCCATGATCTCCTGCCGATTGTGGGTCATCGCAGAGGCGGTGACCGCCATCACGGGGATGTCTCTCGTCTCAGCCGCGGCGCGGAGGTGGTGCAGCGCGGTGATTCCATCGATGCCGGGGAGCTGGATGTCCATGAGGATCAGCGCGGGGTGGAGGGTGCGGGCAAGCTGGAGCGCCTCCTCACCCGTCTCCGTCTCGACCGTCTGGTACCCCTTGTACTGCAGGACGTCGCGCGCGAGCTTCCGACTCCGCGCGTTGTCCTCGACGATGAGGATCAGCTCGCCGGCCATGGCCTCTCCGGGAGCGAGAAGGTGAAGGTGGAACCTTTGCCCACCTCGCTCTGGAGCCAGATCCGTCCCCCGTGCAGTTCGACGAGCTTCCTGGCGAGCGTCAGCCCGAGCCCCGTGCCTTCGTGCTTGCTGGAGGAGCTGGCGCCGACCTGAC
>QHRX01000087.1 GCA_003221455.1 Candidatus Rokuibacteriota bacterium
GTCCGTGGCGGTGGGCGACTTCAATGGCGATGGCAGGCTGGACCTGGCGGTCACCGGCGGATCCGGCGTCTCGGTGTTGCTGGGCCAGGGCGATGGGACGTTCCAGGCGCCAGTGGCCTTCGCGGCGGGCAGTTTCCCCGGCTCCGTGGCGGTAGGCGACTTCAATGGCGATGGCAGGCTGGACCTGGCGGTCACCGGCGGATCCGGCGTCTCGGTGCTGCTGGGCCAGGGCGACGGGACCTTTGGGCCGGCCCTGACCTTCACTGCTGGCCATGCGCCTCTGTGGGTGGCCGTCGGTGACTTCAACGGCGATGGCTGGCCAGACCTCGCGGTGACGAACAATGCGTCGAGCATCTGGGTTCGGGCCAGCACCGTGTCGGTGCTGCTGGGCAATGGCGATGGAACCTTCCAGGCGGCGCGGGCCTACGGTGTAGGCGGCGCAAACCCCTCCTCCGTGGCGGTGGGCGACTTCAATGGCGATGGCAGGCTGGACCTGGCGGTGGCCGGCCACACTCCTCAGGACGATAGCAGCGTCCTCACGGTGCTGCTGGGTAGCGGCGATGGCGCCTTCGATTCGGGAAAGGGCTACGCCACCGGCGCTCACCCATCATCCGTCGTCGTCGCCGACTTCAACGCCGACGGGGTGCCAGACCTCTCGGTGGCCAACTCTGACTTCGGCACCGTCTCGGTGCTGCTGGGCAACGGCGATGGAACCTTCCAGGGGCCACCGACTTTCGGCGCGCCAGCGCTCTCCGTCGCGGTCGGCGACTTCAACGGCGATGGCACGCCGGATCTGGCGGCCGCCAACCAGGGGTCCAACACCGTCTCAGTGCTGCTGGGCAACGGCGATGGCACCTTCCAGGCGGCCCTGACCTTCGATACCGGCGGCAGCCGCCCCGTCTCCGTGGCGGTGGGCGACTTCAATGGCGACGGCACGCCGGATCTGGCGGTCGCCAACCAGGGGTCCAACACCGTCTCGGTGCTGCTCGGCAACGGCGATGGGACCTTCCGAGCGCCAGTGGCTCTCGCGGTGGGAAGTTCCCCCGTCTCCGTGGCGGTGGGCGACTTCAACGGCGACGGCAAGCTCGACCTGGCGGTCGCCAACGAGCTGTCCAGTACCGTCTCGGTGCTACTCGGCAACGGCGATGGTACCTTCCAGGCGGCGGTGAACGTCGCCACCGGCAGCGGCGCCAACTCCGTGGCGGTGGGCGACTTCAACGGCGATGGCGCGCTCGATCTGGCGGTCGTCAGCTATTCCGGCGTCTCGGTGCTGCTGGGCGTCGGCGATGGCACTTTCCAGGCGCCAGTGTTCTTCGTCACTTGCAGCTGCGGTTCCGGCGCCGTGGCCGTGGGCGACTTCAATGGCGACGGCAGGCTAGATCTGGCGGTCTCCGGTAAACCCGGCGTCTGGGCGCTGCTGGGGAACGGCGATGGGACATTTCAAGCGGCGCGGTACTTCCCCACGCGCCGCAACACGCGTGCCGCGTCCGTGGCGGTGGGCGACTTCGATGGCGACGGCACGCTCGACCTGGCTGTGGCCAACGTTTATGATCCGTATTTCGACCCGCCCCTTTCGGGCAGCGTCTCGGTGCTGCTGGGCAACGGC
This sequence comes from Candidatus Rokuibacteriota bacterium, assembly GCA_003221455.1. GTDB lineage: Bacteria > Methylomirabilota > Methylomirabilia > Rokubacteriales > CSP1-6 > AR9. The sequence continues at coordinate 1,607 of QHRX01000087.1, forward strand.
GATGGGACCTTCCAGGCCCCCCTGAACCTCGTGGCTGGCACCACTCCTGGCTCCGAATCTCCCAACTTTGTCGCGATCGGCGACTTCAATGGCGATGGCATGCTGGATCTGGCGGTCGCCACCTGGGGGGGGGTCGGGGTACTCATCAACACGAGCACCACGCTGCTCTCTCTCGCGCTGAACCCGACGAGCGTGACCGGCGGTCAGTCCTCGACTGGCACGGTGACGCTGGGCTCGCCGGCTCCCGGGAATGGGGCCGTCGTCTCACTCACCAGGAGTGACGCGGCAGCCACGGTGCCGTCGAGCGTGACCGTCCCGGCCGGGGCCACCAGCGCGACCTTCACGGTGACTACCAGCGCGGTGCCCGCATCGATCCAGGTCACACTCTTCGCGTCCTGGGGTGGCCGGACCCGAACGGCCTCGATCACCGTGCTACCCCCAACCCTCTCCTCGCTGACGCTGAGCCCGACGAGCGTTGCGGGTGGCCTCGAATCCTCCACCGGCACGGTCACGCTGGACGGGCCGGCTCCCGCAGGCAGTGCGAGCGTCGCGCTTTCCAGCAGCAACACGGCCGCCGCCCGCGCGCCGTCCGGCGTGATCGTTCCAGCCGGCGCCACCAGGGCGGCCTTCAGAGTGAACACGTCCATAGTTCTCTTCTCAACGACGGTCACGATCTCGGCTTTGTACAACGGTACGACTCAGGGAGCAAATCTTCGCGTTCGCTCGGTGGTCCCGGGCTTGGACTGATCAAGTACACTACGCAGTAGACACGCCGGTCACCGAGAACAGGGCCGCCCGGGCCCCCGAATGGACGAACGGACGAGAGGCCGGCCGTTCTGGGGCCGCTCGCGGCCATCCGGCGGGGGATAGTCATACGGTCGTCGAGGTTATTCGTGTGACCATTGGCCAGCTCGGCCTTGACCTGCGCCCAGACGACCTCATCGGGATTGACTTGGGGCGCTCGAGCGCGTCGGCACGCTGGCGAATTCCCACCACGGTCCGCGGACGGCAGTACTCCCGTAGATGCTGGCTGATGAACTCCGAGCCCTTGTCCACGACGGCAGCAGCGCCTTCGGCGACCCGGCGACCCGGTCGCCTCCCAGATCGCCCGCGGCGCCTCGATGATCGCGAGCCTCTAGGACGCGTCTCGAGGTGCCGGGGCCGGGGAGTTCCTGCTGCCGGCCCGTTGAGCAACCGGATGGCCTGCTTGCGGTGAGCGCCGGCGACCCGGCCGAACTCGTCCACGATCCGTCGCTTCTCCGGGCGCCAGCGGTGATAGAGCGCCCGCACATACTCTCCCTTGGCGCGCGCACTCACGATGGCTTTCTCCATAGACTCGGAAGAGTGGGATCGCGAATGGCGCGACGGCGAGGCGAAGCGGTGCTCGGACGGAGGAGCCCATGAAGTCCACGCGCGTAAGCACAGCGACGACCGATTGGTCGCCGGGTAGCCCGATTTACGGGCAGGGCGCGGTGTACGAAGGTAGAGAGCTGGTCCAGCTGAAGATCCTGAGCGACCGCCGAACCAGCGGCGGCGGGATGGCGTACGTGGTCAAGTTCGCGCCGCCTCAGGGCAAGACGATCAAAATCGTTGCAGTTGCACGATCAGACGAACACGTCTTCAACCTCGAAGGCGGCTATGGCACTCGGACCGGTCGACCGCTCCGATTCCCGGGCGACTATACCCTCAATCCTAAGGGCCAACCGCATAGTGCGTTCATCAGCGCCGAGACGACGAGTTTGGTGGTCTACGCGGGGGAGCCCGATGAGATCAGATCGATCGAGGTCGTCGACACGATGCCGCCGAGCGAGACCTCGTGAACTGGCTACCTCGACGACCGCGAACAAGCGAGACCAGTCAGTTCACAGACCGGGGCACTCCGGTGGCCTACGGGGCTTAGGGAGCCGAGGGGCGATCGACCCAGAGGAACGCTCTGAGTCGCTGCAGTCGAGGACGAGGAACGTGTGCCGGGTGGCTCGATGGATTGAGCGCAGCGTTCTCTCGATGGCGACCTTCCTTCGAACGGAGGGTGGGAACTCGACGCGGTGACGTCGCCCCTCCCTCACAGAAGACTGGTCGAGTCCGCGTGACGCGCCGTCCGCGACCAGACGATGTCATTCACGATGCGCAGCGCGGTACGCGTGAGCCCAGCGAAACAGGATCGACGCGACGATGCCGCGACCCGACCGGATGAGCTATACAACCGCGCCGGACGTCGCATCAACGATCGCGGTTGAGTTTCGTCGAGCGCGAGGCCGCGCGCCGGTGGGCGCGCCGCGGCTCGGCTTCCGGGCCGGCCGCGGCCACGGGCGCCCCGACCAGTTACGTCGCCGAACCCTTCCGGGACCGGCCGTCGAGCCCGGCCGGCCCGCGCGGTAGGGGCGCGACGCCACCGCTACTTGGCAGCGCCGGTGGCCAGGCGGAGCCGGTCCTCGGGTCGAGGAAGAGCTTGCCGGCCTGGGGGCGGTCGAAGTCACACATGGCCAGAAGCGAGCCGGCGAGCGCCTCGAACGAGTCGTCGCCCATGGGGGCTCTCTAGAGACAGCGCGAAGACGGACCGTTGACTTTCGGGCGGCGCGCCGGTATGCTAACACGTTGTTATTTTCTCAGCAGCCAGGCCCACTTAAATCGACCCGGCGCCAGAGGACGGGCGGATCATGCCGACGGTGATACCGAAGGAGTCTGAGATCGAGCGCAGGTGGTTCGTGGTCGACGCCCAGGGGCAGGTCCTCGGCCGGCTCGCGTCGCGCGTGGCCTCGATCCTGCGCGGAAAGCACAAGCCCACCTTCACGCCGCACCTCGATCTTGGCGATCACGTGGTCGTGATCAACGCGGAGAAGATCCACCTGACCGGACGCAAGCTGACCGACAAGGTCTACCGCTGGCATACCGGCTACATCGGCGGGCTCCGGGAGGTCAGCGCTGGCCGCCTGCTCCGGAGCCACCCGGAGCGCGTGATCGAGTGGGCAGTCGAGGGGATGCTCCCGAAGAACCGGCTCGGACGGGCGATGGCCAAGAAGCTCCGGGTGTACCGGGGCGGCGACCATCCCCACGCCGCGCAGCAACCGACGGTACTGGAGACCAAGTAAATGGCCGTGCTCGAGCGATTTTATGGCACCGGGCGTCGCAAGACGTCGGTCGCGCGCGTGTGGATCCGGCCGGGTCAGGGGCGGATCCTTGTCAACCGGCGGCCCTTCGAGGACTACTTTCCGCGCGAGACGCTGCGCATGATCATCGCCCAGCCGCTCCAGCTGACGAACACCTTCGGCCAGTTCGACGTGCTCATCCGGGTGGGCGGCGGGGGCCCCACCGGGCAGGCCGGCGCCGTTCGCCACGGGATCGCCCGGGCGCTGGTGCGCTTCGACGAGGCGCTCCGCTCGACGCTGAAGAAGGCCGGCCTGCTCACGCGCGATCCCCGCATGCGGGAGCGCAAGAAGTACGGGCAGCCGGGCGCCCGGCAGAAGTTCCAGTACTCGAAGCGGTAGCGCCACGGACGGGCGGTCGATGATTCGGGTCGCTGTCGCCGGAGCCAGCGGCTACATGGGTGCCGAGGTGCTGCGGCTGCTCTTTGCCCACCCCCGCGTGTCGGTGGCGGCGGTCACCTCGGAACGGCTCCAGGGCCAGCGCCTGGATACGGTCTACCCCCATCTGCGCGGGCTCACCGAGCTCACCCTCCAGGAGCTCGAGCCCGAGCGGCTCGCTGACGCGGCCGACCTCGTCTTCCTGGCGCTCCCCCATCTCGAGTCGCAGCGGGTCGTGCCCGTGCTGCGGGCCCGGGGCGCGAAGGTCATCGATCTCTCCGCGGATTACCGGCTCCGCGACGCGGCCGACTACACGACGTGGTACAAGAGCCCGCACGGCGACCCGGCCGGGCTGGCCGAGGCCGTGTACGGGCTGCCGGAGCTCCACCGGAAGGCGATCGCAGGGGCCGCGCTGGTCGCGTCGCCCGGCTGCTACGCGGCGGGCGCGATCCTGGCCACGGCGCCGCTCCTCAAGAGCGGACTCGGCCGGACCGACGGGATCGTGGTCGACGGCAAGTCCGGCCTGACGGGCGCCGGCGCCCAGGGCCGGAAGACCGATCCGATCTACCTCTACACGGAAGCGAACGAGAACATCCAGGCGTACGGTCTCGCCGGCCACCGCCACACGCCCGAGATCGAGCAGGAGTTGTCTCTCCTCGCCGGCCAGCCGGTGCGGGTCGCGTTCACCCCACATCTAATACCGGTCAACCGCGGCCTCCTCACCACGGCGTCGGTCCCGCTGGCCCGGCCGGTCCCGACCGGCGATCTCAGGCAGCTCTACGCCGAGTTCTACGCGGGCGAGCCCTTCGTGCGGCTCGCGCGCGAGGGCGAGGGCTCGCCGACGACGCGCCGGGTGGTGGGGTCGAACTTCTGCGACCTGACGGTGGTGGCCGATCCGCGCACGCAGCGCGCGGTCTGCGTCTCGGCGATCGACAACCTCGGCAAGGGGGGCTCCGCCAACGGCGTCCAGCTCCTGAACGTGCTGTGGGGCTGGGACGAGCGGACCGGCCTCGCCGCGCCGCCCGTGTACCCGTAGCGATGGCGAAGGTCGAGTGGCTCGAGGGCGGCATCACGGCGGTCCCGGGGATCCTCGCCTCGGGGGTGGCCGCCGGCATCAAGCCGGGCGGCAAGAAGGATCTGGCGCTCGTCTACTCGGCCTCGCCGGCGCGGGCGGCCGCGATGTTCACGACGAACCAGGTCAAGGGCGCCCCGGTGATCGTCTCGATGGAGCACATCCGGGGCGGCGAGGCCCAGGCCATCGTGGCCTCGAGCGGCTGCTCGAACGTCTGCACGGGCGACGAGGGCCTGCGGGCGGCCCGGGAGATGACGAAGATCGTCGGCGAGCTCCTCCGCATCCCGGCCAAGGCGGTCCTGGTGGCCGGGACGGGCGTGATCGGCGTCCCCCTCCCGATCGACAGGGTGCGGGCGGCCTTGCCGAAGCTCGTCAAGTCCCTCTCGCCGCGGGGGGGGCGCGACGCCGCCGAGGCGATCCTGACGACCGACACGCGGACCAAGGAGGCGGCGGCCCGGGTCGAGGTCGGGGGCCGGCCGGTCACGGTCGGCGGCATCGCCAAGGGTGTTGGCATGATCGAGCCGCACCTGGCGACCATGTTCTGCTTCCTGGCCACGGACGCGGTCGTCTCCAGGGTCGCGCTCGACGCGGTGCTCCGGCGCGCGGTGAACCGGTCGCTCAACCGGATTGCCGTGGACGGCGATGAGTCGACGAGCGACACGGTGGCGATCCTCGCCAACGGGCTGGCCGAGACCGCGCCCCTCGAGCGCCCCGGCCCCGCGCTGCGGCAGTTCGCGCAGGGGGTCGAGGCCGTGACCGAGCGGCTCGCGCGGCTGCTCGTCGCGGACGGGGAGGGCGCGACGCACGTCGTCGAGGTCGTCGTGCGCGGCGCGGCCAACCGCCGCGACGCGCTGGCGGCGGCGCGGGGCGTGGCCAACTCGCCGCTCGTCAAGACGGCGATCAACGGCCAGGACCCGAACTGGGGACGCATCATGATGGCGCTCGGCAAGTCGGCGGCGCGGGTCGCCCAGGATCGAGTCAGCATCGCGTTCAACGACGAGGTGATCGTCGAGGCGGGCGTGCTGCGCCCCGGCGCTCGGCTCGACCGGGTCCGCGAGATCATGGCCGCGTCCGAGTACGTCCTCGGGATCGACCTCGGCCTCGGCCGGGGCCAGGAGCGCGTCTGGACGTGCGACCTGTCGGAAGAGTATGTTCGGATCAACGGGAAGTACACGACGTAGTCGGGGTGAACACCATCACGCACACCTTCTAGGTTCGGTGCCCCCGGGGCCGACACCCGGCGGGCGGCGTTCGATCGGGTCGGCCGACGAGTGGCTGGCGGCGGCGGCCCGTCGGGCGGCGCCGCCCGCGGGACGGGCTCCGCGGGGGAGCACGGGGGCGGCAACGGCGCCCCCGGCGGAGAAGGTGGAGGAGACAACCGAATGGCCACGTTGACGATGAAGGAACTGCTGGAGGCCGGCGTGCACTTCGGCCACCAGACCAAGCGCTGGAATCCGAAGATGCAGAAGTACATCTTCGGCGAGCGCAACGGCATCTACATCATCGACCTGCAGAAGACCCTCAAGAAGTTCCGCGAGGCGTACGCCTTCGTCCGGGACCTGGCGGCGGCGGGGGGGAGCGTGCTCTTCGTGGGGACGAAGAAGCAGGCGCAGGACACCGTGTTCGAGGAGGCCACCCGCTGCGGGATGTACTACGTCAACCAGCGGTGGCTCGGCGGGACGCTCACCAACTTCGCGACGATCCGCAAGTCGATCGCCCGCCTCAAGAAGCTCGAGGAGATGCGCGAGACCGGCGAGCACGACCGGCTGCCCAAGAAGGAGGTGCTCGAGCTCGAACGCGAACGCCAGAAGCTCGAGAAGGCGCTGGTCGGCATCAAGAACATGGACCACCTGCCGGCGGCGGTCTTCATCATCGACCCGCGCAAGGAGCGCATCGCCGTGGCCGAGGCGCGGCGGCTCGGGATCCACACGGTCGCGGTCGTGGACACGAACTGCGACCCCACCGAGATCGACTACCCGGTCCCGGGCAACGACGACGCGATCCGCGCCGTCCGGCTCCTCACCTCCCGCATCGCGGACGCGATCTTGGAGGGCCGCGGCTCGCTCGACAAGGAGGAGGCGGCCGTGGAGGCGGCGGCGGGGGCGGAGGCGGCGCCGCTCGAGGGCGAGGTGGCCGCGGCCGCCGAGAGCGGAGCGTGACGGTGGCCGCTCGGGCCGACAGGGTGCGCGAGCTGCGGGACCGGACGGGGGCGGGCGTGATGGACTGCAAGGCCGCCCTCGAGGCGTCGAGCGGCGACCTGCAGGGCGCCGTCGAGTTCCTGCGGAAGAAGGGGCTGGCCGACGCGGCGAAGAAGCAGCACCGCGACGCCCGCGAGGGGCTGGTGGCGTCGTACATCCATCCGGGGGCGCGGATCGGCGTGCTCGTCGAGGTCGACTGCGAGACCGACTTCGTCGCCCGCACCGAGGCCTTCCAGCAGCTCGTGAAGGACATCGCCATGCAGGTCGCGGCGTCGAATCCCTCCTTCGTGGCGCGCGAGGACGTGCCGGGGACGCTCCTCGAGAAGGAGCGGGAGATCTTCCGGACGCAGCTGGCCGACCAGAAGAAGCCGCCGCAGGTGATCGAGAAGATCATCGAGGGCAAGCTCGAGAAGTTTTACGCCGAGCAGTGCCTGCTCGAGCAGCCGTTCATCAAGGACGCGACCGGGAAGACCAGGGTCAAGGACCTGGTCGCGGCGGCCACCGCCCAGACGGGCGAGCGCGTGGTCGTCAAGCGGTTCGCGCGCTTCCAGGTCGGCGAGAGCGCGTAGGCATGGCGGCCGCGGGCTCGACGCGCCCGGCCTACGGCCGCGTCGTGCTGAAGCTCTCGGGCGAGGCGCTGGCCGGCGCGCAGGGCTACGGAATCGATCCGGAGGTGTTGCGGCGGATCGCCGAGGAGGTCCGCGGCGTGGCCGAGCTCGGGGTCCAGACCGCCATCGTCATCGGCGGCGGGAACATCTTCCGGGGGATCGCCGCGAGCGCGGGCGGGATGGATCGCGCGACCGCCGACTACATGGGCATGCTCGCCACCGTCATCAACGCGCTCGCCCTCCAGGACGGGCTCGAGAAGGTCGGCCTCCAGACCCGGGTCCTCTCCGCGATCGAGATGCGCGCGATGGCGGAGCCCTACATCCGCCGCCGCGCCATCCGGCACCTGGAGAAGGGGCGGATCGTGATCTTCGCGGCGGGCACGGGCAACCCGTTCTTCACCACCGATACCGCCGGCGCGCTCCGCGCGGTCGAGATCGGCGCCGACGTCATCCTGAAGGCCACCAAGGTCGACGGGATCTACTCGGCCGACCCGAAGAAGCACGCCACGGCGGAGCGGCTCGCTACGCTCAGCTACGTCGAAGTGCTGAACCGCGGCCTCCAGGTCATGGACTCGACGGCGATCTCCCTCTGCATGGAGAACAAGCTGCCGATCATCGTGTTCGACCTGACCGTCGTCGGAAACATCCGCCGCATCGTGCTCGGCGAGCCGATCGGGTCCCTGGTGTCGGGCGCGGCCGGGGCGAGGGGGTAAGGCCGATGCAGAACATCCTGAAGGACGTCGACGCGCGGATGACGGCGGCCATCGACACGCTCGCCCGCGAGCTGGCCGCCGTCCGCACCGGGCGGGCCAACGCCGCCTTGCTCGAGGGGATCCGCGTCGACTACTACGGCACCCCCACCCCGGTCGCGCAGATGGCGTCGGTGACGGTGCCGGACGCGCGGACGCTGATGGTGCAGCCGTGGGACGCGACGCAGCTCAAGGCGATCGAGAAGGCGATCATCGCCTCCGATCTCGGGCTGACGCCCTCGAACGACGGCAAGGCGATCCGGCTGACCTTGCCGACGCCGACCGAGGAGCGCCGGAAGCAGCTCGCCAAGAGCGTGGGCAAGATCGCCGAGGACTCTCGGGTGGCGATCCGGAACCTCCGCCGCGAGGCGAACGAGAAGCTCAAGGCGCTCGCCAAGGACAAGCAGCTCTCCGAGGACGAGGAGCGGCGGGGCCACGACCAGATCCAGAAGACGACCGACAAGTACATCGCGAAGGTCGACGAACTGCTGAAGAAGAAGGAACAGGAAATTCTGACGTTCTAATACAATGAGGGCGTCATGGCGCTGAAGCCCGGCCACGTCACGCTCGGCGAGAGCGAGCTGCTCGAGCTCGTCCGCACGCAGCCGGTGCCGCGGCACGTGGCGGTCATCATGGACGGCAACGGTCGCTGGGCCACCCAGCGCGGGCTGCCGCGGGTCGCCGGACACTCGGAGGGCGTCAAGTCGGCGCGGACGGTCGTGCGCACGGCGGACACGCTCGGCGTCGGCTACCTCACCCTCTACGCGTTCTCGTCGGAGAACTGGAGCCGCCCGAGCGAGGAGGTCGCCACCCTGATGAGCCTCCTCGAGCGCTCGATCCACCAGGAGCTGCCCGAGCTGATGGCGCGGAACATCCGGCTCCGGGTGATCGGGCGCGCCCAGGGCGTGCCCGCCGCCGTGAAGCGCGGCATCGACCACGTCACCGACGCGACGGCCGGCAACACCGGGATGACGCTGTTCATGGCGTTCAACTACGGGGGTCGCGACGAGCTCGTCGACGCGTTCCGCGCGCTCGCGGGGCGGATCGAGCGCGGGGAGCTCGCCCCCGCCGAGATCGACGAGGACCGCATCTCGCGCGCCCTCTACACCGGCGACGCGCCGGACCCCGACCTCCTGATCCGGACGAGCGGCGAAATGCGGATCTCGAACTTCCTGCTGTGGCAGATCGCCTACACGGAGCTCTGGGTGACGTCGGTCCTCTGGCCCGACTTCGGGCCGCACGATCTCTACAGCGCGATCGCGGAGTACCAGCGTCGCGAGCGCCGGTTCGGTGGGGTGTGAGGTGGCCGGGGGCCGCCGAGGCGGCGGTGGCGCGGCGCCTGCTGAGCGCCGTCGTCTTCATCCCCACCTTCCTCTGGCTGCTCTACGGCGCCGCCGCCCCGCTCTTCTCGCTCTTCGTGCTCCTGCTGAGCGCCCGCGCCCAGTGGGAGTTCACGCGGATGTTCGCGCGCGACGGCGAGACGGTCTACCGGTGGGCGGGGCTCGCGGCCGGGCTCGGCGTGACGGGGAGCTTTCTCGGTGAGGCCGAGCTCCCGCTCGTGTTCACGGCGGCCGTCATGCTCCTGCTGAGCCTGCCCCTAGCGACCCGCCGCCCGCCCGCGTGGGGTCCGACCGCGCTCACGCTGCTCGGCGTCTGCTACGTCAACTGGCTGCTCGGCTTCGCCATCTGGCTCCGGAGGCTGCCGCAGGGCGCCGCCTGGATCGTCTTCCTGCTCGCCGTGACCTGGCTCGGGGAGACGGCGGCCTACGTGGTCGGCTCCCGCCTGGGCCGCCACCCGCTGGCGCCGACGATCAGCCCCGCGAAGACCGTCGAGGGGGCGGTCGCCCAGTTCGGGGTCTCGGTGCTGGCGGGCGGGCTCTGCGTCGGGTGGCTCTTCCCCGGGCGCCCGGTCGGGGTCGGCCTGACGGCCGGCGCGCTCCTCGGGCTCGTCGGCCAGTGCGGCGATCTCGCCGAGTCCGTCCTGAAGCGGAGCGCCCACACGAAGGACACGGGCGGGGTGATCCCGGGCCACGGCGGCCTCCTCGACCGCCTGGACAGCCTGCTCTTCAACACGCCCGCGCTGTTCTACTACGCGCGGCACATGGGCTGAGCCGTGCGGTCGCTCACGCTGCTCGGCGCCACCGGGTCGGTCGGCCTCCGCACGCTCGAGATCGTCTCGGCGTTCCCCGACGAGTTCAGGGTCGCCGGGCTCGCCGCCCGCGGGTCGAACGTCGAGCGGCTCGCCGACCTCTGCCGCAAATACTCGCCCCGCGCGGTGGCGCTGCTCGACGGGGGCGCCGTCGACCGGCTCGCCCGCGCGCTCGGGCCCCCGCTGCCGGAGCTGCTCCGCGGACCCGAGGGGCTCGCGACCCTCGCCGCCGAGGTGCCCTCGGACATCGTGCTCTCGGCGCTCGTCGGCGGGGCCGGGCTCCTGCCGACGATGGCGGCCATTCAGGCCGGCCGCCCCATCGCGCTCGCCAACAAGGAGACCCTCGTGATGGCGGGGGCCTTGATGACCGCGGCGGCCCGCGACCACAAGGTGCCGCTCCTGCCGGTCGACTCCGAGCACAGCGCGATCTTCCAGTGCCTGGCCGGGCACAACCGAAGCGACGTCCACCGGATCATCCTCACCGCGTCGGGCGGCCCGTTCCGGGAGTGGCCGAAGGCGAAGCTGGCCGAGGCGACGATCGCCGACGCCCTCCGGCACCCGACCTGGAAGATGGGGGCGAAGATCACGG
>QHRX01000271.1 GCA_003221455.1 Candidatus Rokuibacteriota bacterium
GAGCAGGACGAAGGGGATCGGGAAGGCACGCGGGACGAGCAAGAGACGAAGGAGGGGAACGCCAAGCGCCGGGGCGCCGAGTAGGACGGGCACGAGCGGCCGGAGACGGACGATGATGACGACTAGTCGGAGAGAAACCGGGCGGGTCCGCGTGAACCGGCGTACGGGCGCTGGGCTGAGGGTCCGGGTGGCCGTCGGGCTCGCGACCTTCGGGCTGCTCGCGGGCGGTGCGGTCCCGGCGATCGCGCAGGCTCCCCGGGTACTGATCGTTGGCCCCATCGACAACTACGGCGCACTCGTCGCCGGCGTGTCGGAGGGGCTCCAGTCGGCCGGGTTCCGGGACGCCTCGCGGATCCGGATCGACGTCCGGAACGCGCGCGCGGGTGACGAAGCGAAGGCCGTGATCGGCGCCGCGGTCGAGGAGGGCGTCGACGCCATCGTGACCATCTTCGGCCCCTCGACCCAGGCGGCGCGCGCCGTGACGACGAGGGTTCCGATCGTCTTCTGCCCGGTCGCCGACCCGGTCGCCGCCAAGTTCGTCGCCTCGAGCGAAACGCCCGGCGGGAATCTGACGGGCGTTGCCAGCGCCGATGCCGAGGCGAGCCGGCGGAGGCTCATCGCGTTCCGCCAGGTATTGCCGGAGCTGAGGCGCCTGGCGGTCCTCTTCGACCCGGACTTCCCCCCTGACCGTGTGCAGGTGGCGAACCTGGAGCTGACGGCCCGATCGGTCGGCATCACGCTCCTGACGCGGACGGTGGCCGACGGGGACGCCGCGGTCGCGGCGCTCCAGGCCCTCGGCCAAAGCGAGGTCGAGGCGGTCCTCATCCTGAAGGAGGCGCTGCTGCGGCGCGCGGCGGAGGAGATCGGGCGTGTCGCGATCGCGCGGAAGCTCCCGATCGTCGTGGGCGATCCCGACCTGGTCGCGCTGCCGGGTGTGGTCGCCGCCGTCGGCCCGAGCCAGCAGCACACGGGGCAACTCTGCGGCGAGATGACGGCCAGGATCCTCAACGGTGCCAAGGCGGCGAGCCTGGCGGTCGAGCACCCGGTGTTCGAGTTACTGGTCAATCTCAAGGAGGCGGCACGCCTGGGCCTGGTCGTTCCCGAGCGAGCCGTGGAGCAGGCCGTTCGGGTGATCCGCTGAACGCGTCCATGGGACGCTGAGCCGGCGGCCTCGTCTGCGGTTGCATCGCGTGCGGGGGCGCGCCCGACCGGCAGCGTGCGTCCTCGCAGGCACGCTCGCGCTGGCCGCCTCACCGGCCTGGGCCTACCGGCCGTTCGTGTCGACCGACGCGGCCGTCGCCGATCCTGGTTTCATGGAGATCGAGCTCGGGTACTTCCAGCTTGCCCACGCGCACCACGAAGAGGCCTTCTCGACTCCCAAGCTGGTCCTCAACTACGGCATCGTCGACCGGCTGGAGATCGTCGGCGAGTTCGCGGCCGAGAAGGCGCCGCACGATGACTGGCGGCTCGTCGACCCCGCGCTCTCGCTGAAGGCGATCCTCAAGGAGGGCGTCCTCCAGGAGAAGGACGGGCTGAGCGTCGCGCTAGAGGCCGGCGCGCTCCTGCCCTCCACCGCCCCCGGCGCGGGCGGGGTCGGCTTCGAGGCCACCGGAATAGTGAGCGGGCAGCTCAAGCCCCTCACGTACCACCTGAACGCAGGGGGCGGGGTCGACCGGGTCGACGCGCGCCCCTTTGCGACCTGGGGGCTGATCGGGGAGCTTCCCGTCGTCCCGGCGCTCCGGTTTGTGGGCGAAGTGAGCGGGGAGAGCGTGACCCAGGAGCGCGCCAACAACTCGGTGCTCGTCGGGTTCATCTGGCAGCCGTTCCCTTCGAGGGAGCTCTCGATCGACGCCGGCATCCGGCGTGGTATCACCCGCGCCGCACCCGACTGGCAAGCGACACTCGGGCTGACCTTCGCCTTCCCGCTCTGGCCTCGCGCCCAGCGGTAGGCGGTGAGCCTGGACGAGACACGCGTAGGTCCAGACAGAGTGAGCGATGCGGCGATTCCGGCAGGGGACTCTACTGGCAAGCCGTGTGGCGGGTCTGATCGTGGCTCCGATGATGCGACCGGTCGCGCGAGCCGATGACGAGATACCGGCGATCAAGCCTCGACCAGGAACGAAGCCGCGATCAAGGAAGGCCGGTCCTGGTTTCGCAATGTCTGCAGCGCCTGTCACGGCGGACGGGCAGACGGGCGGGTGACCGCCGACAGGGTGCCGACCTCCGGCTGTTCAACAAAGGGTTCAGGAAGTTCGTCGAGACGATGAAGGACGGGAGGGACACCGGACGCACCCAGACGATGCCCGGCCGGGGGAAGGGCTGTGCAACGAGCAGATGAACCAGATCGGCGCCTCTCTGGAGACCGTCGCGATAGACCGCGCGAACTGGCGAGAGCCCGCGAAGTAATCCTGAGCCCGCGGGGACGCGTTGCAGAGGGTGTCAGCCGGCGTCGGGGCCGGCCAGGCGCCTCCGGCAGTAGGCGTAGAGCGCGTCGTAGACGGGCAATTGCCAAACCAGACTCTCATGGTCGTTGCGGACGATCTCGCGGAAGCCCGAGGCGACCGCGTAGAGCCCCCACGACTCGCGGGTCAGCTCGCGCGCGCTCGTGTCGGCGCCCCGGACGATCTCGGCGAGCGCGTGGAGCGCTGGGTCGTCGAGCCGGTAGACGGCGAGGAACGCGTCGAAGGAGCAGCGGTCGCCGTGGTGCCCGAGCTCGACGCCGGGCACGTCATAGGGCCTGGCGTCCTCGCGGCGCGCGACCTCCAAGACCTGGTCGGCGGGCACGAACAGGAACGTCGGATCGGGGTCGATGAACCGGCGGATGAGCCACGGACAGGCGATTCGGTCGACGCGCGCCTTCTCCCGGGTGACCCACTTCATCGCGGCGCCCTCCCTCAGCCGGCCCAGCGGACGAACAGGCCAGCCGCGCCGGCGGCCGCGATCAAGACGGGCTCGGGCACCTTGACGCGCCACGTGATGCCGAGCGTCGCGAGCGCGATGGCCAGCGCGGGCGCGTCCACGATCGCGCGCCGGGCGAGGACGAGGCAGGCGCCCGCGATCGCGCCCGCCGCTGCCGCGGTCACGCCGGCGACGAACGCCTTCACCTGGGGGTTCGCGCTGATCCGGTCGAACCACGGGTAGGGGATCACGACGAACAGGTACACGGGCAGGAAGACGCCGACCGCCGCCGCCCCGGC
>QHRX01000311.1 GCA_003221455.1 Candidatus Rokuibacteriota bacterium
GGGCCGGTCGGCGCCAGTCGTCGCGACCCGGCTCGGAGACGTCGCCCAGATGAGCCGGAGCATCCGACCCGCCGTGGTCAACCACTACACGGTCCAGCGGGTCATCGACATCCTCGCCAGCGTCGACCGGCGCGACTTGGGCGGCGTGTCCGCCGAGATCGACCGGCAGGTCGCGACGCTCGGCAAGATGCCGCCGGGAGTCGCGATCCGGGTGCGCGGCCAGGCCCAGGCCATGCGGTCGTCGTTCCGCGGTATGGGCCAGGGGCTCCTGCTGGCGATCGCCCTCGTCTACCTCCTC
>QHRX01000312.1 GCA_003221455.1 Candidatus Rokuibacteriota bacterium
ATGGCGCTGGCCCTCGGCGAAGGCGGCGAGCAGAACGCGCCGCTCGGGCGGGCCGTCATCGGCGGGCTGCTCGCGGCCACCGTCACGACGCTCTTCGTGGTCCCCATCGTCTACTCGCTGCTGCGCCGGAAACCGCCGGTCTCGCACGAGCTGGACGCGCGCTTCGCCCGCGAGCTCGGCGAGCGGCTCGAGCCGGACACCCTGTAGGCCCCACGTGAGGCGCCCAGGGAGGAGACACGCGCGGCGATGAGTGACGCGGAGGACAGACGGGTCGAGGCAGCGCCCCACGCGCGCGAGGAGCGCGACACGCCGGTGCGGCCGGGCGTTCTCTTCTACCTGGTCCTGCTCGCGCTCACGGCCGCGGCGGGCGGCGGACTCTTCGCCCTCTTATCGGCGCGCCAGGAGCGGCTGCAGGCGCAGGAGCGGGCGGTCGCCCGCGAGATCAGCGCGGGACTGCCGGTCCGCGTGATCAAGCCGAAGATGACGAGTGAGTCGTTTCAGATGCTGATGCCCGGCGACGTCCGCGCCTACTTCGAGTCGCCGATCTATGCCAAGGTCTCCGGATACTTGCGGAAGCTCCATGTCGATAAGGGGGACCGGGTGGAGGCGGGGCAGCTGCTCTGCGTGCTCGAGAACCCCGAGGCCGAGCAGGACTACCGCACGGCGAAGGCCAATTACGACATCGCCAAGATCACGAACGACCGCAACCAGGACCTCGTCCGGGACCACACCGTCTCCCAGCAGGTTGCCGACCAGTCGAAGGCGCAGTTCCTGATGGCCCAGTCCAACCTCGAGCGGACCCGGATCATGGTCGGCTACGAGCAGCTCCGGGCGCCGTTCGCGGGCGTCGTGGTCGCGCGCAATTACGACCCGGGCTTTCTCGTGCCGGCGGCCACCGCCAGCACGGCCACGACGGCGACGCCGGTGCTGGTCCTGGCCAGGGTCGACCGGCTCCGCGTCTACGTCTACGCCCCCCAGTCGGACGCGGCGTTTGTGCGGCTGGGGGACCCCGCGCTGATCAGCTTCGACGAGTTCCCGGGCCGGGTGTTCGAGGGGCGGGTAGGGCGCTTCGCCCAGGCGCTCGACACGGCGACGCGCACGATGCTGACCGAGATCGAGCTGCCCAACGCCGACCGCACGCTCCTGCCGGGCATGTACGCCCAGGTCCGGCTCCAGCGCCGGCAGCCGAAGAGCTACCCGCTCGTCCCCGACGAGGCGCTGGTGCTCCGCAACGAGAAGGCGTTCGTGCCGGTCGTGACCGCGGAGCGGACGATCCATTTGCAGCCGGTCACGCTCGGCATCGACAACGGCATCGAGGTCCAGGTGACGGCCGGGTTGACGGGCGACGAGGCGGTCGCGCTCGGCGTCGGGCAGACGGTGTCCGAGGGGCTCAAGGTCCAGCCCGTCGCCGCCAAGGAGTCGGGCGCGGCGCCGGCGGGTCCCAAACCCGTCGGATCGGCCGGGAAGCCCGAGGCCGCGCCCGCCCCGCCGGGGGCGCGCTCGGGCCCCCCCGGGCCGGCCGGGGCGGCGGCACCCCCGACGAGCCCCACGCCCGGCGCGACGAGGTGAGGCGCCTGGCGTGCGGGTGGGCGGCCCTCGGGGGCCTGCTCCTCCTCGCCGGGTGCGCGCCCCGGGTCACGCTCGACCCGCCGGTCGCGACGCCGCCGGCCGACTTCTCGGGCACCGCCATGCCGGGACCCGGCGGGCCCGTCCCGATCCGCCAGAACGAGTGGCCGAACCTCACGTGGTGGAGCATCTTCGAGGACCCCCAGCTCGAGTCCCTGATCCTGGAGGCCCTGGCCAAGAACAATACCCTGACGATCGCGGTCCAGCAGGTGGAGATCGCCCGGGCCCTCGTGCGCGAGAGCCGAGCCGGATTGCTGCCCCAGGCGACCCTGGCGCCGGCCGTGGCGTGGAGCCGCATTTCGAACAACGGCCCCGCGCTCCCGGGGACTCAGGGCAAGCTGCTCGACGCCTACGCCCTGCCCGTGACGCTCAGCTACGAGTTCGACTTCTGGAACAAGAACAAGCTGGCGCTCGAGTCGGCGCAGGCCTTCGCCGCCGCCGGCGAGCAGGACTGGCGCACGCTCTACATCGAGATCGTGTCGAGCGTGGCAACGACCTACTTCAACATCGCGACGACGCTCGCCGAGCTCCGCATCACCGAGCGGACGCTCGCGGTCTTCGTCGACAACCTGAAGTTCATCCAGCGCCAGTACGACGTCGGGGTCGCGTCGGCACTCGACCTGCAGCGGGCCAAGGGCCAGGTCAGCGTGACGCAGGCGATCATTCCCGACCTCGAGCGCCAGGCCCAGCAGTTCCAGCACCAGCTGGCCGTCCTGCTCGGCAGGAATCCCGGGGAGGCGGTGGGGGTGCGGCCGCTCGACGCGACCCGGGCG
Organism: Candidatus Rokuibacteriota bacterium; assembly: GCA_003221455.1. Lineage (GTDB taxonomy): Bacteria > Methylomirabilota > Methylomirabilia > Rokubacteriales > CSP1-6 > AR9. The sequence goes on from QHRX01000312.1 coordinate 2,400, forward strand.
CCCGCCGAGCTGCCGGGCGGCGTGCCCTCGGGTCTGCTCCAGCGCCGGCCGGACATCCGTGCCGAGCAGGACCGGCTGCGGGCCACCGCGGCGCGG
>QHRX01000170.1 GCA_003221455.1 Candidatus Rokuibacteriota bacterium
TTCCGGCGTCGCGTGCGAAGGCCTTGTCGGTCATCTCGTTGCGACGAAACAACGCGAAGACCACCCCGTTGCCGGTGCCGTTGGCGATCACGCGCATCGGGATGCGTGGCCGGGCGTCGGCGTGTCGATCGAGGATGCCGAAGTCGTTTCGTTTGGTGAAGCGGACTGTGGCCGGTGCCTCGTCCCGAGCGAGCCGGATCAAGGTGGCGAGGATCCGGCCCCAATCGGGGCGACGGGCCGCGTCAACGGCTGCGTTTGCATCCGGGGGGTACACGAAGTGAGATAATTTCGGGCTGGGTGTCGATTCCGGCCCCGGCCGTTCGATCCTATAGACGGACGGACCCGTGAAATACATGCTGCTGATCTGCCGCGACGAGGAGGCCTGGGACAGGCTCAGCGCGACCGAACGACAGCAGATCTACGGGGAGAGCATGGAGCGCGCGCAAGAGCTGACGTCGCGCGGGCAGTATTTGAGCGGCTCTTCCTTGCACCCGTCGTCATCGGCGACCAGCGTCCGGGTGCGCGAGGGTAAGCGGCTGTGACCGACGGTCCGTTCGCGGAGACCCGCGAGCAGCTTGGCGGCTACATGCTGATCGACGTCAGGATCTCGACGAAGCCATCGCCATCGCCGCACGAGTTCCCCTGGCCCGCACGGGCACCGTCGAGGTCCGCCGGTCAGGGAGGGCCCGCCGACATAGGGGAGGAGCGGAGGGCGGCGGCGCGATTGGTCACGACGACTTGAATCGTCGAAACGGCAACAGTTATTCTGATGAGCGGCTCTCTCGGGTGAGCCGCGACGGCTTCCTCGCGGCGTTCGACGGGGTGTAGGTGATTCCGGTCCTGCCCGGCGCCGAGACGGCGCTGTCCGCCCAAGGGTCCGCTCCGCTGGCGCTGTGTCTCGACCGCCAGGGGGGCGTTTTAGGACGGCACGGCGGAGCTAGTCTGTTCAGCAGGGTGACGCACTGTCGATCTGGACCCCGCCCGGTCGACTTATGGGGTGAGGGAGGTGCCCATGTGTCCTCCATGCATCGCAACCGCGGCGCCGATCGTCGCCGGCGCGACCTCCGGGGCCGACTGGCCGCGCTCGCCACACAGAAGCGTCGCGGGATGACCGGCGCTGGGGACACGCAGCCGACGATCCGAGCGAGACAACTCGATTCCGAAAGGGACGAATGGTGCCAAGCCACACGATCGTGACGAGAGACGAATGGCTCGAGGCGCGCAAAGCGCATCTGGCAAGGGAGAAGGAATTCACGCGGCTGCGCGATCGGCTGAGCGCCGAGCGGCGTGCGCTCCCGTGGGTGAAGGTCGACAAGCGCTATGTGTTCGAGCGAGCGGAGGGCACGGCGACGCTCGCCGACCTCTTCAACGGCCGACGCCAGCTGATCGTGTACCACTTCATGTTCGGCCCGGGGTGGGAGGAGGGGTGCCCGAGCTGCTCCTTCCTGGCCGACCATATCGACGGCGCCGACCAGATCGAAGCGTTCAAGAAGCGCATGGGCTGGCGCTTTACGTGGGTGTCGTCGCACGGAAGGCGAAGGGCGGCGTGACTTACAACTTCGACCTGCGCGAGTTCCCGAGCGAGGAAGCCCCCGGCATCAGCGTCTTCTACAAGGACGGGCACGGCGAGGTCTTCCACACGTATTCGAGTTACGCGTGCGGACTCGACCTGCTCGTGGGCGCGTACAATTACCTCGACCTGGCGCCGAAGGGCCGTGACGAAGACGCCCTGGCCTTCACGATGGCGTGGGTGCGCCACCACGATCGATACGGCGCCGGCGCCGGCTCAAGGAGTGAAAGATGAGGGGGGTGCGAGTACTGGTCGGTACGCGCAAGGGCGCGTTCGTCCTGACGTCGGACGGAAAGCGCGAACGGTGGGACATCAGCGGCCCCCACTTCGGGGGCTGGGAAATCTACCACCTCAAAGGATCTCCGGCTGATCCGAATCGGCTGTATGCGTCGCAGTCCACCGGCTGGTTCGGGCAGCAGATCCAGCGCTCCAACGACGGGGGCAAGACGTGGGAGGCGGTGGGGAATAAGTTCGTGTACGACGGCGTCCCCGGCACTCATCAGTGGTACGACGGCACGCCGCACCCCTGGGAGTTCGCACGAGTCTGGCACCTCGAACCATCGCTGACCGATCCGGACACGGTCTACGCCGGGGTCGAGGACGCCGCGCTGTTCCGCTCGACCGACGGCGGGCAGACGTGGCAAGAGCTCCCCGGACTGCGCGGCCACCGCTCGGCGCCGTCGTGGCAGCCGGGTGCGGGTGGGATGTGTCTGCACACGATCCTTCTGGACCCGACCGACCCCGGGCGGATCCTCATTGCCATCTCGGCGGCGGGGGTGTTCCGGACCGACGACGCCGGCAAGACGTGGCGGCCGGTGAACCGCGGCCTGCGGTCCGAAAACATCCCCGACCCGACTGCCGAGGTCGGCCACTGCGTTCACCACATCGCCATGCACCGGTCGCGTCCGGGCGTGCTGTTCATGCAGAAGCACTGGGACGTCATGCGCAGCGACGACGCTGGTGAGTCCTGGCAAGAGGTCAGCGGGAACTTGCCGACCGACTTCGGGTTCCCGATCGACGTGCACGCGCACGAGCCGGACACGATCTACGTCGTCCCGATCAAGAGCGACTCGGAGCACTATCCGCCCGAGGGAAAGCTGCGCGTGTACCGCAGCCGGACGGGCGGACACGAGTGGGAGGCACTCACGAAAGGTCTGCCGCAACGCGACTGCTACGTCAACGTGTTGCGTGACGCGATGGCCGTCGACTCGCTTGATTCGTGCGGCGTGTATTTCGGCACGACCGGCGGACAGGTGTACGCATCGGCCGACGCCGGGGACAGCTGGGCGTCCATCGTCCGAGATCTTCCGGCCGTGGTGTCCGTCGAAGTCCAGACGCTGCCGTGATCCGAGTCGTGCTCCCGGCGCATCTGCGGACGTTGGCGCATGTCGACGGCGAGGTGAAGCTCGACGTCGAGGGTCAGGCCACCCAGCGCTCGGTCCTCGACGCGCTCGAGGCCTGCTATCCGATGCTGCGCGGGACGATCCGCGACCACGTCACGCAACAGCGCCGAGCGTTCGTGAGGTTCTTCGCCTGCGAGCAGGATCTGTCCCACGAACCGCCGGATGCTCCGCTTCCCGACGCGGTCGCGATGGGGGTCGAACCTTTTCTGGTCGTGGGGGCCATGGCGGGCGGCTAGGGTGAGGGACGAGGTCGAACCACGAAGATTTTGGACTTCGGCCTGCCAGACGAGCGATGACCGAGGCGCCGCATCGCGAGCGACGAGCGCAGAGGGTCGTTGGGCTCTGCTCCCAGCCTGAGAGGGACGAGCCCAGATGACAGAAAGTATCCCACCCCCGTGCGGGAAGACGGCGGCGAGTCGCCACGGAGGGGACCGATCTTGACCTATGCACTGTGGATCGTTCAGGGGCTGCTCGCGGCCCTCTTTCTGTTTGCCGGTGGCGCGAAACTGGTCCTGCCGCTCGACCAGATGACAGGTGCTCGGCGCGCTCGGCCTGGTCCTCCCCGGGCTTCTGCGCATCCGGCCGGGCCTGACCTCACTGGCCGCGGCGGGGCTGGTGATCATTATGATCGGCGCGACGGTGATCATGTGGGCGGGCGGTATGGTCGCCGTGGCGCTGATGAACGTAGTCGTGGCTTCCCTCGCCGCGTTCGTCGCCTACGGCCGCTGGCGGCTGGCGCCGTATCACTGACCCACAGGTTACCGTAACGCCGATTCCAGGTACCGTCCTCTTCTCGACTCGGTGTTGAGCCGACTGTTTCGCGTCTCCCGGTAATCCTCCTGCGCAGGTCCCCCGGCGAGTCGGTAGCCGATACCTCAGGAGGCAGGGCGAACGGCCCTCCGCGCAGTAACCGCGACTCCAGGCCGGATGACCTGGATTGACGTCACGATCCCCGCCGCGACGGGGACAAGGGGAGGGCGGTCGGCGGTGGATGAAGTAGTACTTGAGCTCGACTTGACTTGGTCGGTTAGCACGCCGATTTCGACGCGAACTCGAAGTCGGCGCTGTCGTCGATCTTGACGGCCGACGGTGCTTTCTGCTACCGATGGGCGGCGGCGCACCTCGCCCCCTGGACGGCGGCGGGCTCCCGTGTCGCGTTCGGCGCTGGTGGGGTGGTGTCGAAGACCCGTCATCGGCGGTTCGGCGCGGCGCGAAGCTCCGCGCGCGGCGGCCCGCGCCTACCCCCGCCGGTTCGCTCGCGAAGTCGCGCCGCTCGAGCCTTCGAGGGAGGACGTCACGTGCACGACTTGGTGATCGCCAACGCACGCATCGTCGATGGCCTGGGCACCCCGGCGCGCGAGGGGAGCCTCGCGGTCAAGGACGGCCGGATCGCCGCCGTCGGAGACGACCTCGGCGCCGCCGCGCACCGGGTCGATGGGGCGGGCTTGGTCCTGGCGCCCGGCATCATCGACCTTCACACCCACTACGACGCCCAGCTCACGTGGGACGCGTTTGCGACGCCGTCGACGGCCCTCGGCGTCACCACCGTGGTGATTGGCAACTGCGGCTTCACGATCGCGCCCTGCCGGCCGTCCCACCGCGACCTCATCATCCGCAATCTGACGCACGTGGAGGGGATGCCCCTCGAAGCGCTTCGGGCGGGCATCGCCTGGGACTTCGAGACCTACCCGGAATACTTGGTCGCGCTCGAGCGTCGGGGGGTGGTCCCGAACGTAGCATCCTTCGTCGGCCATTCGTCGGTCCGCACCTATGTGCTGGGCGAGGACGCAACCCGGCGGCCGGCGACCGACGGCGAGATCGCGCAGATGCGCGGCGTGGTCCTCGAGGCGCTTCGGTCGGGGGCGATCGGCTTCGCGACGTCGACGCTCGAGCAGCACAATGGCGAGAACGGGGTGCCGATGCCCTCACGGCTGGCCGACGACCGTGAGATGCTCGCGCTCACGGGCGCGCTGGGCGAGGCGGGTCGCGGAGTCTTCATGCTGACCAAGGGCATGACGACCACAATCCCGTGGCTCGAGGAGGTCGCGGCCCGCAACCGCCGCCCGGTGATGATCGCCGCCATGTTCGTCGACCCGGGCGACCCCGAGCGTGTGTTCCGTGAGCTCCGCGAGGTCGAGGCGGCGCGCGGGCGCGACCACGAGCTGTGGGCGCAGGTCGGCTGCTTCCCGCTCGGGATGGAGTTCACGCTGCGGCACCCCTACCCGCTGGAGGCGCTCATCGCCTGGCGGCCCGCGCTCGAGGCGGCCGGCGAGGAGAGCTACCGGCGCGTACTCGCCGACCGGGAGTTTCGCCGGGCAATCACGCGCGAGGTCGGGCAGCCCGGGGTGCCGAACCGCTTCAGCGACACGCACTGGAATCACCTGGCGATCGCGGAGGTCAAGCGCCCGCAGCACCGGGCGTTCCGGGGCAAGACCATCGGGCAGCTGGCGCGGGACTCGGGCCGGGAGCCGGTCGACTGCTTCCTCGACCTCGGCCTGGCCGACGACCTCGACACGCTCTTTGAGTGCGCTCTCTTCAACACCGACGAGAAGCGGGTGTCAGAGTTGCTGCGCCACCCGTACGCGGCGGTGGCGCTGTCCGACGCGGGCGCGCACCTGTCCTTTCTCTGCGACGCCGGCTTTGGCCTGCACCTGTTCGGGCACTGGGTGCGCGAGCGTGGCGATCTGAGCCTCGAGGAGGCGGTGCGCGCGGTGACCAGCACGGTCGCCCGCGCCTACCGCATCAAGGACCGCGGGCGCCTCGAGCCGGGCGCCTGGGCCGATCTCCTGCTGTTCGATCCCAAGACGGTCGCCCGGGGCCCGAGGAGGCGAGTCAACGACCTGCCGACCGGGGCCGGCCGGCTCGACACGCCGGCGGTGGGGCTCCACGGCGTCTGGGTGAACGGCGTGCAGGTCATGGACGAGCGTGGCCCGATGCGAAACTGCGGCCGCCCTGGCCAGGTGCTGCGCGATTTCGCCTCCTGACGCCACAGGCCGGACGCGGAAGGGGCGGACGAGACGCCGAGCCGGGGGCCTCGCGCTGGCCGCCGCTCTCTCCTTCGTCGCGCTCGCGCTGGCCGGCCTCGTCCTGGCCCAGGAGCGCCAGGGTGAGGGGACTCTGCCGAGGTTCGAGGTCGACCCGTTCTGGCCCAAGCCGCTCCCCAACCACTGGCTGATGGGGCAGGCCGCGGGCGTCGCCGTCGACGCCCAGGATCACGTGTGGGTGGTCCACCGGCCGAGGAGCCTGACCGAGGCCGAGCGGGGCGCCGCGCTGGTGCCGCCTCGCTCGGAATGCTGTATCCCGGCCCCGCCTGTCCTCGAGTTCGACGGCGCCGGCATCCTGATCCGCGCCTGGGGCGGGGCGGGCGCGGGCTACGACTGGCCGCTCAACGAGCACGGCATCTTCGTCGACCCGCAGGGGAACGTGTGGATCGCGGGCAACGATCCGAAGGACGGCCAGGTTCTCAAGTTCACGCCCGACGGCAAGTTCCTCCTGCAGATCGGCCGGCAGGGGGTCATCGGCGGGGACGCGGACACCCGGCATCTCAACCGGCCCGCGGCGATGGCCGTCGATCCCGAGACGAACGAGCTGTTCGTCGCCGACGGCTATGGCAACCACCGGGTCATCGTGTTCGACGCGGAGACTGGCGCCTACAAGCGCCACTGGGGCGCCAACGGGCGCCCGCCCGGCGACCCGGGTGTCGCACCCTTCGGGACGCCGGTGCATTGCGTGCGGATCTCGCGGGACGGTCTCGTCTACGTCTGCGACCGGAGCCACAACCGGATCCAGGTCTTCCGGCGGAGCGGCGAGTTTGTCGCGGAGTTCCAGGTGGCGCCGGAGACCCGGGGCAGCGGCTCCACCTGGGACGTGGACTTCTCGCCCGACGCCGGCCAGCGGCACCTCTACACCGCCGACGGCGAGAACAACCACGTCTGGACCCTGCTGCGCGAGGGCGGCCAGATCCTGAGCGTCTTCGGCCGGAGCGGCCGCCACGCCGGTCAGTTCCACTACGTCCACAACCTGGCCGTCGACTCGCACGGCAACATCTATACGACCGAAGTCGATACCGGCGAGCGGGTCCAGAAGTTCGTCTCCCACGGCGCCGTCGGGCCGGGGCGGGGCCGACAGTAGTTGTTCTGCCGGCCCGAGTTTGTAAGAATCGTCGGCAATGCGAGCCCTCCTGGGCCCGCGCCGGACCCCGGCGGGGGCCGTCGTGGCGATCCTGATTCTGCTCTGCCCGCCCGCCGCCCCGCGGGCGGGCGCCCAGACCAGCGAGGCGGACGTCTTCGTCGCCCAGGCCGTCGTCGACTTTGACGACAAGCGCTACGACGCCGCGCTCGCGAACCTTCGCCGGGCCCTCGAGATCCAGCCCGACCACGTCGAGGCCCTCTACTACACGGGCGTGGTGGAGATGGCCCGTGGCCGGCCGGCCGCGGCGGTCCCGCCCCTCGAGCGCGCGCACGCTCTCGCGCCGACAGACGTCTCCGTCACGCTCCAGCTGGGCCTCGCCTACTTCGCGCAGCAACAGTACGACCGCGCCCGGCCGCTCCTGGAGGAGGCGTTCCGGACCGACCCCAAGCGGGACGGCCTCGGCTACTACGTCGGCTTCATGCGGTACCGGCAGAAGGACTATCGGAGTGCGCTCGCCGCCTTCCGGGCCGGGGCCACGAAGAACCCGGACATCGAGCAGCTCACGCGCTTCTACACGAGCCTGGCCCTCGGCGCGCTCGGGTCCACGGGAGAGGCGGCCGCCGAGGTGGAGCAGGCGCTCAGGCTGGCCCCGGGCTCGGCCCTGACCGGGGCCGCCGAGCGCCTCCGCGAGGGGCTGGCGGTCGCACGGAGCAGGGAGCGACGGCTCTCCCTCGACGTCCGCCTCGGGTTCTTCTTCGACGACAACGTCACGGTCGTCCCGGATCTGGTCACGAGCGAACCGCTCGTCCGAGGGCTCCGCCAGCGGGCGCACGAGTCGACGGGCGAACTGGCGGGCCTCAACGCGGGCTACACGTGGCTCCGCACGGAGAACTGGGAGTCCACGGTCGGCGGGTCGTTCTTCGGCATCTACAACAACGACCTGCCCGAGTTCAACATCTACGACTTCGTCGGCAGCCTCGGGCTGACGCGCAAGCTGACGCTCGGCGCGATGCCGGCCCTGGCCGGGCTCCAGTACTCGTTCGACGAGCTGGTGCTCGACGAGAGCGAGTTCCTCCTGCGCAACACCGTCTCTCTCTCGGGCACGCTCGTCGAGGGCGAGCACCACCTCTCGCAGGCCTTCGTGCGCTACCAGAAGAAGGACTTCCGAGAGCCGGCGTCACTGCCGTCGGTGGAGCGCCGCAGCGCCGACAACTGGGCGGCGGGCGCCGTCCATCTGCTGCGCTTCTCCCACGACCAGCACTTCCTCAAGGCCGGCTACCAGTTCGACTGGGAGGACGCGGACGGGAAGGACTACCAGTACTATGGCAACCGCTTCCTGGCGGGTGCTCAGTACACACTCCCGTGGAAGGGCGTCAGGCTCAAGTACGACCTCGACGCGCACCTGCGCACGCATCTGCACAGGAACAGCCTGTTTCCCACCACCGCGCCGGACACCAAGCGGCGGTACGACGCGGAGCTCACGCACACCGTCCGCGCCGAGCTGCCGCTCTCCGGGAGTCTGACCCTGGCGGCCGAGTACCTGAGGACCGACGACAACTCGAACCTGGCCGTCTTCGCCTACGCGCGGAACGTCTACTCGCTCACGCTCTCCTGGTCGTACTGACGCCCGGCACGCCGCCTACGGGACGACGGGCGCGCGTGCGGGCTGGCCGTCAGTCGACACGCCGGCCGCTCTGGATCAGGTTCCCGGGAATGAGCCCGCCGAGATTCTGGTTCCCCCCGGGGAGCAGGGGCGGCGGAGTGTAGTCCGGGGCCGGGTTGGGATTGGGAGTCGGGGTCGGCGGGGTCAGGGCAGCAGTCGAGAGCGCGCTGGCATCCTGCATCTGACCGGGCGCGATCTGGCCGTTGGTGGCGTCGGCGACGTGTGGCGACTGGGAGATCGGCACCGGCGGGTTGATCTGCGGGATCTGTCCCACGGGGAAGAACGAGACGCGCCCGAGCCGGGCACCGACGGCGTCGAAGCGCTGGAGCGCGCGCAGCGTCACCACCGAGCCGATCGGGTTCCCGGTGGCGGGATCCACCTGCGTCACCTCCACCCCTTTGCCGGTCGTGTCGTTGAGGACGAAGATCGTGCTGCTCGGCGGCGCGCCGAGGCCGCCCTCGGGCCCGCCCTGGCTCGCCTCGGCGGCGACGACGGTCCCGCGGACGGCGGCGATCGCGTTCGGGGTGCGGATGTTCACGCTCTCGCCCGGCTTCATCTTCTCCCGCGCCAACGCGAGGCTCAGCGTGCCGGACGAGAGGGCGATGGTCGACTGGCCCGGAACCTCGGTGATGGTGACGAGCGAGTGCTCGCGGAGCGTGAGCAGCGCCTTGCCGCCGAGGAGGACGCGGGCCAGCGCCTGGTCGCCGGTGACGAGCTTGTCCTGGAGGAACACGTCGTCGCGATACTTCAGCGCGACCGGCTCGGGCGCGGTGGCGTGGGTCGCGACGACCTTGCCCTGGAGCTGGGTCACCACGCCCGCCTTGACGCCCTGGGCGGCGGCGAGCGCCGGCCCGAGGAGCAGCGCCACGGCCGAGACCAGCGCCGCGAAGCGGGGGATTGGGATCGCCATCTGTCACGCCCTCCGGTGTCGGTTCCGCCCGCCCGGGCCGGCCGGGCCGAGCGCCGGGACGAGGCCCACCATGATGTCGCGCGACTCGGGCCGATGTCAACGGTGACGTCTGGGCCGGACGAATGATATCGTGCGGGCCGCGGCGGTGGGTGGCGGGCGCGGAGGATCCGCGACGGCGGAGCGAACGGGGAGGGATCGGCCAGATGCGGCACGGCGCCGCTTCGACACGCCGGCTCGGCGGCCGGCTCCGGCAGACCGTCGCCCGGGCCGGCCGGGCGAGCGACGGGGTGCTCCCCGCGGCGACAGACGGACGCGCCTCCGACCGCGCCTGACCGCCGCCGATGCCCGAGTTACCCGATGTCGAGGCGGCACGACTCATCGCGCGTCGGGTGGCCGTCGGCCGGCGCATCACCGGCGTCTGGTGCGCGGCCGATCCCATCGTCTTCGAGGGCGTTAGTCCGGCCCGCTTCCGGAGGGCCCTGCTCGGCCGGCAGGTGCTCGCGGTGCGGCGGCATGGCAAGCACCTCTGGTTCGCGCTGGATCGGCGGCCGTGGCCGACCTTTCACTTCGGCATGACGGGGGGGCTCCACACCCCGAGCGGGCCCTCCGTCAAGCTCGTCTCGAGCCGCAGGCGGGACCGGCGGGACGTCTGGCCGCCGCGCTTCACGAAGCTCCGGGTCACCCTCGACGACGGCGGCGAGGTGGCGCTCGCCGACGCCCGCCGCCTCGGACGCATCCGCCTCCGCCACGATCCACCGCGCGAGCCGCCGATCAGCCTCCTGGGGTTCGACGCCCTCCGCCAGCTGCCGTCGCCCGCGCGCTTTCGCGGGCTCCTCCGCGGCCGGTCGGCGCCCATCAAGGCGGTCCTGCTCGATCAGGGGTTCGCGGCCGGCGTGGGAAACTGGATCGCGGACGAGGTCCTCTACCAGGCCCGGATCGATCCCCGCCGCCGGGCGCAGACGCTCTCGGAGGCCGAGATCCGACGTCTGCGGGGGAAGATCGGCTCCGTCGTCACGACCGCGGTGCGCGCCCGCTCGGACAGCGACCGCTACCCGCGCACGTGGCTCTTCCACGACCGCTGGGGCCGGAGCGCGGTGGCGGTGACGGCGCGCGGCGAGCCGATCCGCTACGATACGGTCGGGGGTCGGACCACGGCCTGGGTGCCCATCGTCCAGCGCTGACGGGGGGGCGCCCGCTCGGCGGGGGGCGGGGGCGTCCGTCTACGAGCGCGGAGAGAGGATCATATACGTGGCGCGGCCGACGGCGACGAGACGCCCGGCGGCGTCGGTGATCGTCGTCTCACCGAAGGCGATCAGGCGCCCCTTGCGGATGATGCGCCCCTCGGCAAACAGGTCGCCGCCGGCCGGGGCGAGGAAGCTCACGTTGAGGTCGAGCGTGGTCTGGCCGACCCCGCCCTCGGACGCCGCGTGAAGGGTCCCGAGCGCGGCGCCGACGGCGGCGTCGACCAGCGTGCTGTAGACGCCGCCGTGCACCGGCGCCCCCGCCGCGTTCCTGAGCTCGTCGCGCACCGGAAGGCGCAGGCGTACCCAGCCCTCCCGCGCGTCCTCGACCGCGATGCCGAGGTGGCGCCAGAAGAGGTTCGCCTGTCCCCGTGCCCGCACCGCCGCCAGCAGGTCGTCGGCCACCCGTCCTCCCGGTTGATCGCCGGAGCAGTTTAGCCTAGCCTGTAACCGGCGCTCGGCCATTCGTCACGACACGGAGAGAGCCATGAAGGCTGCGATCTGCTACGCGCCCCAGAAGCCACTCGAGATCGCGGAGGTCGACCAGCAAGGTCCCCAGGCCGGCGAGGTCCGCGTGCGGGTGAAGGCGACCGGCATCTGCCACAGCGACTGGCACGTCATCAACGGCGACTGGACGCTGCCGCTCCCGATGGTGCTCGGCCACGAGGGGGCGGGCATCGTCGAAGAGGCGGGTCCGGGGGTCACCAACGTCAAGCCGGGCGATCACATCATCTTCTCCTTCCGCCCGCAGTGCGGCCGCTGCCTCTACTGCTCGACCGGCCGCCCGGTCTTGTGCGACGGCCACAAGTCCGCCCGCTGGGGGATGCTCGACGGCACCCAGCGCCTGCGCCGGCACGGGCAGGAGATCTACCAGCTCGCGCGCCTCGGCACCTTCGCCGAGCGGGTCGTGTGCCCGGCCGAGATGGCGATCCCGATCCGCACGGAGATGCCGTGGCCCCAGGCGGCGCTCCTGGGCTGCGCGGTGCCGACGGGCGTGGGCGCGGTGACCCGCGCGGCCAACGTGGAGATGGGCGCGTCGGTGCTCGTGGTCGGCTGCGGCGGCGTCGGGCTCAACGTGATCCAGGGCGCGCGGCTCGCCGGCGCCCGGATGATCCTCGCCTGCGACCTCCTCGACAACAAGCTCCAGTTCGCGAAGGAGTTCGGCGCGACCCACACGCTCAACGGCACGCACGAGAACGTGGTCGAGCGGGCGCGGGAGCTGACGGAGGGGCGCGGCGTGGATTACGCGTTTGACGCGATCGGCGGCGAGGCGACGACGCTCCAGATCATCGACGCGATCCGCCCGGGCGGGACGGCGGTGATCGTCGGGATGGCGGCCATGAACGTCCGCGCGCCCATCACGCCGTATGCGATGGCGCTCCACGAGAAGACGCTCAAGGGGACGGTGTACGGCTCGGTCCGGCCCACCCTCGACTTCCCGCGCCTGGTGGAGCTCTACCTCGACGGTCGCCTGAAGCTCGACCAGCTCGTCAGCCGCACCTATCCGCTCGACCAGATCAACGAGGGCTTCGAGGCGCTCCGGCGCGGCGAGGTGGCTCGCGGCGTCGTCGTCTTCTGATCGCCCGCGGGGAGGAGGGGCCGGTGGGTCGGGGGACGGGTCGCGGGCGGCGGCGGAGACCCTGAGACGTGGACGGCGGGACCGCCGCGCGAGACTCCCGGCGACCCCGCCCGTCGCCAGCTTCGCGGAGACGAGAAGGCGGGGCCGGTTGAAGCGGGCCGGGTGCGTGAACGCGGCCGCTACCCTGGGGCCGGGAGCCGCCGTCGCCACGGGCAACGTCAGGGACCGCCCGGTGCCCTGGGTCACGGGGTTGCCGGCCCGACGGTGATCGTCGCCAGGAACGCGCCCTTGGCGCCGCTCACGACGCTCGGCGTCGGGGGCCCCGCGCGGTACTTCATCGAGGCGCGCGACGAGCCTGCGGTGCTCGACGCGCTCGAGTGGGCCCGCCAGCGGCGGCTCCGCTTCCTCGTGCTCGGGGGCGGCTCGAACCTGGTCGTCGCCGACGAGGGCGTCGATGGCCTCGTGGTCAGGATCGCGCTCCGCGGGATCTCCACGCGCGAGAGCGGCGGAGCCGTGGACCTCACGGCCGTCGCCGGCGAGCCCTGGGACGACCTCGTCGGCCTGACCGTCGAGCGGGGCTGGGCGGGCCTCGAGTGCCTGAGCGGGATCCCCGGCCTCGTCGGCGCCACCCCAATCCAGAACGTCGGCGCGTACGGTCAAGACGTGAGCGAGACGGTGGTCGCCGTGCGCCTGCTCGACACGGCCGACGGCCGCCTCCTGACGTGGTCGAACCCCGAGTGCGGCTTCGCCTACCGCGACAGCGCGTTCAAGAGCCGGGACGCCGGGCGCTACGTCGTGCTCGCCGTGACCTACCGGCTCCGGCCCGGAGGCGTGCCCGCCGTCCGCTACGCCGACGTCGAGCGCCACCTCGCGGCGCGCGGGGTCGCGGCGCCGTCGCTCGCGGAGGTCCGCGAGAGCGTGCTCGCGATCCGCCGCGCGAAGTCGATGGTGCTCGACGACCCCGCCGACGAGAATCGGCGGAGCTGCGGGTCGTTCTTCGTCAACCCGGTCGTCACCGCGGCCGAATGCGCGGAGGTCGAGGCCCGGGCCCTCGACCCCGCGATGCCGCGCTGGCCCGAGCCCGACGGCCGCGTCAAGCTCTCCGCGGCCTGGCTCATCGAGCGCGCCGGCTTCGAGCGGGGCCGGCGCGAGGGGCCGGTCGGCCTCTCCAGCCGCCATGCCCTGGCCGTCGTCGCCCACGACGGGGCGCGCACGCAGGACGTCCTGGCCTTCGCACGGCACGTGCAGGCGGCCGTCGAGGAGCGCCTCGGGGTCCGCCTCACCCCGGAGCCGACATTCTGGGGGATCTGAGGTAATCTTAGAGGCCGTGTTCAAGCCGACCCGCGACCTCCGCGTCGAGAGCCTCCGGCCGCTCCTGCCGCCGGCGATCCTGCTCGAGGAGCTACCGCTCAGCGAGCAGGCCTCCATGACCGTGAGCCGCGGCCGCGAGGAGGTCGCGAGCATCCTCAACGGCCAGGACGACCGGCTCGTCGTGGTGGTCGGCCCGTGCTCGATCCACGACCCCGTGGCGGCGCTCGACTACGGGCGGCGGCTCCGGGCCCTGGCCGACGAGGTGGCCCGGGACCTCTGCGTCGTCATGCGCGTCTACTTCGAGAAGCCGCGAACCACCGTCGGCTGGAAGGGGCTCATCAACGACCCCGACCTCGACGGGAGCTTCAAGATCAACGCCGGCGTCCGACTGGCCCGCCGGCTCCTCCTGGAGCTGGCCGAGCTCGGGCTGCCGACCGGCTGCGAGTTCCTCGATCCGATCTCCCCCCAATACACCTCCGATCTGGTCTCGTGGGGTGCGATCGGAGCGCGCACGACGGAGAGCCAGGTGCACCGGGAGCTCACGTCGGGCCTCTCGATGCCCGTCGGCTTCAAGAACGGCACCGACGGGGGGGTGCAGATCGCGATCGACGCCGTTCGTTCGAGCGCTCACCCCCATCGGTTTCTCGGCGTGACCGAGCAGGGGCTCTGCGCGATCGTCGCCACCCGCGGCAACCCCGACTGCCACGTGATCCTCCGCGGCGGCCAGAGCGGTCCTAACTACGACGCGCTCCACGTCCAAAAGACGGTGTCGGCCCTCCGCGACGCCGGGCTCAACGCGCGACTCATGGTCGACACGAGCCACGGCAACAGCGAGAAGGACTACCGCCGGCAGCCGGCGGTGGCGCGGGACGTCGGGGTCCAGCTCGCCCAGGGCGAGGGCGGCATCGTCGGGGTCATGATGGAGAGCTTTCTTGTCGATGGGCGCCAGGACCTGGTGACGCCCTCGGCGCTCGTCTACGGCCAGAGCATCACCGACGCCTGTATGGGCTGGGAGATGACGGTTCCGGTGATCCGGGAGCTTGCCGAAGCCATCCGGGCGCGCCGGTCGGCCGCAGCGAGGAACGGGTCGACCAAGTAAAAGGAGCAGGCCATGGGCACCACCACCACGCTAACGGCCGAAGACGGCCACCGCCTCGCCGCCTACCGCGCCGCGCCGACGGGCGCGCCGCGAGGGGGCCTCGTCGTCATCCAGGAGATCTTCGGCGTCAACTCTCACATCAAGTCGGTGTGCGACGGCTATGCGGCCGACGGATACCTCGCGCTGGCGCCGTCGCTCTTCGACCGTGTCGAGCGCGACGTCGCCATGGGCTACGGGCCGAGCGACATCGAGCGCGGGCGGACCCTCCGGGGCAAGGTCGGCTGGGAGCAGATGGTCGCCGACCTTCGGGCCGCGGTGCGGGCGCTCCAGGCGGAGAAGCTCAAGGTCGGCGCCGTCGGCTACTGCATGGGCGGCTCGCTCGCGTGGCTCGCGGCGACGCGCGT
>QHRX01000313.1 GCA_003221455.1 Candidatus Rokuibacteriota bacterium
CCGAGCAGTCGAGGCTGCCGCCGATGGTCGTATAGTCGAGGTCGTGCAGCTTTCTCATTATGAAGGCGAGCCGCTGCTTGATCGGCAGGCCCGCGACGACTCCCTCGATGCGGGCGCGGGTCTCGCCGGCCACGGCCTCGCCCTCCGGCCATCCGGGATCCGTCTCCGACCGGTCGAGGGCCGCCGCCGCGTAGGCCCGGCGCCGCCGCGTCTGCGCGCGGAAGTGGTTGCGACAGAGATTTGTCGCGATGGCGAAAAGCCAGGCTCGCACATTGGCCCCGGCCGGCAGTGAGCGGTGAGCGCGGAACGCACGGAGGAAGGTCTCTTGGGACAGATCATCGGCGTCGCTCACGCGCGCTGTGATCCGCAGCAGATACCGGCGGATCTCGGCGTGGTGGGATCCTACCACCGCCGCGAAGGGGTCGTCGTCTGCCATCACTCTAGGCATAGAACACCGGAGTCAGGCGAGTGTGAAAAGGGGAGCGGGCGTCAGGCCGGATTTCCGATAACCCGGCCTGGGAACTGGCGTCCTCGGCCGGAGAGGAGAAGGGGGCGGCTGACAACGCCGCCCAGGGCACGGCGCCTCTACCACGGCCGGCTCGCCTCAAGTGCCAGCCCGCCACGCTGCTCCCCCCCAGTTCCAGGCAGACTCTCCATGGTGTACTCCGTGACTCGCCGTTCTTCGAGTGTTCGGCTCGGCCCCGTAAGTTGAACGGACCACGTCCTCACCGGCTGAGGTGCTCTGCGGCGAGCTCCTGGCCCAGGGCCTCGGCCAGCCGCGCGTACTGCTCGCGGCAATTGTAGAGCTGGGCGGACACTCGGACGAGGCGGCGGGGGGCGGCCGGCCAGCTCACCACCGGCACCTCAATGCCCCACCCGTCGAAGAGCCGCCTCTGGAGTGGATCGGGGCGGCCCCAGCTTATCTCAGCCGCCCGGCCGTCGGGCAAGGGGACGCTGGCGAGAGATCCGATCATCTCATCCGGGCATGGGGGCGGAGAGCCGACGGCGGTGCAGAGGAGCCGCCGCGCCTCGAGCGCCAGCTCGTGGTTTCGCGCCATCACGGCGGGCCAGCCTCCGAGTAGGAGCGAGCCAAGGTAGTCTATCGCTTTCGGCACTGCGAGCCAGGGGGTCGGATCGCTCGTGCCTGTCCAATCGAACTCCAGGCGGAAGCGCGAGCGCCCCGGCCGCGTGGCGCTCGCGCCGTGGCTGATGGTGAGGGGGCGGATGTCGGCTCGGCGGTCGCGGCGGACCCAGAGGAAGCCGGACCCCTTCGGCGCGCAAAGCCACTTGTGGCAGTTGCCGCTGTAGTAGGCGGCGCCAAGGTCCCGGAGGGCGAGCGGCACCATGCCTGGCGCGTGCGCGCCATCCACCAGGACCTCCACGCTACGCTCGCCGAGCTCAGCGGTCAGGCGCTCGATCGGGAGGACGAGCGCTGTAGGGCTCGTGATGTGGTCGAGCAAGGCCAGTCGTGTCCGCGATGTCACGCCCCTCATCACGGCGTCGACGATCTCGTCGGCCGACGCGACGGGGAACGGGACCTTCGCGACGACGACCTGGGCGCCGGCCCGCCCGGCGACGAATGTGAGGGCGTTTCGGCAGGCGGCGTAGGCGTGGTCGGTCGTCAGGAGCTCGTCGCCCGGCGAGAAGGTGAGCGAGCGGAGCACGGCGTTGACCCCGCTCGTGGCGTTCGTGACGAAGGCGAGATCGTCGGCGTCGGCGCCGACGAACGCCGCCAGTACGCCGCGCGCGGCGTCGAGGCGATCGTCGAGCTCGCGCGAGAGGAAGCGTACGGGCTGGGTTTCCATCTCGTCGCGGAGCGCCGCCTGGTGCCGGAGGACCTCGCGTGGGCACGCGCCGAACGAGCCGTGGTTCAGGAAGACCACGTTGCGATCGAGCGGCCAGGGCTCGGCAAGATCCCGATCCACGGTCACGGGATCTCCGGAACTCCCGGCGCTCGGCGAATCGCCGGCCAAGACTGTCCTCCTGGCATCGCTCGCGCTTGCCTCAAGCCCGGCGCGATCTGTCGTGGCGGTCCCGGGGGGCTAGGCGGCGTCGACGGCGGGGAAAGTGGGGACGTATGGGGACGCGAAAGGGTTCCAGGGGACACTCCAATGCCGTCTGGCGACGCGAGGTCTCGGCCAAAGACACGGAAAGGCGCGATGGCGAGACTATGAATTCCTTCCCCTCCACCATTTCCTAACTGCGCAACACAGGAGAGCGAACGCGCTCTACTCAGGAGTGGGTGTCCTTGCCAGGCCGAACGCTGTTCGGAAGCCGCTGCGCGAACCTGCGCGCGAAGCGGTGGGTCATCGCGAAGCTACCCCAGGCGACGGCCAGGACGGCGCCGCTTATGAACCACCCGAGCACCGGCTGAGGGCCGAGAGCCCGCTGGAGGTAGTCCAGCCCGAGGATCATCCAGGGGACACCCCACCTGAGCGCCACCACTGGCCCAAGGACAAAGCTGCACGCTATGGCCCCGAACATGATCAGCCAGAAAACCTGTCGATTCATCGCAGGGCCTCCATCAATACAGACATACTAGCGGCACCGGGCGGCCATTCAAGCAGCGAGCGTGGCCTGGGCCGCGACAAGAGCACCCCTGCGGTCTACTGCCACGAGCTCGGCCAGTACGTCCCGCCGGACATCGCTGTACAGTCAGGTCACCCCCGCGGCGGCGCTGGGGCTCCACCAGACGCAGAAGATCGTGCTGGAAGGTGACCGCGAGCCGGCGAGGCCCTGTCCGACCGGCCGGCATTGGGGCGACGCGGCGATCGAGCACCGCGCGCCGGCGCCACGATCACGCCGCTCGCCGCGCCGCAGGCAGGCATCCGCGTCGGCGATTTCCTGCAGGAGGCTCGCTTCCCTCGGCGGCCGCCCTGCCGTATCGTTCCGATCGTGGTCGTCCATCTCATCGACGGGACGTTCGAGCTGTTCCGCCACTTCTTCTCGCCGGCCGCGGCCTTCGACCGGACCGCTCCGGAGGAGCTGAGAGCGGTGCGCGGCGTCGCCACGTCGATTCTCGGGATGCTCGAAGGCGGCGTCACGCACCTGGGCGTGGCCACCGATCATGTCATCGAATCCTTTCGCAACGCGCTCTGGCCCGGGTACAAGACGGGCGAGGGAATTGATCCGCAGCTCTACGCCCAGTTCCAGCCGTTCGAGGATGCGCTGAGCGCGCTCGGCGTGGTCGTCTGGCCGATGGTCGAGTTCGAGGCCGACGACGCGCTGGCCGCCGCTGCGGCCATGGCCGCCGCCGATGCGCGCGTCGAGCAGGTCGTCGTGTGCACGCCGGACAAAGACTTGGCGCAGTGCGTGCGGGGCGACCGCATCGTCCAGCTCGATCGGCGCACGCGTGAGCTGCGCGACGAGTCGGCGGTGCGGAAGAAGTTCGGTGTCCCGCCGGGTTCGATTCCCGATTGGCTGGCGCTCGTGGGCGACAGCGCAGACGGTTACCCCGGTCTGCCCGGCTGGGGCCGGAAGTCTGCAGCGACGGTGCTCGCCCGCTACCAGCACCTCGAGCACATCCCGAAGCGGGCCACGGAGTGGGGCGTGTCCGTGCAGGGTGCGACTCGGCTGGCCACGACGCTCACGGAGCAGCGCGAGCGCGCGCTGCTGTTTCGAAAGTTGGCCACGCTACGTGCCGACGCGCCCATCGGCGCCGACGTGGACGCGCTGCGCTGGAGGGGACCGCGTGCTGACTTCGCGGCCTGGTCAGAGCGCCTTGGCACGCCCGCGCTTCACGAGCGCGCTTCGAAGCTGGCGGCTGCCCGCACGCGTCCCGCGCCCTCGTAGCCCGCGACGCACACAGTTTCTTTGGTCGCGTCGATCGCCGCGCCAGCTTCGAGCCGGAGCGCCGCGAGTCCCACGTCTCGCCAACGAGCGTGCCGCGGCGCTGGGCCGCCACGAGCACGCGTGGCTGATCGACCACGTCTTCCGCGACGAGGACGCCTCTATCGAGCTGTCGAGACGCCCGGCGTCGACGCCACGATCACGCCGCTCGCGACGCCGGCCGCCCCCATCCGCGTCGCCGACCTCCTGTCGAAGGCTCGCAGCCGCGACCTAGAGCGCGCGCACGGCGCGAAGGACGTCGTCCGGGTCGGGGCGCACCTGGAAGTTCCGGCTGACCGAGAACCAGCGTACGACCCCGTCGCGGTCCAGCACGACCGTGGCGGGGCGCGGCACGTCCTGCCCGTTCGGCCCCGCGCCCGCGTGCACCAGGCCATAGCGCCGCGTCACGGCGAGGTCGCGGTCGGCGAGGAACCGGTAACCGAGGTGGAAGCCTTCCGCGACCTTCTGGCTCCGCTCGTTCGGATCGGGCGAGACGGCGACGATCTCGACGCCGACCCGCTCGGCCTCGGACAGCTGCGCTCCAAGCCCTTGGAGCTCCGCCATGCAGAACGGTCACCAGTAGCCGCGGTAGAAGAGGAGCACGACGGGCTTCTTCCCGCGGTAATCCGCGAGCGATACCGGCCGGCCGGTCGCGTCGGGCAGTGTGAAGTCGGGCGGGCGCTCGCCCACCCGCAGCGCGGTCGGGCTGTCCGGCACCCGCGCGACGACGAAGTTGAACCAGGCGCCAGCGACCAGCAGGAGGCTCGAGAGCCCGAGCGCCAGCCACGCGGGCCACCGCCGCCCCTGCCCGCGGGCCACGGCCAGCGCCGCCAGCGCCGTCGCGAGCGCGAACGCGAGCACGTAGCCCTCCGGATGGTTCCGAACGACCGCGACCCGGAGGAGGCGTGCGTAGGCCGCAACGGCGCCGACGGCGAACGCGAGGCTGAGCGCGGCCAGCCGTGTGGAGATGGTCATACGAGGGATTCTGCCATGCCCGAGGGCCCGAGGGCTCGATGACTATAAAGGAGCGTCCGCGAGGACGGGTTTGGTATCTAAAGAGAGAGATGTCCGCCGTGCTCGCCAGGACCCCGACCGCAGGGCCGAAGGCCGCCATATCCGCCGCCGAGCTGGGGGCTCGGCAGCGGGAGATCTCGGTTTCCGAGTTCTTCACCAAGAACCGCCACCTGCTCGGCTTCGACAATCCGCGCAAGGCGCTCCTCACCTGCGTCAAGGAAGCCGTCGACAACGCGCTCGACGCCGCCGCCGGCCAGCCAGGCGACCCGCTTCCGCGTCACGGTCACCGACAACGGTCCCGGCATTGTCCGCCAGCAGATTCCGCCGATCTTCGCCAAGCTCCTCTACGGCTCGAAGTTCCACCGGCTGCGCATGAGCCGAGGTCAGCAGGGGATCGGAATATCTGCGGCGGGCATGTACGCGCAACTGACGACCGGCAAGCCGGTGCGGATTATCTCGCGCACCGGCGCGCGGGCGACGGCCAACTACTTCGAAGTCCAGATCGACACCAAGAAGAACGAACCGAGGATCGTCGAGAGCAAGAAGATCGACTGGGAGCGTCTGCGCGGCACGCAGGTGACGCTCGAGATCGAGGGGCGCTACCAGAAAGGCCGCGCCTCGGTGGACGAGTATCTTGAGCAGACGGCCATC
>QHRX01000314.1 GCA_003221455.1 Candidatus Rokuibacteriota bacterium
AGATGCTGCGCGGGTTCATGGACGCGGACCCCGCGTTCCACGCGTAACGGAGGCGGGCAGGTGGGCGCAGGCCGCGCGACGCCGTGGTCCGAAGACGGGACCGGGATGGAGTCGCGGAATGGGTAGGAAGAGGACCGGAGTCGTCCTACTGCAAGATAAAGAACGGTTCAGGATGTCGCAGAATCCCGCAATTTCGCGAGGCAATGTCCGTAACTCGCGCGACTCAGGGTGTTCAACGTTTCGCCAGCAGCGCTGACCCCTCTTCGTGGCTCTGGTCAGCACCGCCGTCGGGCTCCGCCTCGGCGTCGGCGTCACCGGCTCCCGAAGCGCACCGCGTGGGATCTCCCGGACGATGACCGGCGCGCCGGCTCGGGGACCGCTCGTCGCTTGCGTGCTTGGAGCGGCCGTAGATCTGAATCCGCCGTAGCGGTTGGCCGATTGTAGGTCGTCGCCGTCGATCACCGGCGCCCCTATGGGCATCCAAGGCTGTGTTGACCATTCGCGCTGGCGCCGAGGCGGTCAGTCGTTCGCGTAGGCCGAACGTCAGCACGAAATAGGCCACGTGATGGAGGGCGAAGGTCAGTTGGAGGCCGTCCTCTGTGACCTGACGGGAGCTGAAGAGGGCGCCGGCGTTGTTGATGAGCACGTCGATTCGCGGTTCTGCCGCGGCGATCTCGGCCGCAACCCGTTTCACCTCCGCAAGGCGGGAGAGATCAGCGTAGCGGATGCTGTGTGCGATGCGGGGAGCGGCGTTGCGCAGCGGCGCCAGCGCCGCCTCGCCGCGCTTCTTGTCGCGCGTCGCCAGCACCAGTCGCGCTCCCATGCCGCCCAACCGTTCCGCCGCGTCCTGCCCGATCCCGGAGGTGGCGCCGGTGACGACGATGACTTTACCCGCGCGTGGCCCCTCTTCCTGCCAGCCGGTCCAAGCGGCCAGTGTAGCGGGCGGAGAAGGCGTGTCACGCGCGCCTGATGGGCCGGTCGCGAGGGCGCCACTGACCGGGCGTTCAGTGCTCCGAGTAGAACAGGAGCACGAGAGCCATCACGACCAGGAACGTCGGCCAGAGCAGGTGCAGCCTCGATCCAGGCTCGGCACGGCGCGACCCCAGGAGACCGACGCCAGCCGCAAGCCCAGTCAGCCCCATCATCACGTGCTGGGCGTAGATCCAGTCGAGGTGGAGCGTGCCCCGATGGAAGTGCAGGAACAGGCCGGCGCCGCCGGTGAGCGCGAGCAGGGACAGGAGCCGCAGGCTCGGGCGACGCGTGAGGAAGCCATAACCGTACAGCCCTTCGGCCAGACCGATTACAATGGGAATCACGGTCAGCACCTTGTGCTGCAGGACCTCGGTATCGCGCAGGCTCTCAAGGAGCCCGAGCGGTCCCCACGGCCAGGCCTCGGGATCGCTGCGAATGAACAGATAGACGCCGAAGGCAATCCACAACGCGGCGGCGGCGCCCGGCCACACGAGGCTCCGCGGTCGGCGCAGAGCCTGCCAGAACGCCACCGCCGCGATCACCAGCAGGAACACGCCAGATGAGCGATGGTTGAACTCGGAGTACGCGATCTCGGTCCCGCTCCTGGCCTGAGCGTGAGCGTGCGCCTCCGCATGGACGCCGCCGAAGGGGCTCAGGTACGGGTTCTCCTCCGCATAGATGCCGAGCGGGTTCGGGTACCACGCCCATACGTGCATGAACCAGAGGTGCGGATGGAAGAGCACGAACTCCGCACCGGTCTCGGGATGGACCTTAGGGCAGCCAGCCGCGGTCGGACTGGGGAGATCGCGATAGTCCCGGTAGTGACAGCTCGACTCGTGCTCGAACCACCGAGCGCCCGGAAACGGGTTGGCGGCCGGCCTGTTCGTCACCGCATATTCGATGGCGGCGAGTTGCACGCCACCCCCCGGCGTCGGGGTGTAAATCAGTATCGGGGGCGAGGAGAGATTCACACCGGGGGCGAGGAAGGACAGCAGCTGCGCATTCACGTTCATGAAGTGAAGGCCGTGCCGGGCCTCCATGCCGCTGATCTGAACAAACCCGTCGGCCCTCGCCCGGTCGACGTCGAGATACTGCGCCGTCGCCTCCCGAACCGCGGCCAGAACCGAGGCCGGGCCGGAATTCGGCTCGGCGACAAGGACGGGAGGAGTCGGAGCCGCCGAACCGACAGCCCCTGCTGGGCGTCGCGCGATCACAAGGAGGAGGAGCGCCGCCGCCAGCAAGACGGAGTCCCTCGCGGTCCTGTCGCTCGCTCCCCAGAAGCGCATTACCCGGAGCGCTGCCGGCTTCGCGACCGGCGACTGGCCGAACTGGCGGAGATCATCGACGAGATGGACCCCCACCGATCAGGAGTTCAGTCTTACAGAAGCGAGTCGCATCGATTTCGATCTCCATTCGGTCGGGCCAGACGTGACGAGCGCGACAAGGAAGCCACGACGCGATGAGCCTCCATCCTGCGAACGAGACAACAGAGAATGCTCAGACGACATGCTGCCCGCTTTCTAGACTCAGTCCCGCAGGGACTGGATATAGGCGATGATTTTCCAGATCTGCTCCGGGGTGTAGATGCTGGCGAAAGCCGGCATGGGCGGCCGGCCCCCCGAGATCCGGCCGTAGAGGTACCAGTTATCAAAGCCGCCGTTCCGCAGCGACGGCCCCCGCATACCGCCACCCTGAGCATCTTTGCCGTGGCAGTAGTGGGTGCAGGTCACGTTGAACATCTGGCGACCGGCCTCGATATTGACAGGGTCGCTCAGATCGATGGGGGGCTGCGGCGTGGTGGTTGGAGTCTGGCTGGCCCTCACCCAGGTTGTCAGCACCAGGGCGAGCAATGCTATCACCACCGCGACAGGTCTTCGGATCCGCGCGTTCCCACGATTCATCGGTCAGATCGAAGTGTAACGCTTGACTTCGTATGGTAGCAATGGTTACCGTGAGCTGCAGATGCGCTGGCTGATCCTGCTGATGAGCCTGCCCCCGACGCCGACCCGTCACCGGGTTGGGGTGTGGCGCAAGCTCAAGCGGATGGGCGCCGTCAACCTCCGGGGCTCGGCGTGGATCCTGCCCGAGAACCCGGAGACGACGGAGCGGTTCCACTGGCTCGTGCAGGAAGTGCAGTCCTTCGGCGGGGAGGCGACGCTGCTCCGGGTCGACGGGATCGAGACGATGAGCGACGAAGAGGTCACCGCGCTCTTCAACGGCGAGCGCACCGCGGAGTACCAGGCGGTCAAGCAGGAATGCCGGGAGCTCCTGGCCCGGCTCGACCGCCTCGGCCCCGGCCGGCGGGGCTCGCTCGACCCGC
>QHRX01000171.1 GCA_003221455.1 Candidatus Rokuibacteriota bacterium
CGTGAGCCTTGGACAACACCTTCCGGATAACGTCGCTGTGGATCTGTGGCCAGTACGGCGCACGCTTGAGCTTCCAAAAATCGATGACGTCACCGACGAGATAGAGGTACTCACAGTCGCACGCGTCGAGGAAGTCGAGCAGCGCCCCGGCCTTGCAGCTGCGTGTCCCGAGGTGGATGTCGCTCAGCCAGATCGCGCGGAAATGCGTTTCCTCCATAACACTAGCGTGCCCGCGCCGGCGAGCCGTCGACTCATTAAGAAATCAGGCTAAATCGATGACAAGACTGTGACGGCCCGCCCCGACCCTCCTCCCCCACCCTCGCCTAGGTAGAATGGTGAGACGAATACCAGGGCGCGACGCCGCCGATACCCCGAAGAGTCAATGGCCGAAGTCTCCAACGCATACAACGGTGATGCCGCTCAAACACGCGCAAACTGAACGAAATCGAACCGGTGGCCCCAAGGGGACACGTTCGAACTCAGATAGTTCAAAGGCGGGATTTTATTTGCCTTTGACAAGGGGGCCCTCTCGCTCAGTGCCTGCCGGCCGGCCAAGACGGTCCGCTGGGGTCGGCGTCCACGGTGTTGCGGAGTACACGGCGCAGGTACCGCGATTCACCGCGACCCCCTAGACTTGGACGAGGGATTGAACCATGCGCCTGCCCTTCGATCCGCCGCTCGCGCCGATGCTGTCCAAGGCTGCAGACGCCTTGCCGGGCGGCGACGGCTGGCAGTTCGAGCCGAAGTGGGACGGTTTTCGTACGCTGGTGTTTCGCGACGGTGACGAGGTCGTGCTGCAGAGCCGGGACGAGAAGCCGATGAACCGTTACTTCCCCGAGCTCGTCGCTCCCCTCGCTCGGACGCTGCCCGAGCGCTGCGTCGTCGACGGCGAGATCGTCATCGTGGGCGCGGACGGGCTCGACTTCGAGGCGCTGCTCCTCCGCATCCACCCGGCCGCATCGCGGGTGAAGCTCCTGGCCGCGCAGGCCCCGGCCTCCTTCGTGGCCTGGGACCTGCTCGCGCTGGGCGCCGAGGACCTCCGTCCGCTGCCGCTCGCAGCGCGACGCGAACGGCTCGAGCGGGTATTGGCCGACGCGGCACCGCCTATGCACCTGTCGCCCTCCACGCGCGATCGCACCCTTGCGGAGGACTGGTTCCGTCGCTTCGAGGGAGCCGGGCTCGACGGCGTCATGGCGAAGCGCCTGGACGCGCCCTACCGCGCCGGCGAGCGGACGATGATCAAGGTGAAACACGCGCGCTCCGCCGACTGCGTGGTCGCCGGCTTCCGCTGGCACAAGAACGGCACCGGCACCATGGTCGGGTCGCTCCTGCTCGGCCTCTACGACGAGGATGGCACGCTGCACCACGTCGGCGTCACCGCGGCGTTCACCAACGCGGTTCGAAAGCAGCTCGTCGCCGACCTGGCGCCCCTCCGAGAGAACGCGCTCGAGCGCCATCCCTGGCGTGACTGGGCCGAGGCGCAGCGAGACGCGAACGAGACGGGGCAACGCCTGCCCGGCGCGAGCAGCCGCTGGAACCGCGGCAAGGACCTGAACTGGGAGCCGGTCCGGCCCGAGCGCGTCTGCGAGGTCGCGTACGATCACATGCAGGGGACTCGCTTCCGGCATGCCGCGCAGTTCATGCGCTGGCGCCCCGACAAGCGCCCGCAAGACTGCTGCTACGATCAGCTGGAGGTTACGACGGCCTACGAGCTGGAGCGCGTCTTCGGTGCGCGCGCCCCGCGCCGGGCGGATCCCAGGCCGCGCCAGGGATCGTAGTCGGGATCGGGCGGTTCCTCGGCGGGGCGTTCGCCCTCGGAAACGTGACGCAGATTGACCCGGATGCGCGTCCACGTGCTCGAGCGGCCACGCATCGAGTCGACCAGGACGTCGTCCACCTGCAGCCGCGCGGCCGCCTCCGGATGGCGCGCCTTCCAGCGCTCGAGTCCCGCGAGCGCGTCCTTCTCGTGCTCCGCCTTCGCGACGGTGATGAGCGGTTGTATCGACTGGCGGCCGTGGTTGCCCTTCCCTACGGCGTTCTCGGCGCGTTTGCGTCTTGACGGCGCGACGCGCGGCGGCTCGTCGCCATGCTTCTTGTAGTGTGGGGGCCACGGCGCGTCGCCGAGGCCCGCGGCTTGCTGTGCAGCGGACAGCTCGAGCAGTCTCTGCAGCAATCCCGCGGCGGCGTCGATTCCTGCTGACGCGTCGCCACCTTCGGCGATGCGCGCAGGTGCGGTGACCAGCGTGAATGCCGCCGGATCGCAGGAGGCGACCTCGTCCCACGCGAGCGGCATCGAGACGCGCGCGTCCTGGGTCGGTCGCACCGACCAGGCGGACGCCACCGTGCGGTCCTTGGCGTTCTGGTTGTAATCGAGGAAGACGCCGTGCCGTTCCTCCTTCCACCACTTGCTGGTCGCCCGCTCGGGCGCGCGCCGCTCCACCTCCCGCGCCAGGGCAAGCGCCGCGCGCCGCACCTGGTCGAAGCTCCAGCGCGGGCGGATTCGCACGTTGACGTGCATGCCACGTGATCCCGAAGTCTTGGGCCAACCGCGCAGACCGTGTTCGTCGAGCACGTCACGTACGATCAAGGCCACACGTCGCACGTCGTCCCAGCTCGCGCCGGGGCCTGGGTCCAGATCAACTCGCAGCTCGTCGGGGTGCTCAAGGTCCTCGGCGCGTACCGGGTGCGG
The DNA here is from genome assembly GCA_003221455.1 of Candidatus Rokuibacteriota bacterium. Classification (GTDB taxonomy): domain Bacteria; phylum Methylomirabilota; class Methylomirabilia; order Rokubacteriales; family CSP1-6; genus AR9. The sequence continues at coordinate 2,690 of QHRX01000171.1, forward strand.
GTTCAGGTCGATACATCCCAGGTTGACGATCCAGAGGAGCTGCGCCGCGTCGCGCACGACGACCTCTCGCGCTGTCCGGCCCGACGGAAAGTGCACCTCCACCGTCTCGATCCAGTCGGGGTGCTGCGCCGGTGCCCGCTTCTGGAAGAACGGATCGCCCTCCGCGCCATCGACGTAGCGCTTGAGCACGATCGGCCGCCCGGCGATCCCGCGCAACGCCCCTCCGGCGACCGCCGCATAGTACTTGGCCAGGTCCAGCTTCGTGTGACCGGCCTGCGGAAAGAAGACCTTGTCTGGGTTGGTGATCACCACCTCGCGACCCGCGACTTCCAAGGCCGTCTGCCGCGCCCTCCCCATGACAACAGTGTTGCCGAATTGACCGTCTGCGCAAGTCCGCGATCAACCCGGGGGGAAGGACGGACCAAACCTGAAACGGGATTCGAACCGTGTTTGAGTCACGACCACGTTTTCGCCAACTCGTTTCAATAGTTCCAACTCAGTCCTCCCCCAAAAGCGGGACGAACCAGGCCCAGCACAGACAGGTGTCGGGTGCTGGCATTCCTGCCGAGGCCTGCTAGCTCTGATCTCAAGGCTGGCCAGGCGGGGATGCCCCGAGCCAGCGGTCTCTTGGGCCCGGAGAGATCCCGCCGGCGCCGCAGCCACCGTGGCCTTCGGGCTCGAGGGGTAAGGCCAAGTCACCGCAGGCCCAAGAACCGCCCAGATGGCTGATTCAACAGGGGGTTACCGACTTCTCTTTTGTCCGGCGGCGGGGGGCGATCGCGCTCATGTCGGTGGCGGTCGAGTACGGGCAACTGGGACGTGCACGCTATCATCCGCAAGCACTTCTTGGCCGGAGCCTGATCGTTACTGTTGTTGCTGCGCGATGGCCTCCTCGGCGGCCGTCAAGCGATCCATGCGCCGCTGGGGGAGTTCGGGGAAGACTGGCAGATCGATGTGGCGGACCTTCTCCCGGAGCGAAGAGACCGCCGTGCCCGTCGTCACCTCGGTCAAGACCCCGGCACGGAGCGCTTCCTTGGCCCCTCCACGGTAGATGCCTTTGTTGGGCGGAACGTCGTCGTAGTGACGGCCGTGGCCGACGACGACGTAGCGCTCGTCCACGTCGCAGTTATGAGTCGGGTCGAACGGCACCCAGCCGGCACCCGGCGCGTAGAACTCGATCCACGCATGGCTCTGGGAAGGCTCGCGTTTCTTCCGGTCGACGTGGAGATGGCCGCTCACGTAGCGGCAGGGGATGCCGCGCAGCCGCAGGAACCCCAGCATGAGGTGAGTGAAATCCTGGCAGACACCAGCACGAATCTTCAGGAAGTCCTCCGTGGTCGAGTCGTAGCGCGTGACGTCCTTCCGGTACTCGAAGGACTCGTGGATGTGCTGGCCGAGGGCCACGATTTGCTCGCCGAGCGGCGCCCGGCTGGGGCCGCCGGCGTCGCGATGGGCCTCCCGCAGGGCGACGGTGGGCTGGACAGGGCCTCCGAAGTCCAGGAAGTCATGGAGTGGATAGGGCAGCGCGTCCCGGGTCGGCAGGTCCGACAGCGAGCGGACCGTCGGGCCCGCCGTGTGCGTGTGGACGATCGAGCGCGCGACGACCTCGATCCGATCGTGGAACTTCGTGATCGTGAAGTAGTGGGTGAGGTTGTCGTTCCAGTCGCGATAGCAGAACAAGCGGGTCGGCGGGCCCACCGCCAGCTCGAACGACGTGACGGTCTGGCTCGGCGTCGTCTTGGGCTGGACGCGCAGCTCGAGAAACGACTCACTAATGTAGCTGTCGTACTCGAACGAGAGGGTGTGCTCGACCTGCAAAAACATCAGGTCACGAAGTACTGCGTGGCCAACGTATCGTGCATCTTGCTCAGCTCGGCGGCCACGTGGTCGAGAACAACGGCGAAGTCGGGCCGGCGCATCAACTCTTCTTCGTCGTAGCAAAAGTCGGCGAGGAGTCGACCGACGAGACGCCCGGGCGCCGTGAGGTTGCCCGGCCCGGCGATCACCTCCAGGCACTCCTTGAGCGCGGCAACTCCGTAACGGAGCGAGCGAGGGGAGTTCGGGTCGAAAAGCAGGAAGGCGATGACGAGCTGGGGCACGAGCCGGGCTCCGTACCGGCGCCGGTAGTTTTCCAGTGAGGACAGGGTCCGCAGCAGCGTCCGCCACTGGGTGTAGTAGAGCGGCAGATCGGTGCGCGGCTCGGCGGCGAGCAAGGCCGGCAGCTTCACGCGCAGGACGAGCGTGGTCCGGAAGAGGCGCTCGAGCGCCTCGCCGAGCTTGAGGAAGCGCCAGGTCTCGTCGCGCGTGAAGGTGTGGTCGATTGCCCCCAGGATGGTGAAGAGACCCTTCTGGGTGGCCGTGAGCGCGTCGCGAAAGGCGGGCAGGTCCGGCATGCCCCGGGTTTCGTACGTCTCGAGCGCGTGATAGGTCTCGTTGATCGCGAGGAAGACCTCGAGTACGGGTTGCCTGCGTCGAGGAAGAAGGCCTGCAGGTACGGCACGGCCAGCGGCGCGAACGGCGACATCGCGCGCGTCATCTGAGCCGACGGGAAGACGGCGAGCAGGTCCTTCCAACCGCCCAGGGCGAGGTCCTCGAAGCGACGGGAAAGCGACGGGCGAACAAGGTGTTCGTCCACCGTCTCTCGCGGGGGTTGCGGTTGGCTTGCCGTTAGCCCGCGGGCTCTCGATGGCAGCCGGCCGCGGAGGCGCAGGAGAAAGCACGGTCGCACGAGGTGCCGGGCTCCAGGGATCCACGCTCTTCGACCTGTCGCTCAAGAACGACTACATCTCACCGCGCGGCGTGCTGGTGACTGACACCGACCGGATCGTGCATGTCCTCTGGAAGCTTGGTGTTCAGTCTCTACAACGACCCGAGCGGCTCCATCAACAACGTGTCGTTCGCGGCCGAGATCTGGAACGATAATCTGGACCGCTCAAGACGACTCGGACGGTCGGCTCCTGAAACGCCAGCCCTTGCCGGCGAAGAGTTCGCGGAAAACCTTGTTGAACGAGGGTCGCGATAGGCTTGCGAGGGTATCCTTCGGAACTCATCGAGCCCGGTCGGCCCGACCAGAACGGGCGGGATGGTCGTCACGTCTTGATAGTGTTTCCTGTCCTCTTGAGTTCCCACGGTCAACGGACTTTCATAGGCCCCGTTTCGGATCCTCCCGTCGCTTCTCATACCAGATGGCGAGCCCGAGCCGCGATCGTGGACCATGCAGAACCAGATCGCCGAGTGCGCGCAGGGCCTCGAAGCCGGAGTGGGCCCGCACCCGCCGTCCCGATGTAACGACAGCTTCCCGTAAGACGACGAAACGGCCGTGGCGCTTGAGTGAGTTGCTCATAACGATCTCTTCGGCTCCATAGAAAGCTTCGTCAAAGCCGCCAACGGCGTCAAAGGCTCGACGCGTGCAGAACAGAAAACAGCCGGCCGCTAGCCGTGCAGCCCGAAACAGCCATGTAATTACGAACAACAGCAGCCGAGCGTACATCGGGATGCGACCATCGAAGCGCACAGTCGCCCCGCCACCAACCGCACCGAGGCGCAACACTCGAATCGCAGCGCGCAGAACAGTCTCAGAAACAATTGTGTCAGCATCGACGAAGATCAGTTGATCACCTCTGGCCTCACGCGCGCCGGCGTTACGGGTTGCCGCGATCTGACGGTGTTCGACCCGGACTACTCGTGCTTCGTGACTCCTGGCCACGGCGCCGGTCCGATCGGTGGAGCCGTCATCCGCAACGATGACCTCATACGGCTCGCCGATCGCTCGAGCTGCGACGTGAAGGGCCGACAAGGTGGCCGGCAGCAGGCGCTCCTCGTTATAAGCGGGAATGATGAATGAGATCACATCGACACTAAGGCCGCGGCCTACCCTTCCCGCTCAGCGGCCGCGGACGAGCATAGCGAGCCCCGGCCCGCTGTAGCAGGTTGTTCGGCGACGCGTCGCACAGCGCTCATGGCAACGCCGTGCCCCAAGAACACGGGTTAACCACCGCGATGAGCAGGAAGGCAACCAAAGACAACCCCACAAGGCCGAACACAACGCCCCAAGCCCTCACGACTGCCTGGGCCATGCGCAATCGCTCAAGCCGAGACTCAGTGCCGAGGCCAGAAGAGTGGCGCATCACCCCAATCTTACCTGCTGCGGATCAACCGCCACGCCGGACTCCTGGCATGTTGGACTGTCGCAGGCGCGGCAGTTCGTCGCCAAACGAAGCTGGACACAGTTTTGGCGACGGACAGTGCCCCGCCTCGGGTGTTGCCCCTATCGCGTCCTCAGGTAATTCCATTAGTTGCGCCGGGTCACGAAATCTTAACGGAGTCAATGCTCGTTCGAGCTGAGAATCGTTCGGCCGAGTCCCGATGTGTCGGATGTGGCGATGCAGCGACACGTGGCAGGAGGAGCACAGTGAGGACGCCCACCGTCCCTCAGCACATTCATCCCGGCTGGTTCGAGCTCGTCAAATGCATCGGCCGACACACGCTGACGCGCCGGAAGTTTCTTTCTGCTGCGGCGGGTGGCGCAGGAATCGTCTTCTGGCGCGGACTCCCGCTCGCTACATCCCGGGCGCAGACCGGCGGGAATGCGCGCGTTTTGGGCCTCCCCGACCAGGCCAACTGGCCGTCGAGCAACAAGATCAAGCACGTCGTAATTCTGTGCCAGGAGAATCGCTCCTTCGACCACTATTTGGGTGCGTTCGCTTCAATGTTTGGAAACGGCAACGCTATCGCTGAGGGCTTCGATCCCGCGTATCTCACTTATTCGAACGGCGCCGGCATCGAATACCATCCGTACCATCTGACCCACTACTGCGACGCAGATCCCGACCACAGCTGGGAGGCCTCGCACGCGAAACGGAATTCAGGCCTAATGAACGGCTGGGTAACCGCCGAGGGCGGGCAGCAAATTGCAATCGGCTATTTTGAACCGTCCGACCATATCTACCACGTCGAGCTGGCACGGGCCTTTACGCTCGCCGACCATTATTTCTGTGCGCGACGGGCACAGTGTTCAAAGGAACCTTGGACCACACCTCGATTTTACAGTTCGTCGAGCACACCTTTTCCACGACGTCTCATCCGATCACGCTGCCAACCATCAACGCCGGGCGCCGAAGGCTCGCCGATCCCTGCGAGCGGCCTTTGACTTTGCCCAGGAGTCGCCACGACCGGCGCTGCCCACACCTCGGGACCTCTTTGCGACCGCAAACCAGACCGTGCTGACTCTCAATGCCTCCCGGACAGTGGCGGATTGCGCGACAACGCTCCCGAGCTGGCTTCCTCCGTTGCTGGGAATCTAATTGGTCGTCCCGGTCAAAAGCCCCATTCGGCTCGACCTGGCTGACTTTGCCCGACGTGCCGAGGCGCTCCTTGTAGAACTCTTAGCCACAGGCCATCCAGTAGTTCCCGCTGCGTCACGAGCCAGCCGGGGCCTCGACCAGAGATAGCGCAGCACGGCGAACGTCTTGGGGGCGAGCTCGATCGGGACGCCGACGTGCCAAAGGCACAGCGGATGAGTAGCGCCGGCCAGGTCAGTACCCGAGGCGGTGATGCCGGCATCGCCATCCCCCGCAGGTCAGGCGTATCCACTCCTGCTCGCCGTTCCCGGAGCCGAGGCTCCAAGCGCGAGCGGCCGGACCCGAAACCCGCGTCGTCGGGAGAGCTCATGACGAAGATCGCGAGGCGCTTGCCGCGCTCGATCCACGCCCGGCTCCGGCTCGACCGACTATGTGCAGGCGAAGTCGCCGCTGCACCGGTCTGAGGAGCAGCCAGCCGACGAGCGTGGCGATGACGACGAACGTCAACGGAATGCCGCAACTCAGGGCGACCCCGGCGATGCCGTGGGCCAGGAGGTATCCGATACCGATCCAGCTCCCCGTCCAGACGGCGGCACTCACCGCAGCACCCGGTAGAAATCGGCTGACGCTCATCCCGGCCGCTCCCGCCAACCCCGCTGCGATGGGGTTCACCTCGGGGAGGAACCGGGCGCCGAGCTGAAACACCCGTTCGTGAGCGACGACGAGATGCGCGGCGCACTCAACGTGGGTCCGTGCCCTGGGCACTAGACGGGTGAGCAGATCGAGCGCTCGGCTGCCGCGCCACCGCCCTAGGAGGTACCACGTCAGATCCGCGCAGAGGGCCGCGGCAACCGAGACGGCCAGGGTCACGACGACGCTCAGGCTGCCGCGTCCCGCCAGCGCACCAGCGCCGAGCAGGGCCGGCATCACGGGGATCGGCACCCCGCCCTGGTTGGCGAGAACCCAGACGAAGAGCGCCCACTCCGCCCAATATGCGTCTGCCGCGATGACCGACGCGGTCACGGTCGCCTCTCTTCTGGTGAGGACTCGCTCTCCGGGCAGAGCCGACAGATCCGAGGATCGAGGCTGGCACTGACCGAGCAGAGGGCCGAGCGAGACAGTCCCGAGAGCGCCGCCAGTTCGATGTCCGATAGACGAAGGCCAGCCGCCCAGGCCGTCGCTCTCGGGGTCGTGAAGAATCGCTCGCGAAAGGACTCATCCGTGAGCAGCTTGCCGAGCGTTCGCTCTACTGCCTGTTGGCTCATTCCGCATCTCCCACAGGCGGACTCTGCAAACGGCAGGCCGGCCCTGCCGATTCGACGTAACTGGGCGACGTGCGAGCGTTCGTGGCGAACGCGGGCCGCTCGGGAAATTGCAGACTGGTGTGGCGCTAAACGATCGGCCGTATCACCGCCTACAGACCGTATCGAACGAGACGGTGACCGACCCGGAGGCCCGCGACGCCTCGCGGCCGCGCGACCACGTTCAGGCCCATCAGCGGCGTCTCCTGTGTATTTGGAGTAACGTTGGCGCAGTCTCCGTGCTCGAGCGACCACGCGCCCTGTCGGGGGGCGCTGACGGAACGTGGGGCGTGAGCCCCAATGCGTGGCTCTCGAGCTGGACGCGTGTGATCCCGAGGTCGGTGGCGAGCCTCTCGTTGCGCGTGGCGTTCGCGAGAGCTCGAGTCGCCCTTCCGAGTTGAGGACGAGCACGTGGGCACGGCCTCGGATGTCACGACCCGGAGAGGAGGTCGGGTGCGACCGCCCACGCGGGCAGACTTCGAGCGGCCCCGAGGATCTCGCACACTCGCCGAGGGCTTCCGAGGTCGGACCACGTCAGGCGCGGAACCGCCGCCACGGCCAGGGAAGGCGGGCAAGGCTCGAGGATCGCGCGGGAGAAATCGGCCCTAGGAATCAAGGCATACGCCTGGGCCCAGGCCTCCGCATCGGTTTCGAAGACGGGCACTGCCTGGGCCAGGCGCTCGCAGACTTCTGGAACCGCCTCCCGAGCGGCGCGGAGAAACATGGTGGCCGTGCCCACCAGGACGAGGGTGTTCCAGAGACAGCCCGCTTGCAGACATAGGCGTGCCCGCTCCTCCGATGGCTTCTCCCAGAACCGGCGGACCTCCCATATCGGTCGATCATCCCTCGAGTTCAGCGGTCTTCCGAGCTCGACCCAGCCGTACTCGACCTCGGGGCTGGTTGGGTGCGCACCGAGGAGCACCAGCCGGGCAGGGTGCTCTTGCACCCAGACGGCGATTCGCCCAACGAGCGCCATGAAGGTCGCCGGCTCCGACACGAAGTGATCCGAAGGAAAGACCGCGACGATCGCGTCGGGATCCTGGCGCGCGACCCAGTGGATCGGGAAGAGGATCCCCGCGGCGGTCCCACGGTCCGTTGGCTGGGTGAGCACCCGCGGAGGTTCCGGACCGGCCCAGTGCTCAACGAAGAAACGAGAATGGCTGCGCAGCGTGACCACCGCGGTCCGGGAGGGGCGGATCCGGAGCGCCACGCGGTCCAGGGTCTGGCGCAACAGGGTACGGTCCCCGAAAACGGGAACATACTGCTTCGGCCGCTCGTCACCGCAGATCCGACGGGCCAGAGCCTTCAGCCTCACCCCCTCGCCTCCGGACAGCACGACGCCCCACAGATGCGGCTCGACCCTCATCACGCCCTCCCCCGCCCGGTGCTTCTCTCGGCGCGCACACCAACGTCTCCTGCCTCGTGCGTCAACACCGGTCCGTGCAAAGGGCAGGCCGAGCGTGTGCGTACAGCTAAGGGGAGGGAACTACTCGAGACCGCGACGGGACGCGCGCCCGACGGCGAGGTCAGTGTGTCGTTCCAAGCGGACGGGCGTGTACCCCTGTACGACCTGTATCGAACGATACGCACGACCGAGCGGCAGGCTCCTCCGGCGCTTCAGGTAACGTCGTGAGTCTTCGAGCGTAAAACACCGCGGCTGGCGTCCGGCAAGCCTGATGCACACGCGCGGCTTGGAGGACAAGAGCCGTGTGTCGTCAAGCCGTCGAAGCAGCGACCGGAACACCCGTGACCGATGAAGTCGCTTCGCGCCGGGTCCGTCTTCGAGTCGGAGGGGACGAATTATGCGGAGCTTCAGACGCAGCACCCTCCCGAGATCCGGCCTGGCCAGTCGAGCGGGTCTCGACGCGAGGCCTGCCCTGGCCTCGGCTCCGGCGGGTCTGCGATTTCATCGAGGACAACTTGAACCAGCCGCTCACGCTGCTGGATCTCAGCGCCGTGGTTCACGTAAGCCCGTACCTTGTCGCCCGACTCTTCAAGGAGCGGACCGGTGTCCCCCCGCACCGCTTCGTTCTGGGACGGCGGATCGCGCGGGCATCGGCGTTACTCCAGGAGTCGCAACTCCCTATCGGAGAGGTCGGTCGGCTGGTGGGCTTTCGGACGCCCAGTTATTTCCCGACGGCGTTCCGACGCATGACCGGCATCACTCCGAGCGCGTATCGCTCTAGATGGCGCCATCAGAGGTGAGTTCGCGAAGGGAGTGGGAATGCTGGGCATAAACGGTCTGAGGCTCTCGGACACGGAATTGGTGGAGCGGCTGCGCGAAGGGGACGCCGACGCAGCGGAGACGCTCATCAACACATACGGCGCTCAAGCGCATCGGCTCGCGGTGCGCATCACCGGCAGCGAGGCGGACGCCGAAGAGATCGTGCAGGACGCGTTGTGGACTGTGGTACGGAGAGTCGCGATGTTCAGGGGTGACGCGGCACTCGGGACGTGGATCCATCGTATCACCGCCAATGCAGCCTACGAGAAGCTGCGACGCCGCGGCCGCCGACAGCGCGAAGTATCGTGGGACGACCTCCCGCCGGCCTTTGACGACGAGAAACGTCACCTCCAGCCCGTCGACGACTGGTCGGGGAAGGGCGGCGACCCAGCGGTGCAGACCGAGCTGCGCACGGTATTGACAGGTGCGATCGACGAGCTGCGGGCCGAGTATCGAACCGTGTTCGTGCTGCACGACATGGACGGTATGTCGAATCCTGACATCGCGGCGACACTCGACTTGACCGTGCCCGCCGTCAAGTCCCGGGTGCACCGCGCGCGTCTGCTTCTGCGCCGTCGGCTCCGCGACTACCTGGGAGAAATCTCAACGGGGCCGCAACCAGACGGCGACCCGGCCCGCAAGGGAGGAACGAGACAACGACAGACTGTCTCGCGCGACACGGTTACGGAGAAGGCAGCCCCAGCCGCCTCAGTTTCGTATAGAGCCGCATTCGGGTGATCCCGAGCGCGGCCGCCGCGGCCGTCTTGTTGCCCTTGGCCTTCGCGAGGGCTTCCGCGATCGCGTGTCGTTCGAGCTCCTGAAGGGTCGCCGCCGGAGCGTCCTGATTCGCGGTGCCTGACGGCGTGGGGACACCAGGCAGGGACGCCTCGTTGGACGGCAGCCCCGGCCGGGGAAGCCCGAGCTGTGCGGCCGTGATGAGCCCGGCGTCCGAAACGATCAACGCTCGCTCAATCGAGTTCTGGAGCTCCCGGATGTTACCGGGCCACGGGTACGTCACCAGCAGCTCCCGGGCGTCGCGGCTCAGCCCCGGCTCCCCCTTGCCCATCCGCTCGCCCAGGCGGCGGACGAACTCCTGGGCGAGGAGCACCACGTCCTCGCCGCGCTCGCGGAGCGGCGGCAGGTGAATGGGAAAGACGCTGAGCCGGTAGTAGAGATCCTCGCGGAACTGGCCGCGCGCCATGGCGTCCGTGAGGTTCCGGTTGGTGGCGACGATGAGGCGAAAGTCGGCCTTGAGCGTCGCGGTGCCGCCGACGCGCTGGAACTCGTGCTCCTGGAGGACACGGAGCAGCTTGGCCTGGACGCTCGCCGCGAGCTCGCCGACCTCGTCGAGAAACAGCGTGCCCCCGGCGGCGACCTCGAAGCGGCCCGCCTTCTGCTTGTCCGCTCCGGTGAAGGCGCCCCGTTCATGGCCGAAGAGCTCCGATTCGATGAGTGCCTCTGGCAGCGCCGCGCAGTTGATGGCGACGCAGGGGCCGTCGGCGCGACGGCTGGCATAGTGGATCGCCTGGGCCACCAGCTCCTTGCCCGTACCGCTCTCGCCGGTCAGGAGCACGGGGGTCTCCTCCGGGGCGACCCGCGCGGCCCGCTCGAGCGCCTCGCGCAGGCTCGGGGCGCGGCCGACGATCCGGCCGAACCCGTACGGCTCGCTGAGGGCACCATGCAGCCGCTCAACTCGCCGCTCGAGCTCCTGCGCCCGCCCTTCGGCAATCGCGAGCCGGCGCTGCTTCTCGGCCAGCCGCTGGTGCTGGACCGCGACGACGACGTGTTGGGCAATCTCCTCGACGACCTCGAGATCGCTCTCGTCGAACCGGTCGGGCTCCCGCTTGGCGAAGCCCAGGAGTCCACCCATCTTCTCGCCGAAGATCAAGGGCACGGCGACGAACGAGCGGATCCCGTTCCCGAGGATTGTCCGGTCAGCTGGATTCGCGGGGTCGAGCTCGCTCTCACAGTCCCGCATCAGCACCGGCTCACCGGACAGCAGGCGGGCGGCGAACGAGGTCCTCGAACCGCTCGGCGGAGTCTGCACCGACCGGCCCTCGGCAATGAGCAACACTCCCTCTTCGAGAATACCTTCGGGCTCGAGGAGGCGGGTGACCATGATGTCGAAGTCGAGGACGGGCCGGACCGCCGCCGCGAGCTGGTCGAAGATCTCCGCCACGTTGAGGCTCGAGCCGAGGACGCGCGCCACCTCCGGCACGACCCGCAGCCGCTGGCGCCGCCGGCGCGCCGTGTGCACGAGCATGATGTGCTCGATGACGGGGCCGATGACGTCCGCGATCTGGCGGCCGGCCGCGCGGTGAGCCTCGGTGTAGGCATCCGGGATCGTGTTGCCGACGATGAGCGCGCCGATGACACGCTCGACGCCCATGAGCGGCAGCGCCATCCATGCACGCAACCCCGCCTGTGGGGCGCCGGGGACGGCCGTCCCCGCCATGAAGCGGGCATCGCTCTGTGCATCCCGGACGAACTCGGCCTGCCCCGCAAAGACACAGGACGAGACGGCCTCGGCGATGGGATACCGGTTGGCACGAGCCAGAGAGAGGGTGGAGCGGCCGTCGTGGCGCGGCGCATCGCCGGAAACATGCTCCGCGAAGACCGAGACGGTACGTCCTCCGTCTTCTAGGTAGAGGACCGTCACCCGGTCGTGGGGGATCAATCCCTGGAGCTGCCCGGAGAGGCCCTCGAGGAGCCCGCCAGGGTCGGACTCGCGCGACAACGCGCGGGCCCGCGCCGCGATGGCGCCGACGATGCCGCCCAGGTCGACCTCAGTGACCGCCACGCCCTGATTATACGACCGCCTTCAAAGTGGTGCCGAGCTCGGTAAGAGGCGCACTCACCCCCGCCGCATGGTCGTAAGCGATGCGCGCTCGCATTCATTCTCCCGTTCACGGTGGCAGAACGGCGCACCTACGTCTATATTCCCTTAGGCTACAGCGAGCTCTCGCCAAAAGACATGAGCGACGAACCTTTCTGATCCGTATCCCACGCCTGTGGCGACCTTAGAGAGCGACGTATTCTTCGAGCGCATCGTGGCACCTGCTTAGACATCCGCCGCACCGTAGGGTATTCGAGACGAGTCTGGCCCAAGACGGTGCTCTCGAAGCAAATGCCGATCTCGACATCTGGGCATTGCCTGGATATGGGCACGTGGTGACTCTGCTCAACAGTCTGGAGGATCATCGAACGGCCCCGAGCGTGGCCGCCGCGCTGAAGCGCCGTCTCTAATCAGAAGCGCCGCCGCGCCGGCGTCGTCGTCGCGATGAACGAATCCTCAGTAGCCACGGTCCCAATCCACCTCATTCTCGAGCGGTTGGCCGGTCACGTAGCGGCGCAGGTTGTCACAAAAAAGATCCACGCCTCGGTGGAGGCTCACGTCTGTCTCGCCGGAGACGTGGGGCGTGATGAGCACCCGCGAGTCGTCCCACAAGCGGCGGTCAGGATCGCCCTCGAATTCCCCACAGTAAACGTCGAGCGCGGCCCCACCGATTCTGCCGTTGGCCAGCCCCTCCAGGAGGGCGGTCTCGTCGATGATCTCTCCTCGAGCCACGTTGATCACTACCGCACCGGGCTTTGTCGCGGCGATCGCCGCGCGGTTGATCAGGCCCTCTGTCTCCGCCGTCAACTGGCAGCAGATGGCCACGAAGTCGCTCTCGGCGAGCAACGCGTGCAGGCCGTCGGCAGATTCTACCCGGCTGACGCCTTCCGGCCGGGGCTCGCCGGCCACGGCGCGCCGACGGGTGCCCACCACGCGCATGTTCACCGCTGCGCAGAGCCGCGCCACTTCGCGCCCGATCCCGCCCAGGCCGACGACGCAGACGGTTTTACCCTGGACCAGCCGCGGTCGGTAGGCCCGCGGCGCGAACTCGTGGCGCGCCCGGTCCGGTGCGACACGGTGAAACGCCATCGGGACCGTGTCCCCCAGACCCCGGGACGTCGTCACCCTGACGTCGCTTCCCCACAGATCGCCGGCGCGCAGGTTGCTCGCCCCTGCCGGGATCTGGTGGAACCATCGCAAGCGTGGCGAGCGAACGCGCAGGTCCATCGGGAACGGGAACGTCCCCAGCACCACCTCGGCCGTGGACAGCAGGCGATCCCGCTCTGCCCGTGGCAGGACCTCGCGCGGATCGGGCTTCGCGGGCAAATACCGCCGAGCCGTCGCCGGCGGCCACGCGTCCCGGTATTCCGCTTCGAAGGTGCACCGGCCGTCCACCACTTTCAAAGCGGGGGGGAAGGGAGAGGTGGCGGAATCCTCACCGAGGGCATGGCCCACCGCTTTTATTCTCTCGAAGGCGGCATCCGAGATGGGCGCGATGACCAATACCTCTAGCGTTCGCATGTCCGTCACGAGCCCCTACCCGCTGGCTCTAGGAGAGGCAGAAGCAAGATACCTGCGAATTCATCTTCTCTGACTCCCGCCCCTGCGCCCATCCACTGCTCTTACTCCCGGACCCGTGGAAGGATATCGCGGCCATCGAGTCCAAGCCCCGTCCCCCTCGCCACCTCCGGAGGAAGGCCAACGGGAGGGTCGGGCATACCGCTGAAGGTGGAGCTGCGCGGGATGCCGCGGTGCGAGGTGACAACGACGGGCTTCCCGCGGTTCATTAGGATAGCGTGATTAGCCGGTGACGGTCGTCAAAACGCGCTTCGTCGACTGAGGGACAACTGGAGCAGACCTACACGACGCCCGCCGTCAGGGTCGTCGACCACCACTACACTTGGTCTGATCTCAGTGAGGGAACCAGTGAGGCAGCCTGAGAGAAAACGGCGCGGGTCCCGTGATGGGCGCGCTCCGCCCGGTCGTCTCACTGAGACGGCGTCACTCAGTGGGTGAACCGTTGAGATACCGCTTGATCCGGATGTCCAGGTAGTAGTCCTTGTCGTAGCTAGCGCCAGCCCGGTCGCCGATAAGGGTGCCACCGCCGGGTGGCTTCTTACTTGTCCAGACACCGCTGCAAGGCTGACGTCGCCTTGCGAAACGGGTTCATCTTGAGGGCTTACGCGACGACAAAGACGTGAGCGTCTGCTGCCGAATCAGCAGCGGTCCTGCGCGCGGTGCCCGGACCGTCGGCTACACATCGAGTCGGCCCGTTCGAGAGTGCCCGGCGTGCAATGCGACTTGGGCGGCGCATACGGCGCCGCGGGACTCAGCGCGACTTCCGCAAGAGTGGACGGAGATAGGGCCAGAGCCGGTCGGCGATGATCATGTGTCCGGCCGCATTCGGGTGGAGTCCGTCGGGCTGGAGCAAGTGGGGATCGGCGGCGACGCCCTCGAGGAGAAAGGGCATCAGGGCCACGCGCGTGCGGTGCGCCACCTCCGGGAAGACCGCCGCGAACTCCCGCGTGTATTCGACCCCGTAGTTGGGCGGCATCCGCATTCCGGCGAGCAGGACGCGCGCGCCCGAGGCCTTGAGGCGCACGATGATCGCCTCGAGGTTGTTGCGCATCGCGGCGGGGCTCTGCCCGCGCAAACCGTCGTTGGCGCCGAGCGCGACGAGGACCACCTCGGGCCGGGTCCGCAGCACCCAGCCCACACGCCGGAGCCCGCCCGCGGTCGTGTCGCCGCTCACGCCGGCATTGATCACGCGGTAGGCGAAGCCCTCGCGTCGGAGTCGCGCCTCGAGGCGCGCCGGAAACGGTTCGTCCGCCGCCACGCCGAGTCCGGCGGTGAGGCTGTCGCCGAGCACCGCGATCACCGGAGCGCCCTCCGCCAGCGCCCGGGGCGCGAGGCCGAGCGCGGCCACCACGAGCGCGGCGGCAAGCCAGGGAGCCACAGGCGCAGTGTAATATGAGTCGCTTGATGATTCAGGTCCGCGACCTCGTGATGCAGCTTTCGAGCGGGCGACGGCTCCTCACGATTCTCGACGGGATCGCGCTCGACGTGGAGGCGGGTGAGGTCTGCGCGATCACCGGCCCGTCGGGCAGTGGGAAATCGACTCTCCTCGGCCTCCTCGCGGGGCTCGATCGTCCGACGGCGGGCTCGATCGTGGTCGCCGGCGCCGAGCTGACGCGCCTCGACCAGGACGGGCTGGCGCGCTTCCGGCGTGAGACGCTCGGCTACGTCTTCCAGTCCTTCCATTTAATCCCGACGCTCACCGCGGCGGAGAACGTGGCCGTGCCGCTCGAGATCGCCGGCGTCCCGGACGCGCTCGCGCGCGCCCGCGAGCTCCTCGATGAAGTCGGGCTGGCCGGCCGAACACAACACTACCCGGCTGAGCTGTCGGGCGGTGAGCAGCAGCGCGCGGCGGTGGCCCGCGCCGTCGCGCTCCGCCCGAAGCTTCTCTTGGCGGATGAGCCGACCGGGAACCTGGACTCCGCGACCGGCGCCCAGATCATCGAGCTGCTCGTGGCCCTGAATCGCGAGCGTGGCTCCACGCTCGTCTTCGTCACCCATGACGAGGCGCTGGCCCGCCACGCCGGGCGGAGCGTCAGGCTCCGCGATGGCCGAGTCCTGAACGGACAGCTGTGACCCTGGCCTTCCCGCTCCGGACGGCCTGGCGCGCGACGCGGGGTGCGTCGCGTCACTTCCTTGCGTTCTTCGCCTGCATTGCGCTTGGCGTGGCCGCCGTCGTCTCCGTCGGTACCTTCGCCGCCAGCCTCGACCGCGCCCTCGCGGGCGAGGCGAAGGCGCTCACGGGCGGCGACATCGAGCTCCGATCGGCCCGGCCGCCCGACACAGCGGCGCGGGGAGCCCTCGACCGCCTGCGCGCCGAAGGCGCCACCACCACGGCCGTGCGCGAGCTCGCGGCGATGGCGCGGAATCCCGCCAACGGTGCGAGCCTGCTGGTCGAGCTCAAGGCCGTGGAGGCGGCGGCGTACCCTCTGTACGGGCGCGTGACGGTCGCCCCGTCCCGCCCGCTCGTGGACCTCCTCGGGGACGGTGGGTCGGCGCTGGTCGAGAAGTCGCTCCTCGAGCGGCTCGGTCTCGCCGTCGGCGATCCGCTCCTGCTCGGAACGGCGCGCTTCACGATCGCGGGCATGATTGATCGAGAGCCCGACCGCGCGTCGAGTTTCGTGGCGCTCGGTCCGCGCGTGATGATCGCCGCCGGGGCGCTCGAGGCCACCGGCCTCGTCGGTTACGGGAGCCGCGTCCGGTACCGGATGCTCGTGCGCCTTCCGGCGGCAGCATCGTCGCGCACCGCCGTCGAGGCGCTGGAGCACGCGATCGCCGACCCGTCGGTGCGGGTGACGGCGTTCGACGACGCCCGGCCTGGTCTCCGCCGCTTCTTCTCCCAGCTCGCCACCTACCTCGGACTGGTCGGGCTCGCGAGCCTCCTCGTCGGCGGCATCGGTGTGGCGTCGTCCGTCGTTACCTTCGTCCGGCGGCAGCTTGTGACCGTCGCCGTCCTGAAGTGCCTGGGCGCCGAGTCGCGAATGGTGCTCGCCGCCTTCCTGCTCCAGGTGCTGGCCCTCGGCTTGGTCGGGAGCCTCGTCGGCGCGGCGTTCGGCGTCCTGATGCAGCCCGTGCTCGTCCGGGCGGTCCAGCCGTTCGCGCCCTTCGCCCTCGAGCCGGTGTGGGACGGATGGACGATCGGGCGCGGCCTCTTGATGGGAACGCTGACAGCGCTCCTGTGTGCTCTCTGGCCGCTGCTCGCCGTCCGGGAGGTACCGCCTTCGCTCGTCCTCCGGCGGGACCTCGAGGCTGCGGCGTGGCGCGCCCCGCGACCGTGGGTCGCGGCGCTGCCCATCGTCGCGGGGCTCGCCGCGCTCGCGCTCTGGCAGGCCGGGTCGTTCAAGCTCGGGGCGATCTTTGTCGGCGCAGCGCTGGCCGCTCTCGCGGTGCTGGTGGCGCTCTCGCGGGGCCTCATCCTCCTCGTGCGTTGCTTGCCGCCGCCTGGCGGGCTCGCCTGGCGGCAGGGGCTCGCGGGCCTCCGCCGGCCGGGCGGGCACGCGGTGCAGGTCGTGCTTGCGCTGGGCACGGGCGTCATGCTGCTCGTCGCCATCGCTCTCCTCGAGGCGAGCCTCCGCCGTCAGATTGCGTTCGAGCGGAAGCGAGAGGCACCCTCGTTCTTTTTCATCGACGTGCAGGCCGATCAGCGCGAGCCGTTCGGCCGCCTCGTCACCGCGGCCAGCGGCGGCGTGGCTCCGGTCCTCACGCCGGTCGTACGCGGTCGGCTCAAGGCCATCGACGGCACGCCCGTTACCCGTGCGCTGATCGAGGCGAAGAAGGCCGGCCCGCCCGACACGGTCTGGTACTTTACCCGCGAGTACGTGCTGACCTCCGCCGCCGAGCCACCGCCGGGAACTGCAATCACACGGGGCCGCTGGTGGACAGCGGCGGACGCCGCCCAGAGGCCACGGGTCTCCCTGGAGGAGGCGGCGGCGAACCATCTCGGCGTCTCCGTAGGCGGCACGCTCGCGTTCGACGTGCAGGGTGTGACCGTCGAGGCGGAGGTGATGAGCCTGCGGAAGGTGGATTGGCAGAGCCTCACGACCAACTTCTTCGCGATTCTCTCCCGCGGTGCGCTCGACGGAGCGCCCGTCACGTACATGGCGACGGTGCGCGTGCCGGCGTCCGCAGAGACGAGGCTGCAAGACTACGTCGTGGCCGCGTTCCCGAACGTCACCGCGATCCCGGTGCGGGCGGTACTCGAGCGCGTCGCGACCGTTCTCGGCGAGATCGGCCTGGCCATCCGGCTCATCGCGCTCTTCAGCATCGCGGTGGGAACCACCGTTATGGCGTCGACGCTGGTCGCAACCCGCTACCAGCGGCTGTACGAGACCGTGATCCTGAGGACGCTCGGCGCCACCCGCGCGACGGTCGCGCGCGCGTTCGCCGTCGAATACGTCTGCCTCGGCGCCGCGGCGGGCCTGGGCGGCACGCTGCTCGCCTCGGCGCTCGCGTGCGCGGTGCTCACGTTCGTGCTGGACGTGCCGTGGACGCTTGAGCCCGGCGTGCTCGCGTGGGGTGTCGCCGGCACCGCCGCCGTGGGGTTGGTTGTGGGTGGGCTCGGAACCTTCCGGCTACTCAGCCGGTCGCCTTTGACCGTCCTCCGCGAGCAGTGAGTCTACGTTCGGTTCAGTGAGCCCCCCCGCCGCGGCCACAGTCTTACCGTGCGATCTCGTGGCTCTCGTGGGTGATCTCAGGTGCCTCAGCTTGCCCGATCCTAGATGGCTCACTCCAGCCGACCGCTGACAACATCCCGAGGCTCGTAAGGAAAGGTCACCCTGGAAGTCTGGGGTTAGATTCCTTCCCGGATGGTTTGCGGGCTGCTCAGTGCGAAACGCGCAATCTCGTCCTTTCGTCTGAAGACGACTCCCGGATGGCTCTGCGCGTACGCAATGAAGTCTTCGAGAACCTTGGTACGCGACGGACGTCCCGCGATTCGGTCATGAGCGCTCACCGACATCATGCGACGCCGGTTTCCCGATTCGGCATAGAGCATGTCGAACTCTGCCTTCAGATCACCGGCATACTCCTGCGAGCTGAAGTAGCGGGTTTCATAGTTCACGATGTCGTTCATATGCAGGGTGTACGGTACGACCGCGAACGGCTTTCCTTTCACATTGATCAGAAAGGGCTCATCCCGACTCACGTCATCGATGTAGTAAATGAAGCCGAGCTCCAGCAGAATCTCCAGCGTGTGCGGTGTGCTCCGAAGCCAGAACGCATTGAAGCCGACCGGCTTGGTTCCTGTTGCGCGCTCGATACTCTTAATGCTCTGTTCGTATGACTCACGCTCCTGCTCGGGTGTCATGGAATATTGCGCGGTCCACGTTTGTCCGTGGCCGGACGCTTCGTGCCCTCGCTGCACAATTTCCCTGGCCAGCTGCGGGTGAAGATCGACCGCCGCACCTACCATGTGGGACGTGACCCTCACCTGCTGGCGGTCGAACATGTCCAACAGTCGTGGCAGGCCTTCCTTGAATCCGTATTCGTACCATTTGGTCGCAGGTAGATCGGGATACTTCGGGTCGATCGGCGGCATCGGGCTTTCTGCGCCGCTGGACGGTTGAGCCCCGGCCTCCATCTGCATGGACATCGAAATGACCATCCGTGCTCCGTCCGGCCAGAAAGGCGCTTGGGAGGTAAGTTGCCCGGACGAGGTCGAAGATCTTTCCATGGCGACTCCCTTTGGTTGCATTGTTTGAGATACGGTACTGGCCGCGAATGCGGAGATGGCACTACGCTTAATAAAGTCACGTCGCCTCATCGCGCCTCTCCTTAGTCGAGAAATTCGTGTCCGTGGCGGCGGCTGTGCATGAGGTAGTCGAGCGAGAACCGGTTTTTTTGGACTACAGCAGGAAGTCCGAAGTGGACCACGGCATAAATCAGCTGGACACCGTCGCCCGCATCGAAACAGGTTGGTATTTGCCCAGTCGATGATTTCGCCACCGCGTCCGTCGAGCACCGCTTGATCATGTGGCGGCTGGACGGATCATCTGGTCGAGCTCGAGGGCGGCGGCATCGCGAGTTCCTGCCGGCTCACCAACACGTCGACCAGGGCCGAACCTTCATCGTCCTGCCCTTCTCGTGTCGTGGGGCCTCACCCGGTGCTGACGCCAGCGCCCGCAACTCATTCCACGAGATCAAACAAGTGACCCCGAAGAAGGAGTCGTCGGGCGCGGCGTCAACAAATCCATGTCCCGACGATTTATGTGTGGGCGGCCATCTTCTCCAAGCGGCCGAGGAAGTTGACAAGATCCATAACCAGATAGTTCGCGGCTTCGTCGAGGCGCGCTGTCGTCTCCGAAATATCGCGCGTCTGGGTCATCACCGTTCGTGCCGTCCGCCGGTCGGCCGTCGCGAGGACGACCCGGCCGCTCGCCGCATCCACGAACCGTGTTTCCATCTGGATGGAACCCGGGCCCAGCCATTGCCCCGCTGCCGTCGGTTCGAGCTGGTCCAGCTCAAGGGCCGTAATTCTGACGTCCAAGCGCAGCGCATTCGCCGGTGCGTCCAGCGTGCTCGCGTCGTCCACCACCCGTTCAAGCCGGCCTGCGGCCCGGAGCTCTCGTGCCAGATCCGACCGCAGATGAGCGGTCACGCTCGACACGATACGCCGATCTTCCTCGTTCCAGCCGGCCGGCATATCGACAGAGACGTTTCCGATCGCGATCGTCGTATACCGGGTAGCGTCAAAGCCGTAGGCGGCCGCCACACGGCCCGCATCCCGGTCCTTGACAGACGGCACCAGACCTCCAACTACCTCCGGGTGCAACGGCGTACTCTGAACTGCCGTGCAACCGGCTGCGAGGACAAGCAATACGAGGCTCGCGCTCACCCGGGAGGTTGTCACCAATCGCTTCATCATCCGCTGCATCGCCATGGATATAGGTCCCCTTTCTGTGTTGAGCTGCTCACTCCTGCCAGCGTGCGTTCTCTTACCGATATGCTCTCTCTCTGCCGGACTCTGCCGCTGACACCGAACGGCCGCGTGAGGCGCCCGAGTGGCCCGAGCGGGTTCTCGCATCCCCCTCCTTCTTGGAGGGCCGCGTCGGACCGCGGGATGCCGCGTCATCGCTTTTCCGCAGAAATGGGAGATCCGGATGCCGCAGGCTACCGAGGCGACCCGCTTCCTGCGGGTCTGGATTCGGCCGGAGCGGAAGGGGCCGAAGCCGCTGTGCCTACAGCTCCTGGCGTGCCCAGCGTCCGACCCTGCTGCCACCTAAGGTCGGGTTGACGGGGACCGAGGACGGGGCGACCGCCTCCGGAAGTCAATCATGTTGCCTATCCTCTTGGTGCAAAGCGCCGCCGAGACAGACCCGCTAGGTCCTTCTTATCCGGTCGCGCCAGCGCCACAGACAAAGGAATCTCCGGCCGCAGCCAGGATAGCTTGAATCGAACGCGGCGATGGACGCACTCCGGGAGGACTATCGCGCCGCCGTCGTCCGTCGCGACATCGAAGAATTCTCGACCCGAAGTGGCGAAGATGTTAGGGCTCAGCGTCGCGGACGCGAAGACTCGCGTGCCTCGTGCCCGCTTGTTCTTGCGACAGCGCCTCGCCGGGTCCCCGATGACAGCTCATGAAGGCAACGCTGTACGAGTCCGTGGGAGAGGAGACTGGCGAACTCACCTCCCGTGATGGGTGGACGGAATGAGTGGAGCAGCCATGCGGATGCCCCTCGCGACGTCGTCTCGCGCCGACGCTGATCGGAGTCCGAGGCCCCACGATCCGAGTGTCGCGTTCTTGCTGAAAAGACGGCGTCGGGCGCCCGTCACGTCCGCGACGCCATCTCAATAGACAGCCGCGCCGTCATCGGCTTCATGGCACGCGGGTTGTTCGATTTGAGATGACCGAGGACGCTTCACTTCGCCAGCGGAGCGATGGACCTCGGACTCAGGGAAGGCGTGGCGTCAGTTCGAACGGTGATTGGAGTGGGGCATGGATGTCAACAATGACTATTGGAAATGCCGCCATTATTGACTCGGTCGGAACCAGACAAGAAACTCGGTGACGTTCTGCTCACAATCTCGCCTGGGCAACACTAGCCATCGGAGAACTTTATGAAGATCGATCGACGCACCTTCGCGGTCACGCTCCTTGCCGGAGTCGCGACGTTGCTGCTCGCGCATCCAAGCGAAGCCCAGGTCGGGTCCAGCGCCCGCAACGTCGTGCTCGTCCACGGTGCCTACGCGGACGGGTCGAGCTGGTCCGAAGTCATCCCGCTCTTGCAACGCGCCGGCCTGAACGTCACCGCGGTGCAGAACCCGCTGACCTCGCTCGCCGACGACGTCGAAGCGACGCGCCGCGTCCTAGCACTGCAGGACGGGCCGACGGTCCTCGTCGGTCACTCGTGGGCCGGCACCGTGATCAGCGAGGCGGGCGTCGAGCCCAAAGTCTCAGCCCTCGTCTACGTCGCCGCCCGTGCACCCGACGCCGGCGAGGATTATGCCGCACTGGCCGCTACGTTCCCTACGCCGCCAGCTAGTGCCGGTCTCGTCAAGTCGGACGGCTACGCACAGCTGAGCGAAGAGTCCTTCCTCAGAGATTTCGCAGGTGACCTCGATCCGGCAAGAGCGCGCGCCCTCTATGCGGTACAGGGGCGGATCTCAGCTACGTTATTCGCCTCTAAGACGACGCAGGCGGCATGGAAGATTAAGCCGACCTGGTACGCCGTTTCGACCCAAGACCGGACCACGTCCCCAGAATTGGAGCGCTTCCTTGCGAGCCGGATGAAGGCGAAGACGATTGAGCTGACATCGAGCCACGTCTCCCTGCTTTCCCACCCGCAGGAGATCGCTGATCTGATCCTAACCGCTGCCGGTCTGAAGGATTAGCGCTCGATTCGACAATTCTGCCGCCAGACATTCCTCTCATGAATCCTATTCAATGAATCTTCCGCCTCACTCTGCTGGCCTTCCCTCTTATCCACACATATCTAGCGACCAGCTGCCACAGCTCGTTGCCACTCCTTCCATGTCTGGGGTCAGGCCGTCGGCCAGTTCGTGCCCGTCGCGTAGCTCGTGCGAGCACGCGGCTGAAGTCACGTCGGAAGTCGATCAAGTCCCGGCCCGTTCAGGCGCTCGGTGACGTTCAGCGGGTTGGTGTAGCCCATCTGGTCCGCCCGTACGCCTCGAACGCCTGCCCGCGCCTCGATGAGCTTCGCGTCGATGGAAGTCATTTCCGATGCCCTCCTCAACCGCTGCTCGTCTCGCGATCGTCAGGTTACGCCCCGCTGATTCCAGAGTCACTGAGCGGGCGCTGTGGACAGTCTACTCTCCGCCGACGGCACATCGCGCTGCGGTGCGAACTGCGGGCGGAAAAAGTGCTTTGCCTTGACGATCTCCGCGACGGCGGGCGGGACCATCGACTCCCAAGTCTGATCACCTCTCTCGATGCGCGCCAGAACGTCAGGCGTGCGAATCGACAGGTAAGATTCCTCGTACGATCGAATCGGCTCGACACGGACCGATATCGAGCAGCAGTTTGGTCAGATGGTGCCACGGCGGCGGAGCCGTGGTGTTCTCCAGGGTGTGAATCTGGCCCGTGACTGGATCAGGGGTTGGATAGACATACATTTTCACCGATCGCTTGAACAGCCGACCCACCGACTCCAGTACGCCGCCCGGGAGATCGGTGTAATACCTCTCGTCGGCCACTTGTCTGGGCAGCCCCACCGCGATCCCGATCAGTCCGTCAGTGTAGCCGGCCAGGTATTCGGCCAATTGGTAAAAGGGCTCGAATCGCGAGATTGATTGGTTCTCCTTCAATCAGGTCGTTACCGATACCACGGGCGAGAGAAGCTCGACAAGAACGTGCTCGGCCGCAAGCTTCTTCGGCTTTCGGATTCGCTCGACGATTGCCGTGATGACCACGTACGGCACCGGCGCGAAGCTCAGTCCGAGGCACGTGCTGCCAATCATGCCATAGAACACCGCTGTGCCGATCGCCTGGCGACTGGCGGCACCCGGGCCCGTCGCGTGGACCAACGGCGGCACGCCGCGGGTGACGTGCCGGACGCCTAACCGCACCACGAAGAGAGCGTGGGCCTCGAGACGCGCGGCGGCATGACAGATGCGGCAAGAATGGATAGCTGACGGTGTGTGGTAGGAGCGTGGGCCAGGAATCTCCATCGCAATGGATCTACGACTCTCCCCTTCAGGCGACTCCTGGGAGATTACGTCGGCGCCGCCCAGGACCCACTGGCCTAGCTTAGCTAAGCTAGCCGAAGCTGTCGAGCAGCGCCTTCGCGGCCCGGAGATCGGCGGTGCCGAAACCCTCGGTGAAGCGGCCGTAGAGCGGCGCCAGGAGCTCACGCGCCGGCTCGGTCCGGCCCTGTGCATGCCACAAGCGGGCGAGCCCAGTTGCGCAGCGCAGCTCCACGGACAAAATCT
>QHRX01000285.1 GCA_003221455.1 Candidatus Rokuibacteriota bacterium
ATCTCGGCGGCGATGTCCTGGTCGCGGATGGCGACGAAGGCGCGGCCGACCCGGCCCCGCATCAGGTTCAGCGCGGCCACGATCGCCACCACCACGACGACGAGGAGGAAGAAGTACATCGCGCGCTGGGAGGCGATCACGACCCCGAAGAGCCGTGGCCGCGGCACCTCGATCGATGCCTGGACGCCCCCGCTGATCCACGTCACGTGGTTGATCGTCCACTCGATGATGAACTGCCCCGCCAGGGTCGCGATGGCGAGGTAGAGGCCCTTGATGCGGAGCGAGGGAATGCCGATCACGGCGCCGACGGCGGCCGCGACCAACCCGCCGAGCGGCAGCGCGACCCAGAACGGCGCGTGGAGCCTGACCGCCAGGTTCGCCGCCGTGTAGGCGCCGACGGACATGAAGGCGCCGTGGCCGACCGAGATCTGGCCCGCGGCGCCGGTCAGGATGTTGAGCCCGACCGCCCCCACCACCGCGATCGAGATCAGGTTGACGAGCGACAGGTAGTACTCGCCCACCGCCAGCGGGAGGGCGAGGAACAGCAGGGCCGCGATCACGCCCACCGTCCACCGGGCGATCGGCAGCGGGTAGAGCGCCATGTCGGCCTCGTACGAGGTCTTGAGGATGCCGCACTCGCGGTGGATCATCGGTCAGACGCGCTCGATGATCTCCTTGCCGAAGATCCCGTAGGGGCGGATCATCAGCGCGGCGATCATCAGCAGGTAGGGGGCGAAGTCCTTGGTGCCGCCCCCGACGTAGGGGTCGAGGTAGCCGGCGGCGACGTTCTCGACGACGCCGACGATCAGCCCGCCGACGACCGCGCCCGGCACCGAGTCCATGCCGCCCAGGATGACCACCGGGAAGACCTTGAGGCCGACCAGCGAGAGCTGGACATCGACGCCGAGCAGGTTGCCCCACACGACGCCCCCGAGCGCCGAGACGACGCCGGTCATCGCCCACGCGAGCGCGAAGTAGCGCTCGACGTCGATCCCCATCGCCATCGCCACCTGCTGGCTGTCGGCGACCGCGCGCATGGCGATGCCGGCGCGGCTCCGGAGGAAGAACCAGCCGAAGGCGGCCAGGAACACGAGGCTCGTGGCGGCGCCCACGATCTGGATGGGCGGGATCAGCAGCGGCCCGAGGACGATCGGCGTGTCGGGGATCGGGAGCGGCAGCGCCTTCGTCGCGGCGCCCCACACGAGCGGCCCGAAGCCGCGGAGCACCGCCGCGAGCCCGATCGTCGCCATGATGACGCCGATGACGGGCCGGCCGATCATCGGGCGCAGCACCACCCGCTCGAGCCCGAAGCCAAAGGCGGCCATCACGAGGAGCGCCGCCCCTACCGCGAGCCAGAGCGGCGCGCCGTAGCTTCCGAGGCCGACCGCGACCAGGAGCCCCGAGAACATGACGAACTCGCCCTGGGCGAAGTTGAAGGCGTCGGTCGCCTTGTAGACGAGCACGAACCCGAGCGCGATCAGCGAGTACATGAGCCCGATGAGGACGCCGTTGGACAGGAGCAGCGCGCAGAACTGCCAGTCACCCACGCGGCGCCCCTACGGCCTCGACCCGGACGCGCGACTGGATCGTCGCCTGCCGCCCGTCTTCGTACGTCACCGTCGTCGCCACCTCCACCTCGTCCCGGCCCGCGTAGAAGGCGTCGATGAACCCCGCGTACTTCTCGGCGATGTGGCGCCGCCGCACCTTCCGCGTGCGGGTCATCTCCGCGTCGTCGGGGTCGAGGTCCTTGGTGAGCAGGAGAAACCGGCAGACCCGCGCCGCCGCCGGCAGCGTGGCGTTGGCCTTCGCGATCTCCTCGCGGATCAGCGCGCGGACCTCGGGCTTCTGGGAGAGGTCCGTGTAGCTCGTGTACGGCAGCCCCCGGCGCTCGGCCCAGTTGCCGACCGTCCCGAGGTCGATCGCGACCATCGCGGTCACGAACGGCCGCTCGTGGCCGACCGCCACCGCCTCCCGGATGTACGGGCTGAACTTGAGCTTGTTCTCGATGAACTGGGGCGCGAACGGCGTGCCGTCGGCGAGGGCGCCCACGTCCTTGGCGCGGTCGATGATGACGAGGTGCCCGCGGGGGTCGAGGAAGCCCGCGTCGCCCGTGCGGAACCACCCCTCCGGGTCGACGACCTCGCGGGTCGCCGCCTCCGCCTTGTAGTAGCCGCGGAAGACGCCCGCGCTCCGGATCAGCACCTCCCCGCGCTCGGCGATCTTCACCTCGATGCCCGGGCAGGGCCGCCCGACCGTGACCGGGTTCGCCTCAGCGTCCGGCTGGATCGAGACGAGCGCGGAGACCTCGGTCGAGCCGTAGACCTGCTTCAGGTTGACGCCGAAGGCGCGGAAGAAGCGGAACGTGTCGGGGCCGAGCGGCGCGCCTCCCGTGTAGGCCCAGCGCGCCCGGCGGAGCCCCAACTGATCCCGCACCGGCCGGTAGACCAGGATCTCGCCGAGGGCGCAGGCGAGCCGGAGGCCCCACCGCACGGGCTGGCCGTCGGCGCGCCGGATCTCGGCCCGCTCGGCGGCCGCGCGGAAGAGCTCGAAGACGCGGCGCTTGAGCGGCGAGGCGTCGGCCGCGCGCACCTGGACCGAGGTCAGCATGTTCTCCCAGATCCGCGGCGGCGCCAGCACGATCGTCGGCCCGAGCTCGCGGAGGTCGCGCTGCACGGTCTCGGGGCTCTCGGGGCAGTTGCAGGCGAAGCCCGCCACCAGGCTCATGACGAGCGAGTAGATCGAGTCGCCGACCCAGGCCATGGGCAGATAGCAGAGCCACTCGTCGTCGACGCGGACGTCCTCGGCCTCCAGGAAGGCGCGGATGGTCCGGATCGCGTTGGCGTGCGTCAGCATCGCGCCCTTCGGGGTGCCGGTGGTGCCCGACGTGTAGCAGATCATCGCGAGATCGTCCGGGCGGCCTCGCTCGACCTCGGCCTCGAAGTAGCCGGGGTGCGCCTGGCCGAACTCGCGGCCGAGCGCCTGCACCTCCTCGAACGGCCGGAGCCAGGGGGGGCGGTCCCGGCCGAGCCCGCGCGGATCGTCGTAGACGACCAGCCGAAGTCGCGGCAGCTCGGCCTTGAGCGACGCGATCTTGTCGACCTGCTCCTGGTCCTCGGCGACGAGGATCGACACTTCCGCGTGGTCGAGGACCCACCCGAGCTCCTTCGCGATCGAGTCCTGGTAGACGGGGACCGCGATGCCGCCGAGGGCCTGCGCGGCGACCTGCGC
>QHRX01000172.1 GCA_003221455.1 Candidatus Rokuibacteriota bacterium
GTCCTGTGGCGCTGTTGGCAAGATCGCCGCCCCTACGACGTCACCCTTCACCGGGCCGCCCAGCGCGGCGCCGCCGCGTAACCACATGAGGGTTGACACAGGGTGTCTCACTGCACGGCTCCGACGGTCATCCTTCCTCGGCCTTGGTTACCGCGCGGCAGCCTCTCACCCGCCCATCCAGCGCCGTCAGGCGGCTCCGAGGACCTTCATCTTCGCGGGCGTCTCGAGGCTATCACCGCGCTGGGTCGGCGCCCGGACCAGGGCGGTCGCTGCGCCCGAAGAGCCCATGGGCCCGGCCTTCGAGCACCGCCGTGTCGCGCTGCTGCAGGTAGGCGCTCTCGACCGCGCTATAGAGGTCGAGGGTCGTCTCCTCGACGCCTTCGTAGAGTTCCAGATTCGAGGATCGGGCGTTGATTGTCTTCTCGCCTGTGGCCCCCGCCAGCGCCCCGATCGGCGCGACCCACGTGACCGGATCGAGCGCGGTGTCGAAGACGAAGCCGAACGCGTCGCGGAGCGTGAGCGGCGGCAGGAACGGCACGACCAGGTACGGCCCGGGGCCGGCGCCCCAGACCCCGAGGGTCTGGCCCATATCGGCCGTCGTCCCCTCCTTGACACCGAAGCTCGGCGCGGCGTTGACGAAGCCGCCGAGCCCGAAGATCGTGTTGATGACAAAGCGGCCCAACTCCTGGCCCATGTCGTTGAACCGCCCCTGGAGCCCCGTGCTCGCGATCCGGCGGACCGACCCGACGTTGGCGGCCATGTTCGTCACCGCCCGCTGGGCCCAGTTGGGCACCACCGTGTCGTAGGCCCTCGCGACCGGCTCGATGACATGCGAGTCCAGGCTGTGGTTGAACGCGAAGGTCTTCTTGTTGAAACGCTTCCACGGGTCGTACTCGACGCGCGCCTCCTCCTCGGCCCCGGTGCCGAGCGCCTGACCCGCGCTCACCGCGACCGGCTCGGCCGAATCGACACTGGCGATCGCGACGGCGCCTGACATCGACACGAGCCCCGAGACCAAGAGTCCCGCCAGCATTCGACGCATGAGACGTCCCCTGTTCCCCCCGCCCGCGCGGGGCATCACTCCGCTCCGTGGTTCCACGAAAGGGCTTCCCCGGGGGAGAGCTCGCGCCCTAGCGAAGCACGCCGGCCAAGAACTGCTGCACCTCGGATTTCGGCGAATGGCGAAAGGCCTCAGGCGGTGCCTCTTCCACCACCCGCCCCTCATGGAGGAGGTCGATGCGATCCGAGATGGCGAAGGCCCACTGCACGTCGTGGGTCACGACGAGGGAGGTCATACGGAGCTCCTGCTGGAGCTCCGCAATCAGACCCCCGATCAGCCGGGCGGCGCTCGGATCCAGCCCCGCGGTGGGCTCGTCGAACAGCATGACCTCGGGCGAGAGCGCCAGCGCGCGGGCAATGCCGACGCGCTTCTTCATACCCCCGCTCAACTCGCCGGGATACCGGTCCTCGATCCCCGGCATCCCGACGCGGGCGAGGAGGGCGGCGACCCGGTCGCCGATCTCCGCCTCGCGCCTCTGCGTGTGCTCCCGGAGCGGAAACGCGATGTTCTCGCCGACGGTGAGCGAGTCGAACAGCGCCCCGCCCTGAAACACCACGCCCATCCGCCGCCGGAGTGGCAACATCTCGTACTCGCTCAGCGGCACCTCGTCCTGCCCGAAGAGCACGATCCGGCCCGCGTCCGGCTTGATGAGCCCGGCGACCAGCCGGAGCAGTGTGCTCTTGCCGGCGCCACTCCCGCCGAACACGCTGACGGTCTGACCGCTCCCAAGACTGAAGTCGACCCCGCGCAGGACTGGGCGCCCGTCGTAGCTCTTGGCGACCCCCTCGAGCCTGAGGACCTCAGGCTGCTCGACGCGGGTCGGCGGGCTCCCTCCTCCCGGCATCGGTTCGGTCAGACGCTCGAACACCGGATCCTCCTACACGATGAAGAAGAACTGCGTCGGGAGGAAGTCGGTGATCAGCACGGCGCTGCCGATGGCGACGACCGTCCCGGTCGTCGCCAGCCCCAGCTCGGTGCTTCCCCCGGTGAAGGTCAAGCCCTGCGAGCTCACGCCCATCCGGTGGATCTGCACGACCGCGAGGCCTGCGCGGTACGGCGGGAGCGCGCCCTCCGAGAGCGCCTGAGCCGCCATCAGGGTGACCCCACCGAGGTACCGGAAGAGGGCTCTCATGGCCCGCTATTTCGCCAAGCGGAGCGTGACACCCTCGGCGGCCAGCTTCAGATCGGCCCCTTGCGTCGTCGAGACCAGCCGGATGACGACGCCGTTCTGGTTCCGCATGATGGTGACGCCGGCGCCGCCGGCGACGGTCGCCTCCGCCTCCGCGCTCGTGTAGCTACCATTGAAGTCGACGAGGGTCCCGAGGTGGTACACGGTGCCTCTGGCTTCCGCCCGCATCACCCCCACTTCCCCGACCGAGAGGCCCCTGGCCGTGAACGGATAGTCCCTGCCCTGGTAGGTCAGTACCCCATGGCCCCGGGTCAACCCGACGCCCACCCCCACCGACTCTTCTGTGAGGGTCACGGTCGCCGCGGGCGCCGCGTCCTGCGCGGACGCGAGGCTCCCCAGGAGCAGAACGATTCCAGCCACCACCACTGCGCTCACCGTCTTGCTACGCATGTGACGCCCTCCTGTTTGGAAGAGGCTCTTCTCGCCACCACCACTGCCGTGGTATTGCAGACGCCGAGGTCATCGCCACCCCTTGCATCGCTCGTTCGCTCTCTCACTATGCTTTGAGGCTTCCGCCAGGACCATGGATGCAATGGACAGGCCTACGCCTGGAGGGTCGGCGCGTCCGGTCCGGGCTCCGATCTTTCCCGTCGCGCCGTTGAATCCGATCCGACTTGTCTCACATCTCATGGGTAGGGGACGTTCAACCGCCGCCGGCCTTCGGGGAGAGCCGAGAATGCTCCCGGTGAAGGACCAGCGCGGCGTGCCTCCAGAACCCTCGCTGGGTGCGTGCGTTCCCTCTGACGAGCGCGCGCAGAAGTCAGCCAGCACCGGAGCGCACCGAGGCCCAGCAACGGGGCGTCGAAGCCTTCATCGAGATCGCGAAAGTTTCCCGCTGCCTGAACTGTCACACCACGACGAACTTCCCGCGACAAGGGGACGACCGCCCCATGCCCGCGCCAATTTGGTTCGGCGGGGCAAGACGACCGCGAGCGGCGGACCGGGCAAATCCGACGGGCACCTTGCTCCCCTCTCGACGGCGTGGGGGGCCTTGGGGACGGGCCGCTCTGTCGGGCGCTCAAAGATCCACGGCGCAACGGCCGGCTGGACGGACGCGCTCTGATCAGGCACCTATGGGAAGATCCGCTCGTCTCATTCGGCTGGGACCGGGGGGCGCCGGACGCCCGTCCCCATCCCGAGGGAGGCCGCCGTGAAGCTCATGAACGTCTGGGACCAAACCGGGCGCCAT
This sequence comes from Candidatus Rokuibacteriota bacterium, assembly GCA_003221455.1. Taxonomy (GTDB): domain Bacteria; phylum Methylomirabilota; class Methylomirabilia; order Rokubacteriales; family CSP1-6; genus AR9. Next base: position 3,439 of record QHRX01000172.1, read on the forward strand.
GCCCGCGCTAAGGACCATCCGTCTGCTGTCAGCGGGAGGAGGATCTCTATGAGAGGCCCTGTGGTCCTGCTTGTGACGCTCGCGGCGGTCGCCTCGGCCGTGACGCCCGCGCCCGCTCAGGACTTGACCCAGGTCTTCAAGAACGTGAGCCCGTCGGTCGTAGTCATCCGGACGCGTGAGAAGGAGGTCTCGGACGAGGGCCAGCTCACCAAGTTCGGCGAGGTCGGCTCAGGCGTGCTGATCTCGCAGGACGGGAAGGTGATGACGGCGGCGCACGTCGTCCACCTCGCCGACAAGATCACCGTCGAGTTTCTGGGAGGCGAGAGCGTGGGGGCGCGGGTCATCGCCTCCGAGCCGGACGCCGACGTCTCGCTCCTCAAGCTGGACACGCTGCCGAAGGGGGCCCTGGTCGCGACGCTGGGCGACTCCGACAAGGTGCAGATCGGCGAGCAGATCTTCATCATCGGCGCGCCCTATGGGATCGGTCACACCCTCAGCGCCGGCCACATCAGCGGCCGCCACCAGCCCGACACCGTCTACCACGACCTGGCCAAGGCGGAGTTTCTCCAGACTGACGCGGCCATCAACCAAGGGAACTCCGGCGGGCCGATGTTCAACATGCAAGGGCAGGTGATCGGCCTCGTGAGCCATATCATCTCGAAATCGGGCGGCTTCGAGGGGCTTGGGTTCGTGGTCACCTCCAACATGGCGCGGCGGATGCTCCTGCAAGAGCGGTCGTTCTGGACCGGCCTATCGGCCCGGCTGCTCAGCGACGACTTGGCCAGAGTGCTCAATCTGCCGCAGCCGAACGGCCTCCTCGTCCAACGCGTCGCCGATGACTCCGCGGCCGCCAAGCTTGGGATCCGCGGGGGCACGATGAAGGCCACGATCGCCGGCACCGACCTCATCCTCGGCGGCGACATCATCCTCGAGTCGGCCGGCATCCAGGTCGTCGACATGGTGAGCCGCCAGAAGATCCGCGACCGGCTGGCGCACCTCAAGTCCGGCGATCCCATCAGGGTCAAGGTGTTGCGGGGGGGGCAGGTCGTCGAGCTGAGCGGGCGAATGCTCTGAGAGGACCGGCGCGGGTCTCGGTGCTGCCGCCTCAGGTCCTTGAGCGGCGCGCGTTCAGGTCTCCGCCACGGAGCCTCGAGGGTCACTCACCCAAAGCGCTACGAGATCAACTCTCCCACGACAGTCAGGCGGTTCATGATGGAGCCTCTCGCGATGGGCGACGATCCCATGCCTCTCCGCGATCTGGGCCAGCGGGGACGCAAGGACGGGACACCAGGATCGGTTCCAAGTTCCGGACAAGACCTCTCGGCCAGTTCGACGGCCGGCAGCCGAATCGTGCTGACGACCCCCGCGGCCACGGGCCGATCCGGTCGAGTGCGCCTCAGGTGGGCGGCGGAAGCGACACAAGAGCGGCGGCCAGGATTAGGAGCGCGACGAGCGCTGCGAGCTCTCCCCGCCACCAGCGCTCGGAGGCGCCGACGCCCCTCCCCCGGGCGGCCATCGCGAGGGCGAGCGCCACGATGAGCGTGGCGAGCTTCCCCACGATCACCCGCCCGTAGGCGGTAGCGGCGAGGTCACCCGTGCCGGTAAGGTGCTGGAATGAGAGCAGCGCGCCGCTGCCAACCGAGACGAGCAACGCGCTCGTCGCGACGCGCCCGGTCCGCTTCGCGAGGGCGCTGCGTAGTGTCGCGACGCTCGCGACCCGCCACGCGACGAGCAGCGCGATCACCAGGCCCACCCACGTACCCATCGCGGCCACGTGCAGGGCGTTTGTGACGAGCCCCGCGGCCACGGGACGAACGCTCACCGCGTGCACGGCCTGCCCATCGATCACGGCGAGCGCGACGCCGAGCGCGAGGGCGAGCTTGAGCGTGACGCGCGAGCCGGTCTCCAGCGCGGTCAGCATCGCCCACAGCGAGAGCGCGATGCCGAGCCGCTGACCGGTCACCAGCCCCACCCGCGACGTCAGCACATCCGCCAGCACGTCGGCATCGCCCACGATGCCGAGGCGCAGCCCGAGGCCGAGCACGACGAGCGGCTCCGCGAGGAGCAACGCCACGACCCCAAGTCGCGTCAGCCGCCACAGGGCGCGATCCAGCGCCGCGACGCGGGAGGCGCCGAGGGGACGAAGCACGAACCAGCGGAACGCGAGACTGCCAAAGCCGAGAGCGTAGCCGAGGAAGTGCAGCGCTCGGCCCACGACCGCGAGCACGAACCCGGAGCCCGAGGCCGTTCGTCCGTCGCCCGGGAGCAGCGCCGGGGTCGCCGTCGGCCGGCCTACGGTGAAGGCGAACCGCCCCTGCTCGGGCTGGGCGTCCCCGGACACGACGCGCCAGCTCACCACGTACGTCCCCTGCTCGGCCGCGTCCACATCGACGCGGACGTCCCGCGCGCTCGCGCCCGCGGGCCCGCGCTCCACGCGCCGCCCGCTCGGTGCCACGACGCGGACGCCACGTCCGATCGGCTGCACGGGCTCGTTGAACGTGAGGCGAATTACGAGCGGGGGCGCGGCGACCACGACGCCGGTGACACAGCGGGGGTCGGCGATCGGCGCGGGCACCTCCACGCAGAGATCGGGCGGATCGGACCCGACAAGGCGGGGGTGCGCGCGCACGCCGCCAGGGACGGCGAGCACCGCGAAAAGGGCCGCCACCAGCGCGAGGGAGCGCCGCGCCAGGCGGCTCAGGCTCCGGCGACCTCCACCGACCGCGCCGGCACCGCGCGCGAGGCCTGGCCGATCCGGAGCACGAGGCCCGCCGCAACCAGACAGGCCAGGCCAGCGCTGATGAAGGTCACCTGATAGTCGCCGAGCCACGTACGTAGCAGGCCGCCACCGTAGGCGGCCGTCGCTGCGCCGAGCTGGTGAAACGCGGCGATCCAGCCGAACATGGTGCCGACGTTCTCCCGGCCGAAGGTGTCGGCCGCCAGGCGCGCCGTCGGCGGCACCGTCGCCACCCAGTCGAGGCCGTAGAAGACCGCGAAGGCGGCGAGGCCGAGGTACGCCGAGCCGAACGCGTAGGGCAGGAACAGCAGCGAGAGCCCGCGGAGGCCGTAATACCAGCAGAGCAGGTAGCGGTTGTCCCAGCGATCGGAGAGCCAGCCCGAGACAGTCGTTCCGACGATGTCCAGGACGCCGATGCAGGCGAGCAGGCTCGCCGCTGTCACCTCAGAGATGCCGTGCTCCATCGAGGCGGGGATCAGGTGCGTGCCGATGAGACCGTTCGTGCTGAGGCCACAGATGAAGAAGCTTCCCGCCAGCAGCCAGAAGTCGCGCGAGCGCAGTCCGAGCGCCAGTCCGACCAGCGGAGCGGTCGCCGCGGCGCGGGGCGGCCGCGGCATGGCCGGCGCGTCAGCGGGCTCGCCGAAGGGGAGGAGGCCGATGTCACGCGGATCGTCGCGCATCAGCACAGCGACGAGCGGCAGGACGACGAGCCCGACGCCGGCCGTGAGTAGGACGGCGCTTCGCCAGCCGAGGTGCACCACCATCGAGGCGAGCACGGGCAGGAACAGGAGCTGGCCGGTGGCGGAGCTGGCCGTGAGCAGGCCCAGCACGAAGCCCCGGCGTTCCGTGAACCAGCGGTTGGCGACCATGGCGCCGAGCACCATGGCCATGGTGCCGGTACCGAGCCCGACCACCACGCCCCACAGAAGCGCGAGCTGCCACGAGGCGGTCATCAGGGTCGTGAGGCCGACGCCGGTGGCGACGAGTGCCAGCGACGTCACCATGACCCGCCGGATGCCTAGCCGGTCCATCAATCCCGCCACGAACGGCCCGGACAGACCGTAGAGGAAGATGTTCACGGAGACCGCGAACGACACCGTCGCGCGCGTCCACCCGAACTCGCGCTCGAGCGGGATCATCAGCACGCCGGGTGTGGACCGGATACCGGCGGCGGCCAAGAGGGTAAGGAACGTCACCCCCACGACGATCCAGCCGTAGTGCACGCGTCCGCGGCTCCACCTCTCGATGTGCATCGGCTCCTTCCCTGAATGATCGCCGTCGGTGGCGGGGGGCCGCGACACCGCTACTGTTCGCCCGAAATCATCTCTCCTGTCGACCCTTGGACAGACCGATCACGACGGACTGCCTCAACTGGCCGCCAGGCTCACTCGTCTCGGTGCACCGCGCGGCTGCACCCGACTCCGTCTCCGGCCCCGCTTCTTGACGGCGACATCGAGCACGTGCGCCAGCCGCCGTTGCAAGTCGGCCCATCCCTTCGTCCGTAACTCGCGGAGGACCTTGGCCTGAGCCTGGGCCCAGAGCGGCCGCGCGACCTCCAGGGCTCTTCTCCCCTTGGCAGTGAGTCTCATCGCCTTGATGCGCCCGTCGGGGTGCGGGACGCGCTCGGTCACACCATAACGCTCCAAGAGATTGAGGCTCCGCGTCAGGGTCGTCTGGTCGATGGCGAGCGTGTCCTCGAGTTGCCTCAGACTCGCCCCGCCCATGCGCGCGATCATCGCCAGAATGCTGAACTGAGTGACCCGCAGACCGCTCGGCCGCAGGACGTCGTCGTACAGCTGTGTTACAGCCCGGGACGCCATGCGGAGCGTGTTGCAGACACAGGGCGACGGCCGTCCCGGGTCTCGCCTGGTGGTCAGTGCGGTATCTCGTCGATTCATGGCATCATGCTACCAGTCACCAGCTCGACCGGCAAGGCCTCTACATGTAGATACATGATGGTCACTGCCTGCACAGCGTGCCGACGCCTCCCGAAGGCTCCGACACTACGTCCTCAGGGCGAGGACGGGGCCCCGTGATAGGCTCACGGCTGGCTTGGAGGAGGGTCCGATGAGCGCAGAGTCCTGGAGCCGGCGCGAAGTCCTGAGGGTCGTCCCCGTCGCAGCCCTGGCCGCCGCCCACGCGCGTCCCGCGTCCGCCCAGTCGGTCAAATGGTCGGCAGGCACCGAGGCCCCCAGGCTGAAGGCGCCCGCCAACGCCGCCGACTGCCACCACCATATCTATAATGCGAAGTACCCGGTGGATCCCAAGGCCACGCTGCGCCCGGCCGACGCGTTGGTGGACGATTATCGCGCGCTGCAGAGGCGCATCGGGACGACGCGCCACGTAGTCGTGCAGCCTTCGACGTACGGCACCGACAACCGCTGTCACCTCGACGCGCTGGCCGCGTTTGGGTCGACGGCCCGCATGGTCGCGGTCGTCAACGACAGCGTGTCGACCGAGGAGCTCAAGCGCATGCACGCGCTCGGTGTCCGCGGCATCCGCTTCAACCTGGCCCAGGCGGGCGCCACGACGCCGGAGATGATCGAGCCGCTATCCAAGCGGATCAACGACCTCGGCTGGCACATCCAGGTCAATGCCCCGGCCACCAAGCTCTTGGAGATTATGCCGATCCTGGAGCGTGTGCCCTCGCCGATCGTCTTCGATCACCTCGCGCACATCCCGCAGCCCGACGGCGTCAACCATCCGCTCTTCGCCAAGGTTCGCGCCCTGATGGACAAGGGCCACACGTGGGTCAAGCTGTCCGGCGCCTACGCCGATACCAAGTTGGGGCCACCGACCTACGCGGACTCCAGCGCGGTGGCGCGCGCCTACGCCACGGCTGCCCCTGAGCGGTGCGTGTGGGGGAGCGACTGGCCACACCCGACTGAACAGCAGAAACAGTTGCCGGACGACGCCGTGCTCTTTGACTTGCTCACCGACTGGGTGCCCGAGGAGAAGACCCGCCACCGCGTCCTCGTGGAGAACCCCGCGACGCTGTACGACTTTCCAAAGGGCATGTGAAGATCGTGGCGACATAGACGGCCCTTGGGGCGGACGGATCGTCCCGCATCACGGCAACCATGCGCCGCCAACCCCACCGGTCGGCAGGCGTGTCAGACATCCAACAGCGTCAATGGCGCCTTCACGGTCACAGAGAGCGCGAACCCGAAATCGCCGCGCGACGGCGGTCCGCGCTCTTCACGGGGGCGTTCCCGCCAACACGATCGTCCCTCGCTCTGAGCGTTTCGTGACTCGTCACGCTCGGGGCGGCCACCGCCGGCCCGCGACGGCGGGAGTGCGCCCGCCAGTCTTCCAACTCCATCGCGGCGCGGTTGCGCCACACCCAGACGATCATCCAGGGAACCACCAACACCACCACGGCGACCTCGAGAATCGTTCGTCCAGTCCCTTCGTCGACCAGAGCCGCGATGAGCGCGAGCAGGCCCAGCATCAGCAGGCCGATCGCGTACAACAACCACCACGTCGGCTTCGTGAGGCTCGGCTCCTGCTTCAAGGCTTGCCCTCCTGCCCAATTACAGGCGCGGGAGGTGTTAAGACGAGGTCACATTCGGACCGGTTGCTGTTAAGAAACGGTCAAGGTTGTTGACGCACGGCGACTCACGCACGCCCGACCCGATCTGGATGCAGCATGACGCGTTCTTAACAGGCCGAGCCTGAATTTTGGGGCCTTCTTAACTTCGAGCGGCCCTACGCTGAGGCGCCGCTTGGCGGCCTCGCCGGCGAAAAGGTCATCGAAAAGGTCATCAATGTGCTTGAAGTGAATCTCGAGCTCCGCAAGCGCTACGGCGCACCCTCCTCTTAAGGGGAAGGGTGGGATTGAGGGGAACAGGAACTTGCTCTCTGTCTCGCGCCGCCTCCTGGAGGCGCCGCCGGCATCGGCATGTCGTCATCATAGTTGCAGTCGACGGGCACGTCTTCGGGCCTGTTAAACGAAAAGGGGTCACGGACGCTGCCGTAACCCCTTGGTCTTTTTGGTTGGGGGGGCTAGATTCGAGCCAGCGACCTTGGCGTCATGAGGGGAAATCCGGCTGTCACAGCATCCAAGACGAACCCTTCACTCATCACGCGCCTCGTCGCGTATGAAATTACCGGTGCGAAGGTCTTGTAGCGTCTGCTCGATCTCCGCTCGCGTATTCATCACGAACGGCCCGTAGCGGGCGATCGGCTCGTGCAGCGGCCGGGCGGCGGCGAGGAGGAAGCGCCCGCCACCTGTCCCAGCGGAAGCCTCGACGATGTCGCCGTCCCCGAAGACGACGAGAGCGGGCCCATGAACCGCGGTCTGCTCCGGCCCGAAGCGGAGGTCGCCGTGGTCGACGTATGCGAATGCCGTGTGCCCACGCGGCACAGTCTCGCGGAACGCCGTGCCGGGTAGCAGCGTCACGTCGAGGAACTTCGGCGCTACGGCGAGGCCTTCTACCGGCCCCAGGAGCCGCCCGCCGGACGCCTCACCGGCTATCACCCGCACGTTCGCGCCCTCGCCGAGCTTTGCCTCCGTCAGCCGATCCGCTTGCAGGTCTCGATACTTCGGCCGCGTCATCTTTTCGCGAGCGGGCAAGTTGAGCCAGAGCTGCAGACCGGCGATGCCCTCGGGGCGGACCTGCGGCATCTCTTCGTGCATGATGCCACTCCCCGACGTCATCCACTGGATGTCTCCGGCGCCGATGGTCCCGCGGTGTTCCAGTGAGTCCCGGTGCCGCACTTCCCCTGTCCGGACGATCGTCACCGTCTCAATCCCGCGATGCGGGTGATAGGGGAAGCCCGCCTTGTAGTCGGCCGGGCTGGCCGACTCGAAGTGGTCAAGGAGCAGGAAGGGGTCGAGGTTGTCGAGCCTTCGAGTCCCGATGCTGCGCCGGAGGTGTACCCCCGCTCCTTCGACGACCGGCTCCGGTGCTACGATTTGGGTTACTGGGCGTGACGACTGGCTCACGCGTCGTGCCTCCTTCTAGAGGGATTCCACAGGGGCCAGAGAAACGTCGACCGCCGACTTTCGCGGCAGCCTCTCCTTCAGCGCCTCCCCGAAGGACATCCAAACCATCGTAGGACGCATATCGTCCACCGTTCGTGCCCCGGCGGCGATGCTCACGACCGCGGGACCGACGTGCTCCGCGACCGAGACGACTGGTCGCGAGTAGGAATCCAGTAGCTCGGGACCGTCGACGAGCTCGGAGCGATCCACCTCAGACTGCCCGACTGCACCCAAGAGCACACCGACCGGGTCCCCCACAGTCCTCGCCTCCGTACGGATGGGATGCCCGAGCCGCCTTCGAGGATTCAGGAGCACCGTCGGGACGTCGCCGTACGGGTTCTCCTTCATACCACGATCTCTCCTCGGGCTTCCGATCATCCTGTCCGCGGCTTCCTAGCCCGCCTCTTGGGAACCAAGAGGGCAACGTGGTTTCGCACTACTGATTCCTGTGCGCCGTGCTCATCCCATATCACCCGGGCATATCGGTCAAGACCCATAGGATCGTCAGGCGCCGCCGGAAGCGGGTCGAGGCGCCCGAGCCAGCGAGCCAGCCATTATCGGCCAGGTGTCGGTACGTCTTGGTCACTTTGAACGATGGATAACTGGAGAGTGTCAAGACGTGTCGGTCACCGAGGAAGGGTCGACCACCGGGTCCGAACGCCGCGGTTTGCGGGGCCTTCGGCCACCACCGCTCCCGTCGCCGATCCGGCTGTCCGATCACACCCACCGCCAGGTCATGACACTTCAGCTGACCAAGAGGTTGTGGCACTCGGCCCATTATCCCCTACTTGACCCGCCGCTCGAACCGTCCGCTCGAACCGTCCGCTCGAACCGT
>QHRX01000173.1 GCA_003221455.1 Candidatus Rokuibacteriota bacterium
CCGCCGTCCTCGGGCCGGCGCTGGCCGGCCTGCTCGTCCCCGCGGCCGGCTTCGCCTCGACGTTCTATCTCAACGGCGTCAGCTTCGGCGCCGTCCTGGTCGCGTTGGCCCTCCTCAGGCTGCCCGCGGCGCCGCCGCGCGCCGCGCATCCCCCCGTCTTCCGGCAGGTCGCGGACGGACTCTCCTACATCTGGGGTCACCCGACGCTCCGCGCCCTGACCCTGCTGGCGGCCGCCTTCGGCCTCTTCGGCGCGCCGTACAACCAGATGCTGCCGGTCTACCGGCTCGTGCTGCACCTCGACGAGCGGGCGCTCGGCCTGCTCTCCTCCGCCCCCGGTCTGGGCACCGTGCTCGGCGGGCTCGCGCTCGCTCGGTTCGCCGACGTCCGCGGCAAGGGCCGGCTCCTGGTGGCAAGCGCGGGCCTCTTCGTGGTCGCCGTGATCGCCTTCGCGACCTCTGCCCACTACCTCCTGTCGGTCGCGATCCTGGTCCTGGTCGGGGCGTGCGCCACGGCGTTTTCCTCGACCACCCAGACCCTCCTCCAGCACACGACCGAGGACCGGATGCGGGGGCGCGTGGTCAGCATGTATACGATCACCGTGATCGGCTTCCAGCCGCTCGGCGCGCTCGACCTCGGCTGGGCGGTGGACCGGCTGGGGGCGCCGCTCGCGATCTCGGCCGCCGCCACGGTCGTGGGGGTGGTGGCGCTCGTGCTGATGCCGCGGGTGAAGCACCTCACCTGACGGCGGCCCGCGGACGTCCGCCGCCGTCGTCAGTCGCGCGCCAGCGCCAGCGCCGCCTCGGCCGCGCGCAGGTCCTCCTCGGTATCGACGCCGATCGTCGGGTCCTCGGTCTCGACGACCATGACCGTGAGGCCGTTCTCGAGGAAGCGGAGCTGCTCGAGCCCCTCCGCGCGCTCGAGGAGCGAGGGACGGAGGGAGTGAAAGGCGTCGAGCGCGGCCGGGCGGTAGGCGTAGAGGCCGATATGCTTGAAGCGCACGACGCCCCGCCCGTCGCGGTCGTAGGGGACCGGGTACTTCGAGAAGTAGAGGGCGCGGCCGTCGGCCGCGCAGACCACCTTGTTGACGTTGGGATTGTCCGCCTCCCCGGGCAGGAGACGGATCTTGAGCGTCGTCACCTGCGGCGGGGCCTCGGCCCGGAACGGAGCGACGAGCGCCGCGATGTGGCCGCGCGTGACGAGGGGCTCGTCGCCCTGGATGTTGACGTAGAGGTCGGCCCGGCGCGCCTGCGCGACCTCCCACACGCGGTCGGTGCCCGAGGGGTGATCGGGCGAGGTGAGGACCGCCGGGATGCCGTGCCCGCGACAGGCGGCCAGCACCTCGTCCGAGTCGGTCGCGACGAGGAGGTCTGTGAGGAGCGGCGACCGCCGGGCGCGCGCGTACACGTGGCAGAGCATCGGCCGGCCCGCGATGTCGCGGAGCACCTTGCGCGGCAGCCGCGTCGACTGCAGCCGCGCGGGGATGACGCCGAGGACGTCGAGCCCCGCGGCCATCTCAGGCCTTGATGGCGTCCCGAGAGCTCCGAGCCGCGGCCGTCAGGAAGCGCAGGTCGTTGACGATGCCGACGAGCGTCCAGCCCTCGGCCAGGCGCCGGTTGGCGTACTCGGGCGTGCCGCAATGGATGCCGGGAACCACGCCGCGGCGCCGGGCCGCGGCGAGCAGCCGCTGCATCATCGCCTCGAACTCGGCGTCCTCCGGCTCGAGGGCCGGCGTGAGCCCGGCCGAGGCGCAGAGGTCGCTCGGGCCCGTGTAGCAGGCGTCGAGGCCGGGGACGGCGAGGATGTCGTCGATCCGGCGGATCGCGTCGACGTGCTCGATCTGGGCCACGATCAGGACCTCGTCGTTGGCGCGGCGGAAGTAGGTCAGGGGGTCGGTCCGGAAGGAGAGCGCATGGCGGCCGCCGCCGAAGCTCCGGACCCCGGCGGGCGGGTACTTGGCCGCTGCCACCATCAGCTCGACCTCCTCCCGCGACCGGACGTCGGGGGCGACGAAGCCCCACGCGCCGGCGTCCAGCACCCGCTTGATCGCGCCTTCGGTGATCTCGGGGACCCGGGCGAGCGGCGCCACCGGGTAGCGTCCGACCGCGGCCAGCATCGCCGCCAGGGTCTCGAGGTCGATCTGGCCGTGCTCCATGTCGACGCAGAGCCAGTCGAAGCCGAGCGCGGCAAGGGTCTCCGCGGAAGTGGGGCTGCCGATGTTGAGCCAACTCCCGACCGACGGCGTGCCGGCCCGGAGCTTCTGCTTGACGTGGTTCGGGGTCATGCGGGCAGCCATCCTAGCAGACTCCCGCGACCGCGTCACCGGCGGCGGAGCCGTCCCTCCGGGAACGGCCCTTCCCCGGGGGCGCCCCGGGTAGAATACCCGTTGTGGCCGCCCCTGGGTCGATCCCCGCCGTGGAGCCGAGCCGGCATCTCGAGATCCTGCACACCGTGGCGTCGGCCCTCAGCCGGTCGCTCGACGTCGAGGAGGTCCTCCGGACCGCGCTCGCCGCGCTCACGCACGTCACCGGCCACGAGATCTCGAGCCTGCACCTCGTCGCTGCCGACGGCTCGACGCTCCAGCTTCGCGGCGACCGCGGGCTGTCCGAGCGCCTGCGCGGCGTCAACCGGGCCCTGCCGATAGGTGAGGGGCTGATCGGGCACGTCGCCGCCTCGGGGCAGACGCTGACCCTCACGGCCGTGACGGAGTCCCCGCTGCTCTTCGCCGCCGCCCGCGATGCCGTCGCCGCCGACGGCATCCGGGGGTTCGTGTGCGTCCCGATCCGCGCCCAGGGCCGCATCCTCGGCACGCTGTCGCTCGGACGGCAGGTCCCGGAGCCGTTCACGCCCGCCGAGGTGCAGCTGCTCGAGGCGACGGCCGATCAGATCGGGGTCGCGCTCGACAACGCGCGGCTCTACTCCGAACTCCGGCGGCAGCTCGAGGAGCTCAAGCGCACCCAGGCCCAGCTGATCCACGCCGAAAAGCTCGCCGCCGTCGGCGAGCTGGCGGCGGGAGTGGCGCACGAGATCAACAATCCCTTGACCACGATCCTCGGGGAGGTGCAGCTGCTGGCGATGAGCGCGCCGAGCGAGGAGGTCCGCGACCGCCTGCGCGTGATCGCCGAAGAGAGCGCCCGCGCCGCGGGGATCGTGCAGAACCTCCTGCTGTTCGCGCGGGTCTACCCGCCCCAGCGCACGCTCTGCGTCGTGGCCGACCAGATCAAGCGGGTCCTCGGGCTCAAGGCCTACCAGTTCCAGCTCGACAACGTCCGCGTGGTCCCCGACTTCGCGCCGGCGCCCCCGGTGTGGGCCGACGACAACCAGGTCCAGCAGGTGCTGCTGAACCTGGTCCAGAACGCGCACCAGGCGATGCGGGCCGCCCGCGGCCGGGGCGTGCTGACCGTCCGCGTGCGCCCCGCCGAGGGCGCCGTCCGCGTCGAGGTGCTCGACGACGGCCCGGGGATCCCGCCCGAGCATCTGCCGCGGATCTTCGACCCGTTCTACACGACGAAGCCGCCGGGCGAGGGCTCGGGCCTCGGCCTCTCCGTCTCCTACGGGATCGTCAGCGAGCACGGGGGGAGGCTCTGGGCCGAGAACCGCCCGGAGGGCGGTGCCGCCTTCCACCTCGAATTGCCGATCGCGGGGCCGGCGCCGTCGTCGGCGCCGCCGCGGGAGCTCCCGCTCCCATCGCGGCCGCTCCACGTGCTGCTCGTCGAGGACGAGCGGCGCGTGGCCGACGTGCTCGCGAGCCTGCTCAAGAGCCTCGGCCACACGGCGGACGTCGCGATCGGCGGCCGGGACGGGCTCGCGCGCGTCGGGGCCGGCGCCTACGACGTCGTCTTCGTCGACCTGAAGATGCCGGAGATGGACGGCCGCGAGTTCTGGGCGGCGCTGGAGGTGCGGGCGGCGCCGCTGGCGCGCCGGACCATCTTCATGACGGGGAACCCCCGCTCGCCCGAGGCCCAGGCGATCGAGGCCGAGGGGGCGCCGGTCCTCGGCAAGCCCTTCACGCTCAAGGAATTGGCGGCGGTGGTCCGGACGGCCGCCCAGCGCTGAGGTCTCGCCCGGATTCCCCTCTCCCGCCTCACGGTCCGCCCGGCGGCTCGGCCTCGAGGCGCTGGTCCGGACGGAGGTCGGCGGTAAACCGGTAGACCTGGCCGTCGCCCGCGACGGCATAGAGGACTTCCAACGCGTCCTCGCCGCGATCGCCCGTGAGCTGGCCGACCGCGAGCGACCTGACCGGTTGCGGGGCTCCCCAGCTCGGCCCGGCGAGCGTATGTGTCACCTCCGCGACCCACTGCTCGCCCTCGGCCGTCTTCTCCCGCAACCGGATGTCGATCCGGACCAAGCTCGAATCCGCCAGGGCGACGTAGATTCCCGACTGGCCGCCGTCGCACGCGGTGACGGGGCTCGCCAGCGATCCCTGGAGCCGCACCCGGTGCACCTTCAGGACCAACGGGCCGTCGCCGAAGCCGCGCAGGAGGTACACCTGGGACTGGCTCCGAGCGCGCTGGATGAAGACGAACGCGCTGTCGGGGGCGGCGCCCCCGATCCGCGTCACGCAGTCGGGCGGCGCGGCCGACCCGAACAGGTCGCTGACGCCGAAGCGCCCTTTGAGGGTAATCCCCCGCCGCCCACCCGGCGTCTGGCCGGCGCGCGCGGCGTCGAGGTCGTACAGCGCCACTTCCCGGCGCCCGGCCTCGAGCGTCGCCATGAACGTCCCGAGGGTCGCGGCGCCCAGCGTACGCTCCACCGGCGGCGGCTGGGGGACCCAGCGGTCCGGGCCGAGATCGGCGAGCGACCCTCCGGTCGCCGGCAGGTAGACCCGGCCGTCGGCCAGCAGCGCGGGTTCCTCCAGCCTGCCGCCGACGAGCGAGAGCCCGGCCTCGCCCGGCATCGGGAGCGGCGACGGATCGCCCCGCGGGGTCCACGCGTAGAACGCCCCCGTGAGGCCGTTCTGCGCCACGACCCAGGGACGCCGGGCGACGTCGGGGATCGTCGAATAGCTCGCCGTGGTCACGCGCTCGAACGCCGCGGCCGAGCGCGACGCGAAGACGCCCACGGGGCCGGCAGGGCGCGGCGGACGCTGGCGCGCGGCAGCGAGGGCGCCCACCCAGACCGGTCCCGTTCGAGGCAGCGGGAGTCCGTTTCGGGCGGGGACGTCGGCCGGCCGGCGGAGGAAGTCGAGCTCGCTTCGGTACCGGATCGGCCGCAGGGAGAACGAGCCTCCGCGGACCGAGCGGGCCGAGGGCGGGGACTCATCCGCGTCGATCGCCACCGTCGGCAGGTATCCGGGGGCGACGATGTTCAGCTCTTCGTAGCGCCGCCAGACCGCGCAGGGCATGCGTCCGGCCAGGCTGGCGATCCAGAAGCGGCCGGTGGCGCCCGTCGTCGTCTCGACCAGCGAGTAGTACCAGCTGTCGCTGCCGTCCGGGGTCCGCCCGCCGCAGTCGATGACCCGGCTGAGGGTCAGCGCGGCGCCGGCGATCGGCCGCTGGGTCTCGGCGTCGACGATCCTGCCGGTGATCGGCGCCGCCAGCCGGACCGAGTAGCGGCATCCGGCGCCGCCGGCGGCCAGCGCGAGGAGGCAGACAACGGCCGCGGGGCGGGGTCCTGACCGGTCTCGCTGGCGCCGACGGCGCGGCACCGGCCCCCCTTAGTAGGCGGGGAGGCGGCCGGTCCTCACGCCCGACTTCCGGAGTGCCGCCACCTCCTCGCTGGCCTTCGCGGCCAGAAACCGGCTGTCGCTGGCGATCGTCACGAACTGGAAGCCGTCGTTGATCATCTTCTGCGCGTACGCCACGGTGTTGTTGTGGAGGCCGGCGATGATCCGGTGGCGCTTGCAGGCGGCGAGGATCTTCCGGATGGCGTCCACCACGGGCGGATCCGTCTTGTCGAGCCCCGGCGCGCAGCCGAGCGACAGACTCAGGTCGGCCGGCCCGACGTAGACGGCGTCGATCCCGGGCACGCTGAGGATGTCGTCGATGTTCTCGACGGCCTGCTTCGTCTCGATCATCGGGATGACCAGGACGTCGGCATTGGCCCGGTCGCCGTAGTCGGGGCCCGCGTAGATCGACGCGCGCACCGGCCCGAAGCTCCGGTAGCCGAGCGGCGGGTACTTGCACGCGCGGACCAGCGCCTCGGCGTCCGCCCGGGTGTTGATCATCGGGCAGATCAGCCCGAAGACGCCCGCGTCGAGCACCTTCATGGAGAAGCCGGGGTCGTTCCAGGGGACCCGGGCCAGCGGGATGGTCGGGGTGGTGGAGATCGCCTGCAGCATGGTGACGGCGGCCTGATAGTCGACCACGCCGTGCTGCATGTCCACCGTGAGGGAGTCGAATCCCTGGTGGGCCATCACCTCGGCGGAGAAGGCGCTGGGAATCGCCAGCCACCCGTTGATCACCGCGTCGCCCCTGGCCCAGATCGCTTTCAGCGTGTTCTCTCTCACGATGGTCTCCTTCGCCGCGGTCGATTAGAGCTTCTCCAGCAGCAGCCCCTTCAGATAACGCGTTTCCGGGACCGTTAGCAAGACCGGATGATCGCGGCTCTGGCCGAGCGGTTCGAGCGTGCGCATCGCCGCCCCCGCGTCCTCCGCGGCCGCCCGGCACACCTCCTCGAACCGAGCCGGAGAGACGTGATGCGAGCAGGAAAACGTGGCCAGGATCCCTCCCCGCTCGAGCAGGCGCATCGCCCGCAGGTTGATCTCCTTGTAGCCGCGGGCCGCCGCGTCGAGCGCGCCCTTGCGGCGGGTGAACGGCGGGGGATCGAGGATCACGAGGCCGAAGCGCGCGCGCGCCCGCTCGAGCCGGCGCAGCTCGTCGAAGGCGTTCGCCGCTCGGAGCTCTGCCCGCCCGCTGAACCCGTTCAGCAGGAGGTCGGCGGCAGCCCCGGCCCCCGCGACCGGCGAGGACTCCACGCAGAGGGCCCGCGCCGCACCCGCGGCGAGCGCCTGGACGGCGAAGGCGCCGGTATAGGCGAAGGCGTCGAGCACCGTCCGGCCGGCCGCCCAGCGGGCGACCCGCAGCCGGTTCTCGGCCTGATCGAGGTAGAGGCCGGTCTTGTGGCCCGTCCCGACCCGCACGGTGAACCGGGCCGGGCCCTCGGCGACGACTACGGTCTCGGGCCCGTCCCCGTCGAGCCATCCCCGTCGCGGCTCGAAGCCCTCGAGCCGGGCGGCGCCGGGCTCGTCGGCCACGTAGACGGCGACCTCGCCGACCGCCCCGCGCAGGCCGGCGGCGATCCACGGCAGCGCCCGCGACATCCCGAGCGTCAGGCACTGGACCACGACGACCTCGGCGTAGCGGTCGACCACGAGACCGGGCAGGCCGTCGCCCTCGCTCCAGACGAGACGGTGGGCCTGTCCTGGGAGGTCGAGGGCCTGCCGGTAGGCGGCGGCCTCGCCGATCCGGCGCGCGAACCAGGCCGGATCGATCGGCTCGTCCCGGCGGGTCAGGATCCGGCAGGCGAGGCTCGCCCGGGGGTTGTAGAACCCCCGGCCGACGAGGGCGTCGGCCTGGTCCAGGACGGTGACGGCGTCGCCGGGCTCGGGAGCGCCCTCGAGCCCGGCGATCTCGCCCGCGTAGATCCAGGGATGGGTCCGGCTCCGTCCCCCCGCGCGCCGGAGCCGGAGCCGCGGGCTACTGCCTCTTCCGGAGGACAACGACCATCAGCAGCGGGTGGCGAGAGCGCTCGAGGAGCTGGTGCGGCTTGAAGCCGAAGAACCACTGCACGAACTCGAATTGCCCCGCCAGCAGGACCAGCGACTTCAGCTCCTGGGGAAAGACCATGCGGGAGAGGTGGCTCTGGCGGTACAGGCGCCGGGTGCCATTCTCGATCGCCTCGAGCTCCATCCGCTCCCGAAAGACCTGGGAGACGGGGTCGACGTCGTTGAGGGCCGAGAACGACGCGCGCACGATCAGCCGCCCCCGCCGCCTGGACCAGCTCCACCGGCGGGCCGGGTCGGTCCACGACGAGGTCATGTAGCGGTCGAACACGTAGAGGCCGCCCGGGCGGAGGGCGCGCGCGACCGCGCGCAGGTGGGCCAGGAGCCGCTCGTTGGTGAGGAGGTGCCCCTGCGAGTCCTGCATGCATATCGCCGCGTCGACCGGCGCCCGGAGCCGGAAGTCCGCCATGTCCCCCACGAGGAGGTCGGGCTCGAACCCGGCCTGGCGCGCCCGCCGGGCGAGGAAGGCGATGTTCGCGGGCGAGAGGTCGAGGCCCGACATCCGGTAGCCACGCGCGGCCAGCCGGAGGAGATGCGGGCCGGTGCCGCAGGCGATGTCGAGCACCCGACGCACCCGGCGCCGCGCGAACCGTTTGAAGCAGCCCTCGAGGAAGTCGACCTCGGCCTTGCGGTTCAGGTCGAAGGCGATCTCGTAGAGCCGCGGCGCCGAATAGTGGGGTCTCGACTCGGTCACTCGCCCTGTCCGGCTCGCCCGTCGAGCGGGCGCCGTCACGGCCGCCCCGCCCGATGACGACTCGGCGCGACCCGGCCCACGCCGGGCTCGCCCCGGCCTAGGCCGGCCGGCGCCGAGCAGCCCCGTCATTTGCCCCACCAGGCCAGGAGGGCCTCCCGGATCACCCAGGAGGCGGCGATGCCGGTGCGGGCGGTCGGATCCCAGGCGTGGGCGACCTCGACGAGGTCGCCGCCGATGACCGAGGCGGCGCCGAGCACGCGTACGATCTCGATCAGCTCGGGAACGCTGAGTCCGCCCGGCTCCGGCGAGCCGGTGCCCGGCGCGTGCGCCGGGTCGAGCACGTCCACGTCGATCGTCACGTAGAGCGGGTAGCCCTGGAGCTCCGGCAGGAGGCGCCTGATGACGTCGAGCGGGTGCCCGGCCATCACCGGGAAGAAGTTCGGCCGCCGGTGCTCGAACTCCTCCCTGGACCCCGTCCGCATACCGACCTGGTACACCCGGTCGGCCGGCACGACGTCCATGACTCGGGCGATCGCCGAGGCGTAGTTGTATCGCTCGCCCAGGAACTCCTCGCGGGTGTCGGGATGGGCGTCGAGCTGGAGGATCCGGAGCTCCGGGAGGGCGGGGGCGATCGCCTCGATCACCGGGACGGTGGCGGTATGGTCGCCGCCGAGCATGAACGGGCGGAGTGCTGGATGCCACCAGCGTCCGATCTCGTCGCGGGCGGCGTCGAGCTGCACCCGGGGCGCGGCGTCGGCCGGTAGCTCGCAGTCACCCAGGTCGCACAGGAGGAGGTCTTCCAGATCCCGGCCGAGGAGGGCCGAGTAGGTCTCGATTGAGTCCGAGGCGAGCCGGAGATCCCGCGGCCCGGCCTGGGCGCCCTTCCGGAGGTTGACCCGGCCCTCGAAGGGGATGCCGAAGACGACGATCCCGCCCGCAGCGGGGGGCTCCCCGCAGGCGATGAACCGGGGCGACGCTGGCCTCACCCTTCAAACCGGGCCGAGGCCCGCTAGGCGAGGTCGTCGTCGGACAGGAGCACGATCGCGGCCACGGCACAGCCGACCCGAAGAACGGTATGCTCCGTCGCGACGACCTTCACCTCGCGGATCGTCTCACCCCGGACTCGGAACGCTTCGTCCAGCATCTCCCGGGTCGTCCGCTCGGCCGTCTGCCGGTCGGCCCGGTCGTGGTACTCCATGATGACTCCGGGCTTGGCCGGATCGTCCGGGAGCGCGTAGCCGACGGCGGCGGCCAGGACCTGACCGGGCACGTCGCTCGTGATCGCCGCGTAGGCGGCGGGGACGAGGGCGCCGGCCGTGAGCTTCGGGAGCTCGATGATGTCAACGTCGGGGGGAACGATGCTCGAGACCTTGACGAGGTTGAGGTTGCCGATGCCTGCCGCCAGCAGGGCGTTGTCGAAGGCGTTGAGGCAGCTGCCGCCTTCCGCGTGGCCGGCGGTCGCCGCCGCCATGGTGACCTTCTTGCGCATTCGCGCCTCCCTTCTCGCCTCCTTCGTCGTCGCGCGGCCTGCGCGGCCGCGCCCGTCTCGTTCTTCAGCCCACTTTAGCCGGTGGTCGACCGAATGCAAGCGGAATTTTGCCCGACTCCCGGCGCCGAAGCGGTCGGAAAGCCGCATTATTTTCTTGCAATCGAAAATTTCTGACCCTACTGTGAGGAAGTTTTATTCAGTAAAATTTTTTCGCGGCCGCGTCGCGGCTGGGCGAGCGCAGTGAGAGGAAGTGGGAGGGCGACGTACGGTGTGTCGCCAGGAGAGTGCGGTAGATGGCGCAGGCGCCGAAAGGGGAGGCCACGGGATTGAACGCCCTCGGACGACATCTGCTTCTCGAGTTGTTTGATTGCGCTCCCGATGCCATCGACAGCCTGGAAGCCGTGAAGGGCGCGCTCGTAGAAGCCGCCAGGCGGGCGCAGGCCACCATCGTCGACGTCGTGTTCCACGAGTTCAACCCGTTCGGGATCAGCGGCGTCGTCGTCATCGCCGAATCCCACCTCTCGATCCACACCTGGCCCGAATACCGCTACGCGGCGGTCGACATCTTCTCCTGCGGGGACGTGCTGAAACCCGAGGTCGCCGCCAGCTACCTGGTCGAGCAGTTCGCCGCCGAGCGTACCTCCGTGGTCGAGATGCAGCGGGGGATGTTCCTGCAGGCGGGCGGGCTCCTGTCCAACCGGGGCGCCGCCGTGGCCCGGGCCTGAAGCGGTTGATCAACCCGCAGAGCTACAAGTGGTTCTTCGAGACCACCACGCCCGTCGAAGGCCACATGCACGCCATCGTCCGGACGATCGTCTCGGCCCGCACAAAGTTCCAGCAGGTGGAAATTATGGAGACCGCCTCGTACGGCAAGTGTCTCGTGCTCGACGGGCGGATCCAGAGCAGCGAGGCTGACGAGTTCGTCTACCACGAGGCGCTGGTCCACCCGGGCCTCCTGGCCGTCGACCTGCCGCCCACCCGGGCCCTCGTGATCGGGGGCGGCGAGGGGGCCACGCTCCGCGAGATCCTCAAGTGCCCCTCGCTCCAGCGCGCGGTGATGGTCGACATCGACGACGAGGTCGTCGCCCTCTGCCGTCAGCACCTGCCCGAGATGCACCAGGGCGCGTTCGACGACCCCCGCACCGAACTCCGCCACGAGGACGCCCGCGCCTACCTGGAGCGGACCGACGAGCGGTTCGACCTCATCATCGTCGATCTCGTCGAGCCCCTCGAGGAGGGCCCGGCGTGCCTGCTCTTCACGAAGGAGTTCTACACGCTGCTCCGAGAGCGGCTCACGGCCAGGGGTGCCATCACCATGCAGGCGGGGATGACCAAGGTCGGCGAGACGCAATTCTTCGCAGCCGTCCACCGGACACTGCGGGAGGTGTTCCCCGTCGTCGCCGGCTACCAGGCGTTTGTGTCGTGCTTTGGCACCCCGTGGGGCTTCATCCTCGCCTCGAAGGGCGGGGATCCCCGGCGGCAGTCCCTCGAGACGATCGACCGGCTGCTCGTCGAGCGGATCCGGGGCCCGGTCGAGTACTGGGGGGGGGCGGCCCACCTGCACTCGTTCAACCTCCCGAAGTTCCTGAGCGAGGCCATCGCGCGGCAGGACCGCATCATCACCGACCGGCATCCCCTGATCGTCGGCTAGGTGCCGGCCCAGCGCGGGGTCGGGCTGATCCTTCTCGTCGTCGTCTCGGGCCTCGTCGTCGGCTCTCTCCTGGGCGAGCTGCTCGGGGCGCTGCTCCGGGAGGGCTGGGTCCAGGACGTCTTGACACGGGGCCCCACGATTGGGCTCACGACGCCGGCCACCCTCGACCTCCGCTTCGTCTCCCTGACGCTCGGCTTTTCCCTCAAGGTGAACCTGGTCGGGCTGATCGGCGTTGTCATCGCCGCGCTCGCA
>QHRX01000286.1 GCA_003221455.1 Candidatus Rokuibacteriota bacterium
TCCCTTCGACACGAGCCGGTAGCGGTGCGTCGTCCCCTCCGCGGCGCCGAAGAGCCCGTAGGGCGGGTACCGGACCCCTTCGCCCGCCGTGTTGGCCCGGGCGGGCGCCGTCGTCTCCATCCGGAGCTCGAGGACGGAGCCGAGGCCACCCCGGAACCGGCCGTCGCCGCCCGAGTCGGGGCGGAACTCGTGACGCGCGAAGAAGAGCGGAAAGCGGGTCTCCGTCACCTCGATGCTCCCGAACTTGATGCCGCCGGCCGCCTGGCCCTCGCCCGCCGTCGGCCACCCGTCGCCGGCGGCGGAGGCGCCCCCGCCACCCCGCGCGTGGAACAGGTGCCAGATGAACGGGCGCCCGGTGCGCGGGTTGACCCCCTGGAGCGCGATGCGGAAGCGCTTGGACCAGCCCGCCATGACGCGGTCCGGGCACGAGCGCGCGAGCGCCTTGAGCATGGCCTCGGCGATGTCCTGGGCGCAGTGGTTCGTGCAGAGCGTGACCGGCGCCGGCGGGTTGGGTCGGACGATCGTCCCCGGCCGCGCGCGGACGGTGACGGGACGGAACGTGCCCGCGTTCTTCGGCGTGCGCGGGTCGAGCAGGTAGGCGAGCGCCATGTGGACGGAGGACATCGTGTTGGGCCACGACGAGTTGATGAAGCCCGTCACCTGCCGGTGGGACTCGGAGAGGTCCACGGTGAGCGAGTCTCCCCGCTTGGTCACGGTCGCCCGGATCGCGATGTCGGTCTCCCCGTGGCCGTCGTCGTCGAGCAGCGCCTCGCCCCGGAAGACGCCGTCCTTCCAGGTCCGGATGCAGTCGCGCGCCTGACGCTCGGCGCCGTCGAGGATCTCGCCGACGGCGGCGGTGACGCTCGCGAGCCCGTACTCCTCGACGAGACGCAGGAGCCGCCGCTCTCCGACGCGCGCCGAGCCGATCATCGCGCGCAGGTCACCCCGGAAGTCGCGCGGATGGCGCACGTTGGTCGCGAGCATCGTGAGCACGTCCTCGCGCAGCTCGCCCGCGTCGTAGAGCTTGAGCGGCGTGATCCGGATCCCCTCCTGCCAGATCTCGGTGGCGCCGGGGTTGTAGGTGCCGTGGGTGGCGCCGCCGATGTCGTGCTGATGGGCGCGGTTGATCGACCAGAACACCGGCCGGCCGTCGACGAAGACCGGGAGCAGCACCGTCAGGTCCGGGAGGTGGTTGCCCCCGTGGTAGGGGTCGTTGAGGAGGAAGAGGTCGCCCGGGCGCACCTGGTCCGTGAAGAAGTCGCGAATGGCCGCCACCGCCCATGGCAGCGCCCCGACGTGGATCGGCACGTGCTCGGCCTGGGCGGCGAGCCGCCCCTCGCCGTCGAAGACCGCCGTGGAGAAGTCCCGGCTCGAGTTGAGGATCTGGGAGTAGGCGGTCCGGAGCATCGCCTCGCCCATCTCCTGGACGATCGCCTCCAGCCGGTGCTGCACCACGGACACGGTGATGGGGTCGGTCACGGTGGCCTCATGCTACCTCAGGCGGCCCGCTCCTCGGCCACGGGGCCCACTCGGCGCCCTCCAGGCTCCCCGGGCGCGGCCGGGCCGGCCGCACCCGTCGGGAGGGGCAGCGCGGCGCGGAGCCGCCCCGAGTCGCCCCTCACAGGAGGAGGCTGTAGACGAGGAGCGCCAGCACGATCGCCGTGACGGACGCGTAGACCCAGTCGTGCGTCCGCGCGAACGCGAACAGGGAAAAGGCGACGCGAGCGATCGGGGTCAGGATCAGGAGCACCAACCCGAGCTGGATGATACCGCGGCTCTGTCCGCGGAGCGCCGCGCGCACAATGCCCTCGAGGCTCTGCAGGCTGGCCGGCTCGCCCTCGAACACGCCATAGTGGGGCGAGGTGCCGCCGTGACGGATGAGGTAGAGGAGACCGCCGATGAGCACCACCGTGGCCGCCAGCCCGACGCCGGCACGCAGCAGATTCCCGACGACCTGCTCGACCCGCTTGTCGGTCCACCGCGGCCGCTGCGTCTCCGTCACAGCCGCCCCGTCAGACCCTTGTAGAGCATCTCGAAGCCCAGCACGGCGACGACGATGCTGAACACGAGGCGCAGCCGGCGGATCTTCGCACCGACGAGCACGCGGGAGCCCGCCATCGCGCCTGGCAGGACGCCGAGCACGATCGGCATCGCCAGGCCGGGATCGATGTAGCCGCGTCGCAGGTAGACGCCGGCGCCGGCGGCGGCCGTCACGCCGATCATGAAGTTGCTGGTGGTCGTGGAGACCTTGAACGGGATCCGCATGACCTGATCCATCGCCAGCACCTTGACGGCGCCCGAGCCGATGCCGAGGAGTCCGGAGAGCACGCCGGCGACGAACATCAGCGCGAACCCCGCCGGCACGTGGCGCACGTGATAGGCCCGGGGGCCGTCGGGAGTGGGGTAGCTGCCGTGCAGCCGGAGGAAGCTCGCCAGCCGATCCGGTGGCTCGGCGGCCGTCGTCTCGGGCCGAGGCCGCTCGGCGAGGTACGCCGAGTAGAGGAGCACGAGCCCGAAGACGACCGCGATCGCCGCCGTGGAGGCGATCCCGGCCAGGAACGCGCCGACGAGCGCGCCGACCGTCGTGGAGACCTCGAGGAACATCCCGATGCGGATATTCGAGTACCCCTCCTTGACGTAGGCCGCGGCCGCGCCCGAGGAGGTCGCGATGACCGAGATCAGCGAGGCGCCGATCGCGTAGCGGATGTCGACGCCGAACCCGAGCGTGAGCAAGGGCGTGATGACGACGCCCCCGCCGAGCCCGGTGAGCGCCCCCAGGAAGCCGGCGGCGAAGGCGCCCAGCCAGACGAGGAGGCTGAACTCGAGGACGGTCACCGCCACGTCCGTGCCATCGTGATCTCCCGGTCCCGCGGGGGTCGGCGGGCAGGCTCCGGCTGGAGCGTCCCGAATCGCCGCTACTATACGCGATTCCGCGGGTGGCGCCGTGATCGGGCGCCCGCTCGCCGGCGGGACGCGCGCCTCTCGAGGCATGCCCTCAGGACGACCGCACTGCTGCGCGCCGGGTCCTGCGGGCTGGAGAGGAGGGTCACGGACCGCGCGGTGTGGCCGCGCCGAGGGCGCGCGTGC